>DATLCG010000097.1:0-7597 GCA_035526525.1 Binatia bacterium
GCCATGCTGCTGCTGCTGCTGTACTGCGTGGGCCTGATCGACTTCCTGGTCGAGCTCTGGAGCTGATGGCGCAGGAACTGGCGGTGGAAGTGCTGTTCGCGGGCGCCGGCGGCGCCGTGACCGTCACCGTGCGCCTGCCGCCCGGGGCCACGGTGCGCGACGCCATCGCGCGCTCCGGCCTGGCCGAGCGCTGCCCGGATTTCGCATTGCACGAGGCCGGAGTGGGCGTGTTCGGCGCAGCGCGTGCGCTGGACGCGCCGGTCGAGGACGGCGACCGCGTCGAGATCTACCGGCCGCTGGCGGCCGACCCGAAGGACGCACGCCGTCTCCGCACCCGGGCCGCGGCGCGGAAGAAATAGCTCGCGCTATCTCGGCTGGATGACGATGCCGGTGTCCTTGTTCTCGCCGGCGCGCTCGGCGTCGGTCTTGTCCTTCTTTTCCTGCTGCTGGATCTTCTCGAGGTCGGGCGTGGCGTTGACGTCGGCCGCCACCTTCGCGCCTTCCATGCGCGACAGCTTGTCGCCCTCGAAGAACAGGCTGACGGTGCGGCTGTACACCTTGCCGCGCGGGTTCTTGTAGTAGCCGGCGTAGTCCCAGCGGTCGTCGCGGAAGACACTGGCGGCGATCGGCGTGCCGAGCAGGAACTTCACCTGGTCGCGGCTCATGCCGACCTCGAGCCGGTCGAGCTGCTTCTGCTCGATCACGTTGCCCTGCTTGGTCTCCAGCTTGTAGACGAGACCGCAGGCGCACAGCGCCGCGCAGGCGGAGAGGACGAGAAGGGAGCGCATGGGGATGAACCGCGAAAAGCCTCCATGCAATGATAGCGAAAACCGCTCGCGGACCGCGCCGTGGAATCGAAGGACCTGCGCAACGCCGGCCTCAAGGTCACGGTGCCGCGCCTGAAGATCCTCGAGATGCTCGAGGGCAGCGCCACCCGCCACCTGTCGGCCGAGGACATCTATCGCACGCTGCTGGAGCAGGGCGAGGACATCGGCCTGGCGACGGTGTATCGCGTGCTGACGCAGTTCGAGGCGGCCGGGCTGGTGATGCGCCACCACTTCGAGGGCGGTCATGCCGTGTTCGAGCTGCAGCATGGCCACCACCACGATCACATCGTCTGCCTGCGCTGCGGGCGCGTGGACGAGTTCATGGACGAGGTGATCGAGAAGCGCCAGCGCCAGAAGGCCGAGGAACTCGGCTTCCGGCTCACCGAGCACAGCCTGATCATGTACGGGCACTGCCTGCGGGGCGACAGCTGTCCCAATCTGCCGAGGCGCGAAGCGGCAAACGCCAGGCGGGAAGGGGAAAAGCCGAAGCCCTGAGCTCAGCCCCGGGCGGCGCGCTTCAGCATTTCCTGCGCGTGCGCCTCGGTGGAGGCGGTGATCTCGCGGCCACCCAGCATGCGCGCCAGCTCGGCGACACGCTGCGCTGCATCCAGCGGCGTGACGCGCGTGACCGTCTGGCCGCCGCGCACTTCCTTGTGGATGGCGAAATGCTGCTGTCCCTGCGCCGCGACCTGGGGCAGGTGTGTCACGCACAGCGTCTGTCGCCGGCGCGCCAGCTCGCGCAGCTTCACCCCGACGGTCTCGGCGGTGCCGCCGCCGACCCCGGCGTCCACCTCGTCGAAGATCAGGGTCGCCGCCGAGCGCGAGCGCGTCGCGACCAGCTGGATCGCCAGCGACACGCGCGACAGCTCGCCGCCCGAGGCCACGCGGGCGAGCGGGCGCGGCGGTTGTCCGGCGTTTGCGGTGAAGTCGAAGCGCACCTCGTCGTCGCCGTGTGCGCGGGGCACGGCCGGCGCCGTGCCGGCAACGGTCTCCACCGCGATCGCCAGCTCGGCCCGCGCCATGCCCAGTGCGCGCAGCTCCGCGCCGACCTGCGAGGCGAAGTCCTTCGCGGCCTTGCGTCGCGAAGCGCCCAGCTTCTGCGCGGCGGCGCGATAGTCGGCCAGCGCGGCGTCCTGCTCCTGCTGCAGACGCTCGAGCGCGGCTTCGGCGCCCTCGCTGCCGGCGACTTCCGCGCGCAGCGCGTCGCGCCGGGCCAGCAGTTCTTCGGCGCGCACGCGGTGCTTGCGCGCGAGCTCGTGCAGCGCGCTCATGCGCTGCTCGATCTCGGCCAGCCGTTCGGGGTCCAGGTCCAGGCGGTCGAGCGCGCGCCGCACGGTGGCCGCGGCTTCCTGCACCTGGGTCTGCGCGCCGGCCACGAGCTGCAGCGCCTCGCCGAACGCCGCGTCGAGATCGCCGAGCGCGCCCAGCGACGACTGCACCCGCGCCAGCAGCGCGTAGGCGCCGGACTCGCTGCCGTAGAGCTGCTCCTCGACGGCGCCGCCTTCCTGCAGGAGGCGCCCGGCATTGGCCAGGCGGCGGTGGTCGGCGAACAGCTGCTCGAGCGATGCCGGCTGCAGGTCCAGCGCCTCGAGCTCGCGAATCTGGTGACGCAGGTAGTCGAGCTGTGCGGGATCGCGCGCCGCGGACGCGCGCAGGCGCTGCATCGCGGCCGCGGCCGCCGCGTGGCGCCGCGCCGCCATGGCCACGGCATCGAGCAGCGCCTCGTGGCCGGCGAAGTCGTCCAGCTGCTCGCGCTGCACGTCCGTGTGCAGCAGCCGCTGGTGCTCGTGCTGGCCGTGGATCTCGACCAGCTGCTCCCCCAGCTCGCGCAGCTGCGCCAGCGTCGCAGAGGCGCCATTGATGAAGGCCCGGGAGCGGCCGTCGGCCCCGACCACCCGCCGCAGCACGCACAGGTCGGCGTCGTCGGGATGGTCGAGGGCGTGCTCGCGCAGCCACGCACGCGCCGGCGCGCGCGCGCCGAGCGCGAACTCGGCGGCGACGTCGGCCTGCGGCTGGCCGGCGCGCACCAGGGTGGCGTCGGCGCGGTCGCCGAGCACCAGCCCGAGGGCCTCGATCAGGATGGACTTGCCGGCGCCGGTCTCGCCCGACAGCACGGTGAAGCCCGGTGCGAAGTCGAGCGTCAGCGCTTCGATGATGGCGAGATGCCGGATGGCGAGCTGGCGCAGCATCAGGACTTCTCGGCGGCGCGGGCCCGGCCCCAGTGCAGCTTGCTGCGCAGGATGTCGAAGTAGCGATAGCTCTCGGGGTGGATCAGCTCGAGCGTGTGCGGCGAGCGGCTCACCACCACCGCGTCGCCCGCGGCCAGCGTCTCGCTCTGCTGCCCGTCGTGCGTGCACATGGCGCGCGCGCCGGCATCGCCGCCGAGCACGATGCGCACCGCCTTGTCCGTGCCCACGACCACGGGACGGTCCGACAGCGTGTGCGGGCAGATGGGCACCAGCGCCACGGCGTCGAGCCCCGGGTGCAGCACCGGGCCGCCGCCGGAAAGGGCGTAGGCGGTGGAGCCCGTCGGGCTGGCGATGATCACGCCGTCGGCGCGATGCAGGCTGATGAACTCGTCGTCCAGCCAGGTTTCGAACTCGAGCATCCGGATGGCGGCCTGGTTGCGGATCACCACGTCGTTCACCGCGGTGAACGGCCCCAGCACCTTCAGGCCGCGGCGGATCTCGGTGGACAGCATCAGCCGGCGCTCGCGCACGCAGCGACCCTTGAGCACCGCGTCGAACGCGCCGCGCATGTCCTCGGGCGCCACGTCCACCATGAAGCCGAGCCGGCCGCGGTTGACGCCGAGAATCGGCACGCCGGCGGGAGCGAGGAAGCGGCCGGCGTTGAGCAGCGTGCCGTCCCCGCCGACCACCACGGCCAGGTCGCAGCGCTTCGCCAGCTCAGCCCGCGTGACGACCTCGCCTTCGCCCTCGAGCACTGCGGCGGTCGCGCGCTCGACCAGCACCGTGCGCTTGCGCTGCTTCAGGTGGCGGGCGAGGGCGCGCAGCGTCGGCTCGATGCGCGGGTCGCGCAGCTTGCCGATGATGCCGATGGTCGTGAATTCGGCCACGAGAAAGAGGGGAGCGGCGGGTGCGGGGCACATTAGCACCGCCGCTTCGGGCGCACTGAAACGCGTTCCGGCAGCAGGGTCCGCGGCTGGTAAAAATCGCTCCATGGCGACGGCGATGCGCCGCCGCGGTGCGTCACGGGGGCACTCCAGGCCGGACAGGGCGCCAGCGCCGCGGCTGCGCCGTGCGGCCTACGACCAAAAGGTTATTGCCGTGCATGCCGCACCGGCGCGGGGCGGGCGACGCGCGCGGCGCCTCTTGCGGCGCTCGTGTCAGTCCCTATACTCGCGCGCAATTCGGACAGTCAGGGTCGCGACGAGCGGCTCGCATCGAGGCCGCTGCGGCGGCATCAGATTCACAGGCGCAGCACGAGAGAGTCTCTGGGGCCGATCGCAGGATCGGCGTCGTGACGAGCCCGCGCGCAGCTCTGCTCCCGAGGATCACAAGACACCGTGCTGGCGCTGACCACGCGGAATTGCCGGACATCCGGCTGAGCTTGCTTCCTGGGGAGATTGTTCGTGGCTGCCGACCTGACGCGCGCGTTCCTGTTTTCGATCGTGGCCACTGCGGCCGCGGTCGCCCCCGCATCCGCTGCTCTCGCCGATGCCATGCCCGGCAGCTTCCGACTGAGCACCGACCGCCAGAGCGTCAGCGAAGGCGCCGGCTCGGTGACAGTCACGGTCCAGCGCGTGGGCGGTGCCGCCGGTGCGGTCAGCGTCTATTTCGACACGATCGACATGAACGGTGTGGCCACTGCCGGCGTCGATGACTACGAGCAGGGGCACGCAGGCGTGTTGCAGTGGGCCGATGGCGACGGCAGCGCCAAGACGGTGGCCATCGGCATCACGGACGACACCCAGCTGGAAGGCGACGAACGCTTTGTCTTCCGTATCGGCACGCCGACCGGCGGCGCCACGATGGGTAGCCCGGTCGAGCAGCGCATCACCATCCTCGACAACGATGCGGTGCGCCAGGCCGGCACGCTGCGCCTGCTGACGAGCCAGCAGTCCGTGAGCGAAGGCGCGGGTGCCGTGACCGTGATGGTGGAGCGCGTCGGCGGCACCGACGGCGCGGCCAGCGTTTACTACGACACGATCGACATGAACGGGGTAGCCACCGCCGGCCTCGACGACTACGAGCAAGGCCACGCCGGCGTGCTGCAGTGGGCCGACGGTCAGGGCGGCGCGAAGAGCGTCGTCATCGGAATCACCAACGACGCGACGGTCGAAGGCGACGAGCAGTTCGTGTTCCGCATCGGCACGCCGACCGGAGCGGCGCTGGGCACGCCGACCGAAGAGCGCGTGGTCATCGCCGACGACGACAGTCTGCCGGACGTCGACGGAGATGGCGTCAAGGACACGTTCGACAACTGCCGCACCGCGGCGAACACCAGCCAGATCGATCTGGACCGCGACGGCATCGGCGACGCGTGCGATCCCACACCCGGTTGCCCGCCGGTGGGAACCTCGACCGTCGCGGAGTGGGATTCGCATGTCGACGCCGGATTCGGCAGCGGGACATCAGCGGTGCCGTTCGAGATTCCTGCGGCCTGCGGCGTGCAGCTCGCCTCGGTCCAGGTCATGTGGAAAAACCGCGTCGAGGACCTCGACCTGACCGTGACCGGACCCTCCGGTGCCGGTGCCCGCAGCTATCTTTCCCAGCGCACCAACCTCCTGGATGGGCCGTCCGAGGAGGTCACGATCGACGATCCCGCGGGCAGCTTCACCGCGGAAGTCCTGGGTTACCTGAGCGCCGGCACGAACTACCACGGCAAGATCACCTTGACCGTCGGGGAGCCGACCGCCTGCCAGAAGGCATTTCCGGTCACGGCGCCTGAAGCAGCGTCGGTGAGCTCCGGCATGCCGTTCGGCCAGTCGACGACGCTGATCCTGAGCTTCGCGCACGCCAACGGCCGCGAGGCGGCGATGAAGTACCTGGCGAGCGCCGCGCTCCTCGGCGGGGCCGAGAAGTCGGGCCTGCACCCGTTCAACCACCTGCCGATGATCACCTTCCCGGTGTCGTCGGTCAGCACGCGCCTGATCCAGAACCTGAAGGTGCAGCTCGCGCCGTTCGGGCTGGTGTCGATCTGGCACAACGCCAGGCTGCCGCTGCTGCTCGACCAGTCGACCGCCTACATCCAGGCGCCCGCCGCCGCAGCCGATTACGGTGTCACGGGCAAGGGCATCGGCGTCGCGATCATCGATTCAGGCGTCGATGGCACGCAGGGCGACTTCGCTCACCTGGCCTACAACGCCAAGGTGATCGAAGGCCTGACTGCGATCGAAACGCCGGATTCCGACACGAGCTCCGGCCACGGCACGCACGTCGCGGGTATCGTCGGCGGCACCGGCGCCATGAGCGGCGGCAAGTTCCACGGCGTCGCGCCCGAGGCCACCCTCGTCGGTTTCGGCACCGGCGACGGCGACAGCATCATTCTCACGAATGCGTTGTACGCCTACGACCAGCTCATCGATCCGCTGTTCCGTGCCCGCTACAACGTGCGGGTCACGAACAACTCGTATGGCGGCGACCCGGCTGCGTTCGATCCGACCGATCCGATTGCCATCGCCGTCAAAGAGGCCTACGACGTCGGTATCGTCAGCGTATTCGCGGCCGGCAATGCGGGACCCGGCGCCAGCACCATGGCGCCGACCTCCAAGAGTCCCTGCGCCATCGCGGTCGCGAATGGCAATACGCGGGGCCTCCTGGCCGGCAGCTCGTCGCGCGGCGCCAATCCCGCGGGCGATCCCAACGACGTGCCCGACATCACCGCGCCCGGGACATTCATCACCTCGACCCGCTCGGCCAACGGCGCCATCACGCCGCCGAACCGCGACTATCCGCGGTACGCCACCATCTCCGGCACGTCCATGGCGTCGCCGCATGTCGCCGGTGTCGTGGCGTTGCTGCTGCAAGCCAGGCCGAACCTGAAGTTCGAGCAGGTGCTCCAGCTCCTCCAGGACACGGCGACGCCGATGACCGACGAGCACGGAACGCCGTACAAGACATTTGAGGTGGGTGCGGGCTACGTCAACGTCCACGCTGCCGTGCAGAAAGCGCTCGGTGGTCTCGGCGCGCGCGACCCGGTGCATGTGGAAACCCTGACGGCGGGGCAGTCGCTGGACTGGCACGGCTACACGGGTGCGACCGTGGCCCCGAACGGCACGCTGATCGCCTGCCTGGGCTGCGACAGCACCGGCGAGAAGTTCCCGTTCATCCTGCCCGCGGTTGCAGGCGGTTATTCGAATCTCACGGTACGCCTGGAATACGCCACGCCGGCGGAGAAACTTCGCTTGCAGGTCACCGGTCCGGCCGGCGCAAACAAGGTCTCCAGCAACAGCGTTGCCAGCTTCCAGGAGGTGGCCTTTGCCAATCCGAAGCCGGGTCGCTGGATCCCGGTGTTCTTCGAGGAGACGAGCGCGACCACGCCGTATCGCATGATCGTCACGGCGACCTGCAACATTGCCGGCTGCCCGACCGGTGCGCCGGACCAGGATGCCGATGGCATCCCGGATGCCTCGGACAATTGCGTAGCGACGCCCAATCCCAGCCAGTCCGACCTCGACGGCGATGGCATCGGCGATGCGTGCGACGTGCCGGAGACGACCTGTGCCGTCCCGGGCATCACGCTCACGCGTGATCCGGACGGTGACGATGCGCCGCCGCTGCCCACGGCAGACAACGGCGCGGGCGACA
>DATLCG010000126.1:0-5131 GCA_035526525.1 Binatia bacterium
GAACAGATCGGCTCGTCCTTGCGCCTCGAACCTCTTGCCCAGTGACCGGACAACGATGAACCACAGGGAGCTTTTGATGCAACGCGCGCCGATTCTCGTCACCGCCCTCAGCCTCCTCGCCAACAGCGCCTCGGCCGCAAACCCTGCCATCACCGCCGACGCCCTGCGCGCCCACATCCGCTTTCTCTCCTCCGACCTGCTCGAAGGCCGCGGCACTGCCTCTCGCGGAGACGACGTGGCGATGTCCTACATCGCGGCGCAGATGGAGGGCATGGGCCTGCAGCCGGGGGCGCCGGATGGCGGCTGGCTGCAGCGCTTCGACGTCGTCGGCATCACCAGCCACGGGCCGGACACGGTGGAGTTCCGGCACGGTTCCGAGCGGGTGGTGCTGAAGGGGCGCGAGGAGTTCATCGGCGTTTCGGGCGTGCAGAAGGAATCGTCCGGGCTGAAGGACGCGGAGCTGGTGTTCGTCGGCTACGGCATCCAGGCGCCCGAGTACCAGTGGGACGACTTCAAGGATGCGGACCTGAAGGGCAAGGTCCTGGTGATGATGAACAACGACCCGGAGAGCGATCCGCAGCTCTTCGCCGGCAAGCGGCGCCTGTACTACGGGCGCTGGGACTACAAGTACGCGCAGGGCGGCCGCGCCGGGGCGGCGGGCGTGATCCTCATCCACACCGAGCATTCGGCGGCGTACCCGTGGCAGGTGGTGCAGACCTCCTGGACCGGCGAGAACTTCGAGCTGCCGGACGAAGGCGAGCCGCGGCTGCAGGTGAAGGCCTGGGCCACCGAGGACGCCTGCCGGCGGCTGGCCAAGCTCGGCGGCCAGGACCTCGACGCGCTGCGCGCGCGCGCCGAGCAGCGCGACTTCCGGCCGGTGCCGCTGGGCGTGACGGTCTCGCTGGACCTCAAGAACGACCTGCACCGCACGCAGACCGCCAACGTCATCGGCCGCCTGCCGGGCGCCGGCAAGGCGCTGGCGCGCGAGGCGGTGTTCTACACCGCGCACCACGACCACCTGGGCCTGAAGCCGGGCGTGGCGGGTGCCGATGCGATCTACAACGGCGCGCTCGACAACGCCTCGGGCGTGGCGACGCTGCTGGTGCTGGCGCAGTCCTTCGCGCAGCAGGCGCAGAAGCCGCGCCGCACGCTGTACTTCGCCGCCGTGGGCGCGGAGGAGCAGGGGCTGCTGGGCTCGAAGTACCTCGCGGCGCACCCGCCGGTGCACGCGGGCCGCATCGCCGCCGACATCAACATGGACGGCATCAACATCTGGGGGCCGACCTCGGACGTCACCGTGATCGGCCTCGGCAAGTCCAGCCTCGACGACACCCTCCGCACCTTGACCGCCGCGCAGAAGCGCGGGGTGGTGGACGACCCGTTCCCGGACAAGGGCAGCTACTACCGGTCGGACCAGTTCAGCTTCGCGCGCATCGGCGTGCCGAGCGCCTACGTCCGCTCCGGCACCGAGGTCATCGGCAAGCCGAAGGGCTGGGGGCGCGAGCAGCAGGAAGCCTTCGTGGCCAAGGACTACCACCAGCCCTCGGACGAGCTGCGCGACTCCTGGAACCTGGACGGCGCGGTGCAGGACGCGATGCTGCTGCTGCGGCTCGGCCAGCGCGTGGCCGATGCACCGGCGATGCCGCGCTGGCGCGCGGGCGACGAGTTCGAGGCGACGCGGAAGAAGGCGCTGGCGGAGGCCGCGGCGCTGAAGTAGCGCAGCGCCGAGGCGGTGCGCCGATGCGGCGATGCGCTCCGGCGCACCGCCGCGGGGCTGCTACCCGAAGCGCGCTCCGACCGGCGCGCTGCCCATCCAGTCCAGGTAGGCGGCCGCCTGCGCGTCGCCTTCCGGCGGCGCCCACGGCGCGAACTCGCCCGAGGTCGCCGGGTCGTACGGGCCTTCCTTGACCTCGAAGAACGTCGCCGCGTCCGACACGCACACGTAGCTGTGCCAGGTGCGCGCCGGCAGCTCCACCGCCAGCACGCCGACCATGGGCGTCATGGTGGTGCGCTCGGTGAGCGTGCCCGCATCGTCGAACAGCAGCAGGTCCATGCGGCCCTGCAGCACCACGCCGAGCTCCCATTTCTGCGGATGCCGGTGCGGCCGGATGTAGGTGCCGCGGCGCAGCTTCACCGCCAGGCGCTGGATCGCGGCCTGCGGGCCTTCGTGCAGGTTGTGGTGCGTGCGCAGGCGCGGGCTGGCCTGGGCCTGGCGGTCGAGCTGGGCGAGCAGCTCGCCGGTGATGCGCTGGAGGGTCATGCGGCGTGGCGGAAGCAGGTGGTGATGTGGTCGTTCACCACGCCCACCGCCTGCAGGTAGGCGTAGACGATGGTGCCGCCGACGAAGCGGAAGCCGCGGCGCCTGAGGTCGCGGCTGATGCGCTCCGACAGCGCGGTCTGCGCCGGCACCTGCTTCCACGAGCGGAAGCGGCCGTGCACCGGGCGTCCATCGACGAACGACCACAGGTAGCGGTCGAAGCTGCCGACTTCCTTCTGCACGGCGAGAAAGGCGCGGGCGTTGCTCACGGCGGATTCGATCTTCAGGCGGTTGCGCACGATGCCGGCGTCCTGCATCAGCCGGTTCACGCGCGCGGGCGTGAAGCGCGCCACCTTGCGCGGATCGAAGCCGTCGAAGGCGCGGCGATAGGCGTCGCGCTTGTGCAGGATCGTGCTCCAGGACAGGCCGGCCTGCGCGCCCTCCAGCACCAGGAACTCGAACAGCGTGCGGTCGTCATGCACCGGCACGCCCCATTCCACGTCGTGGTAGGCGCGGTAGGCGTCGCTGCCGAGCGACCAGGGGCAGCGGCGCGGGGCAGCGGTCACTGCGCGGGCCGCTCGGCGGCAAAACGCAGCGGCACTTCCTTGAAGTAGTGCACGCGCAGGTGCGTGCCGCGCGGAGTGCGGCCGATGAAATAAAAGTCGACCCACGACCAGTGGGCCCAGACGATCTCCGGATCGCCCTTTTTCAGGACCTCGGCCTCGATGTCCATGACGATGCCGATCAGCCGCCGCTCCGGCGGCAGCGAAGCGTTGTAGCGCGTCAGTGCCTCCTTCGCGTGGTTGACCAGGTCCACCCCGACGCGGCTGCGCCGGGCCGGCGGCGCCACGAAAGCACGCAGGTAATACAGTTCGTGCTCGAGTCGCGGGACCGGCGCCTTGTACGCGGTGCACACGGCTGCGAGCCGCCCGCTTTCGTCGCGTGCCGTCACGGCCAGCTGCTTGGCACGCTCGGCGGCTTCGGCATCGGGAATCGCGTGGTGCTCGCGCCACAGCGCGATCGCCTCGCGGCGCACGTCCTCGGAGGCCGTCGGCCAGACCGTCTCGAACCGGTAGCTCGTGCTCATGGTTGCGTACCGAACTCCAGCCGCTTCCCATGCGGCCGCGCCGCCAGCTTGCCCGACTCCCACGCGATCTCGCCATTGACCCAGGTCGCCGCGATGGAGTGCGAGAACGACTGGCCCTCGAACGGCGACCAGCCGCAGCGATACAGCAGCGATTCCGCCGTCACCTTCGTCGGTGTCTTCGGGTCCACCAGCACCAGGTCAGCGTGCCAGCCCTCGCGCACGTAGCCGCGCTGCTGCACGCCGAAGCGCTCGGCCGGCGCGTGGCACATGCGGTGCACCACGGTTTTCAGGTCCAGCTCTCCGCGCTGCACCAGCTCCAGCATCATCAGCAGCGAGTGCTGGATCACCGGCAGCCCGGACGGCGCCTTGAAATAGGACTGCGCCTTTTCGTCGGCGGTGTGCGGTGCGTGGTCGGTGGCGATCAGCGTGATGCGGCCGTCCTTCACGCCCTGCACCAGCGCCTGGCGGTCGGCGGCGGTCTTGATGGACGGGTTGCACTTGGCGCGGTGGCCAAGCGTGGCGTAGGCCGATTCGTCGAGGAACAGGTGGTGCACGCAGGCTTCGGCGGTGATGCGGCGGTCGCCGGGCTGGAACAGTGCCAGCTCGCGCGCCGTGGTCAGGTGCAGCACGTGCAGGTTGGCGCCGTGCTTGCGCGCCAGCCCGACCGCCAGCGACGACGACTCGTAGCAGCATTGGGCGTCGCGGATGTGGGCGTGCTCGGCGGCGGGCACGTCCTCGCCGTACTTGGCGCGCGCGGCTGCCTCGGCTGCCTTGATGCGCGGGGTGCTTTCGCAGTGCGTCGCGATCAGCGTCGGACACTTCGCGAAGATGCTTTCCAGCGTGGCCGGATCGTCCACCAGCATGTTGCCGGTCGAGGCGCCCATGAAGATCTTCACGCCGCAGGCCTCGCCGGGCGCGAGCCGCTCGATCTCGGCGAGGTTGTCGTTGGTGGCGCCGAAGTAGAACGCGTAGTTGGCGTGCGCGCGCTTCTCCGCCAGCTGGTACTTCGCCTTCAGCAGCTCGCGCGTCACCGTCTTCGGATCGGTGTTCGGCATCTCCATGAAGCTGGTGGTGCCGCCGGCGACGGCGGCGGCCGACTCGCTGGCGATGTCGCCCTTGTGCGGAAAGCCGGGCTCGCGGAAGTGCACCTGGTCGTCGATCACGCCCGGCAGCAGCAGCTTGCCGCGCGCGTCGACCACGCGCGTGCGCGGCGGCGCCGCGATGAACGGCGCGATGCGCTCGATGCGTCCCTTCTGCACGAGGACGTCGGCTTCGACGATGCGCCCCTCGTTGACGATGCGGGCCTGCGAGATCAACACGTCATTTCTCCTTCGGCTTGAGATCGCCCCACAGGGCCTGGACCAGGGACATTGCGACGACGCCGGCAGTCTCGGTGCGCAGGATGCGCGGGCCGAGCGACAGCGCGACGCAGCCGGCGAGGTCGGCCAGGCGCAGCTCGAGGTCGCTGAAGCCACCCTCGGGCCCGACCACCAGCGCCACGCGCTGCCCACCCTGGCGCAGGGTGGCGGCCGGCGCTTCGGCCTCCGGCGCCAGCACCAGCCTGAGCGTGTCGGCAGGCGCCGCGTTGAGCCAGTCGCGCAGGTCGGTGACGGGCGCGACGCGCGGCACGCGGGTGCGGCCGCTCTGCTCGGCGGCGGCCACGGCGATCGACTGCCAGTGCTCCTGCTTGCGCTGCCAGCGCTCGTCGCTGAGCCGTACCACGCAGTGGTCTGTCACCAGCGGCGCGATCTCGGCGACGCCGAGCTCCACCGCCTTCTGGATCGTGT
>DATLCG010000104.1:0-4205 GCA_035526525.1 Binatia bacterium
GCGTCCGCGACGCGGTGCGCGGCGACAAGGGCTACTAGGGTCGGATTGCGCGGGCGGCTCAGCCGCCGCCTTTTGCCGGAGCCGCGTCGGCCTTCTGCACTTTCACCAGCAGTCCGAGCCGCGGGCTGTCGAGGTGATGCAGCTCGTTGCGCTTCACCCGCCGCTTCTCCTGCAGCCTGAAGCTGCCGAGATCGCCGCCGCCGGTGCGCTGCGTGTGCAGGAATTCGGCGTCCAGGTGCAGGTAATGGCCGGCGATGAGCGCCACGGTGCCGTCCACCGGGTAGATCGCGCTCGCACCCGAAGCCGTCGTCAGCGCCAGCGGCTGGCCCCAGCGCAGGCGCAGAGCGGTGCCGCGCTCCGCCGGCGGATCCTTCTGCAGCCACGCCACGCGCAGCACCGGCTCCTGCCGGCGGCTGTTCTTCAGCCGCTGCCACTGCTGCATGAGGCCGAAGCGCTCGTCCGGCAGGATCTCGATGCCCGCCGCGCGCAGGCGCGCGATCTCGGTGGGCTCGAAGGCGTTGGCGGAGTCGGGAGTGCGCGGCGGTCCGAGCGACTCGCCGGCAGGACCGCTCTGGTCGAGGAACACGATCAGGTCGACGCGGTACTTCTCCGCCTGCGCAGGCAGGGCGGTGCACAGCGCGATCAGGCCCGCGGCCAGCAGTGACAGTCGCTTCACGCTTCACCCTTCACGCTTGGTTCCTTCCAGACTATCAAACAGGTCGGTGACGGCCGGCGCGCGCGAATCGGGCGCGTCCAGCGCGCGCTGCTGGTGCAGGCGCTGCTGGCCCTCGAGCCGGTAGACCTTGGGCTGTGACTGGATCAGGCGGATCAGGCGGGCCGGCTCGATCGCCGTCTGCAGGCCGAAATCCAGCGTGATGCCGCGACCGCCGGCGCGCACCTTCGCCACGCCCAGGCGTCGCGCGCGCAAACGCAGGCGCGCGGCGTCGGCCAGCGCGACGGCCGGCGGCGGCAGGCTGCCGAAGCGGTCCACCATCTCGGAGACGAAGTCGCCCAGCGCGTCCGGGTCGGGACATTCGGCGAGGCGCTTGTAGAGCACCAGCCGCGTGTGCACGTCGGGAATGTAGTCGTCGGGCAGCAGGGCCGTCACGCCGAGATCCACCTCGACGTCGCGCGCGGCCGCGGGCTCGCCCAGCCGTCCCGCGCGGATCGAGGCGACCGCTTCGGCGAGCAACTCCGCATAGAGCGTGAAGCCCACTTCCTCGATCTGCCCGCTCTGCTCCTCGCCGAGCAGCTCGCCGGCGCCGCGGATCTCGAGGTCGTGCGTCGCCAGCAGGAAGCCGGAGCCGAGCTCGCCCATGGCCTCGATCGCATCGAGCCGCTTGGCCGCGTCCGGCTTGAGCGCGCGCTTGCTCGGCACCAGCAGGTACGCGTAGGCACGGTGGTGCGAGCGGCCGACGCGGCCGCGCAGCTGGTGCAGCTGCGCGAGTCCCAGCTCGTCGGCGCGGTCCACGATCAGCGTGTTCGCGGTCGGCACGTCGATGCCCGACTCGATGATGGTGGTGCAGACCAGGATGCTGAAGCGCTGGTGGTAGAAATCGAGCATCACCTGCTCCAGCTCGCGCTCGCGCATCTGGCCGTGGGCGACGCGCACCTGGCCCTCGGGCACCAGTTCGCGCAGCTCGCGCGCGGTGCGCTCGATGTCCTTCACCTCGTTGTGCAGGTAATACACCTGGCCGCCGCGTCGCAGCTCGCGCTGGCATGCCTCGTAGACCAGCCCGCGCTCGTGCTCGGCGACGAAAGTGCGGATCGGCAGGCGCCCCTCGGGCGGCGTGGCGATGATGGAGAGGTCGCGCAGCCCGGCCAGGCTCATGTTGAGCGTGCGCGGGATCGGCGTCGCCGTCAGCGTGAGCACGTCCACCTCGGCGCGCAGCGCCTTGAGGCGCTCCTTGTGGCGCACGCCGAAGCGGTGCTCCTCGTCGATGACGACCAGGCCGAGCTTGGGAAATGTCACGTCGTCCTGCAGCAGGCGGTGCGTGCCGATGACGATGTCGACCTTGCCTTCGCCGGCCTCCGCCAGCAGCGCGTTCTGCTCCTTGTCGCTGCGCAGGCGCGACAGCGCGCCGATCTTCACCGGCCAGCCGGCAAAGCGGTCGCTGAAGTTCTTGAAGTGCTGCTGGGCGAGCAGGGTAGTGGGCACGAGCACGGCCACCTGCCGGCCGTTCTGCACCGCGGCGAAGCACGCCCGCATCGCCACCTCGGTCTTGCCGAAGCCGACGTCGCCGCACACCACGCGATCCATCGGCTTGTCGCCGGCCATGTCGCGCAGCACGTCGTCGATCGCCTTCTGCTGGTCCGGCGTGGGCGTGAAGGGAAACTGCGCGACGAAACGGCCGTAGTCCCCGTCGTTGACCGCGAGCCGCATGCCGGGACGCGCCGCGCGGCGCGCGTGCACCTGCAGCAGCTCGGCGGCGACGTCGTGCGCGCGCTGGCGCGCGCGGGCGCGGGCCTTGTCCCAGCGGTCGGCACCGAGCGTGTGCAGCGGCGCGTGCTCGGCATCGGTGCCCAGGTAGCGGTGCACCAGCGCCAGCGAGGCCACCGGCACGTACAGCTTGTCGGCATTGGCGTACTCGAGCACGAGGTACTCGGCGGTGACGCCGCCCGCATCGAGCCGGGTCAGTCCGCGGTAGCGGCCGACGCCGTGCTGCACGTGCACCACCGGGCTGCCCTCGCGCAGGTCGTCCAGGTTGCGCAGCAGGGCTTCCGGGTCGCGCACGCGTGCGCGGCGCCGCTGCTGTGCGGGCGCGGTGAGCCCGAAGATCTGCGTCTCTGCCAGCAGCGCCACGCCCTGCGGCAGGCCGAGGTTCTGCTGCAGCGGGCCGATCAGGATGCCGTAGCGCTTGTCCGTCGCCAGGAAATCCGGCCAGTGCGGGTGATCGCGCGGCGTGATGCCCTGCGGCTTCAGCCAGGCCAGCAAGGCTTCGCGTCGGCCAGCGGATTCGGCAATGAACAGGATGCGTCCCGGCGCGTCCTTGATCAGCTGCTGCGCCTTGTCGGCGCCGCCGCCGAGAAGCACCACGCCGGCGTCCTCGGCAGCGCCAGCTTCCGCTACGGCGACGCGCGCCAGTGGCGCCAGCCGCTGACGCACCTGTTCCGGCGTGTGGAACAGGTCGGCCGGCTTCATCAGCGGGCGCTCGATGTCGCCCTGGTGCCGCTCGAAGCGCTCGCCGATCTGGCGCCAGTCCTCGGCCAGCGCCGCGTCCAGCGGCTCGGCCTCGACCAGCAGCGCACCCTCGGGCAGGTAATCGAGCAGCCCGGCAGTGGCCTCGAAGAACAGCGGCAGGTACGACTCGATGCCCGCCGGCATGGCCGCGCGGCTGACCTCGCTGTAGATGCGGCTGCGCGAGGGATCGCCCGCGAAATAGGCGCGGTAGCTGCGGCGGAAGGTCTCGATGCCGTCCTTGTCCGCGGGAAATTCGCGGCCGGGCATGAGGCGGATCCCGTCCACGGTGCCAGCCGAGCGCTGCGTCTCCGGATCGAAGGTGCGGATGCTTTCGATCTCGTCGTCGAACAGGTCGATGCGGAACGCCTGCTCGCTGCCCATGGGGAACAGGTCCACGATCGAGCCGCGCACCGCGAACTCTCCCTGCATCTGCACTTCCGACACGGCGGCGTAGCCGGCGCCCGCCAGTCGCACGCGGAAGGCGGCCGGGTCGAGACGGTCGCCCTTGCGCAGCTGGAAGGTGCGGCCCTCGAGCCAGGCGCGCGGCGGCAACCGCTGGATCAGCGCGTCGGCCGTCGTCACCAGCACGCCTCGCGTCATCTTCGGAATGCGCTCGAGCGCGGCGAGCCGCGCGCTGAGGATCTCCTGGTGCGGCGAAAAAGCGTCGTACGGCAGCACCTCGGTGTCGGGAAAGTGCAGCACCGCCAGGTCCGGGCCCGCGAAGAAGCGCACTTCCTCTTCCAGTCGATACGCCTGCTGCTCGCCGGCACACACCAGCAGGACCAGGCCGGCGTGCCGACGCGCGGCGTCCGCGACCGCCAGCGAGACGGCAGGGCCCGGCAGGCCGCGCCAGGCCGCGTGGCCGCCCGGCAAGGGCAGCGGCAAATCGAGACTGACTCGTGAATCGGACAAGGCACACCCTTCCGGACCGCCGGCGCGCGCGATTATGCCGGGGGAGCGCGGCCACCGGCGGCGACGCAGGTCGCTGGCGAGGCCCTGCGCTGTTGGGCTAACGTCCGGTCTG
>DATLCG010000106.1:0-13095 GCA_035526525.1 Binatia bacterium
GGTCCTTGTTCCCACCAACCGCATCGTGGGAAGAAGCGCGCGCATGCGCGGTACCCCGTTCCGGGCGAGAAGCGCAGGGCACCGGCGAAGCCGGCGCCGCTTAGGGCGCACGACGCGCAGCCTCCCCCGCGCTTCGGCCCA
The DNA here is from genome assembly GCA_035526525.1 of Binatia bacterium. GTDB lineage: Bacteria > Pseudomonadota > Gammaproteobacteria > Nevskiales > Nevskiaceae > JACPFV01. Next base: position 142 of record DATLCG010000106.1, read on the forward strand.
GCCACCGCAGCGCCCGAAGCAACGACAATACCTCCATGTCCCACGTCATCGTCGCCCTCTCCGGCGGCGTCGATTCCGCCGTTGCCGCGCTGCTGCTGCTCCAGCAGGGGCACCGCGTGTCCGGGCTGTACATGCAGAACTGGACCGAGGATGAGCAGGGCTACTGCACCAGCGCGCAGGATTTCCAGGATGCGCGCGCGGTGAGCGAGGAGCTCGGCATTGCGCTGCATCGCGCGGATTTCTCCTCCGAGTACCGCGCGCGCGTGTTCGAGCGCTTCCTCGCCGACTATGCCGCGGGCCGCACGCCGAATCCGGACGTGCTCTGCAACCGCGAGGTGAAATTCCAGCCGCTGCGCGAGCACGCACTGCGGCTCGGCGCCGACTTCATCGCCACCGGACACTATGCGCGGCTGGCTGCCGCGCCCGAGGGGCCGCGCCTGCTGCGCGCCGCCGACGAGAACAAGGACCAGACCTATTTCCTCGCCGCGGTGGACCGCGCGCTGTTCGATCGCGTGCTGTTTCCCGTGGGCGATCTGACCAAGCCGAAGGTGCGGCGCATGGCGGAGGCCGCGGGCCTGCCGGTGCATCGCAAGAAGGACTCCACCGGCATCTGCTTCATCGGCGAGCGGCCGTTCCGCGAATTCCTGTCGGCCTACCTGAAGCCGCAGCCCGGCCCGATTCTCGACGACGCGGGAGCCGTGCTCGGCCAGCATCCCGGCCTGATGTATTTCACGCTGGGGCAGCGCCGCGGGCTGAAGGTCGGCGGCCGTCGCGGCGCGCGCGAGGCACCGTGGTTCGTGGCCGGCAAGGACGCGGCACGCAACGCCCTGATCGTATCGCAGGACGAGTCGCGACTCCTGTCGCAGCGCCTGCGCACGCGCGCCTTCCACTGGATCCGCCGGCCGGAGCCGCTGCCGGCGGCGCTGCACGCGCGCATCCGCCACCGCCAGGCCCTGCAGCCCTGCACCGCGCGGGAGCTCGCGGACGGCGGGATCGAGCTCAGCTTCGGGCAGCCGCAGCGCGCGGCCGCGCCGGGCCAGTACGCCGTGCTGTATGACGGCGAGGATTGTCTCGGCGCCGGCGAGATCGAGGCGGGCGAGCCGCTATAATCGCCGCCCCGCGAACCGCCGCGGCACGCAAAAAAATCAGGAGTGCAGTTCCCATGACGGACAGCTTCAAGGCGAAGTCCACGCTCAAGGTCGGTGCGAAGTCCTACACCTACTTCAACCTCAAGGCGCTGGAGCCGAAGTTCAAGCTGAGCCGCCTGCCCTACTCCTACAAGATCCTGCTCGAAAACCTGCTGCGCCACGAGGACGGCGTCAACATCCGGGCCAGCGACGTCGAGGCGCTCGCCGGCGCCGACCTGCGCAAGCTCACCGACAAGGAAATCGCCTTCACGCCCGCGCGCGTGGTGCTGCAGGACTTCACCGGCGTGCCCTGCGTGGTGGACCTCGCGGCGATGCGCGACGCCATGAAGACGCTCGGCGGCCAGCCCGCGAAGATCAATCCCCTGTGCCCGGTCGAGCTGGTCATCGACCACTCGGTGATGGTCGACCACTACGGCTCGGCCAAGGCTTTCGACCTGAATGCCCACCTGGAATTCGACCGCAACAAGGAGCGCTACACGTTCCTGAAGTGGGGCCAGGAGGCGCTCGATTCGTTCAAGGCGGTACCGCCGGACACCGGCATCGTCCACCAGGTCAACATCGAGTTCCTGGCGCGCGTGGTGTTCGAGCGCAACGGCCTGGTCTATCCCGACTCGTGCTTCGGCACCGACTCGCACACGACCATGGTCAACGGCCTCGGCGTGCTGGGCTGGGGCGTCGGCGGCATCGAGGCCGAGGCCGCGATGCTGGGCCAGCCTTCGACCATGCTGATGCCGGACGTCATCGGCGTGCGGCTGTCCGGCAAGCTCGCCGAGGGCGCGACCGCCACCGACCTCGTGCTCACGGTCACCGAGATGCTGCGCAAGCGCGGCGTCGTCGAAAAGTTCGTCGAGTTCTTCGGCCCGGGCCTGTACGGCCTGCCGCTGGCCGATCGCGCCACCATCGCCAACATGGCGCCGGAATACGGCGCGACCTGCGGCATCTTCCCGATCGACGAGGAAACGCTGACCTACCTGCGCCTCACCGGCCGCCCCGAGGAACAGATCGCGCTGGTCGAGACGTACGCCAGGGCCCAGGGGCTGTGGTGGACGAAAGACACGCCCGAGGCCGAGTACACCGACGTGCTGCACCTGGACCTGTCGTCCATCCAGCCCTCGCTGGCGGGCCCGAAGCGCCCGCAGGACCGCGTGCTGCTGCCGGAGGTCAAGAAGAATTTCCGCGCCGCCTTCGACAAGGAGCAGGCGCTGCGCAAGTCCGCGGGGCCGGCGCAGGTCACCGACGGCAGCCATTCCTACGCGCTGAAGGACGGCGCCGTGGTGATCGCGGCGATCACCTCCTGCACCAACACCTCCAACCCGGCGGTGCTGATCGGCGCCGGGCTGGTCGCGCGCAAGGCCCGCGAAAAGGGCTTGTCGGTGAAGCCGTGGGTCAAGACCTCGCTGGCGCCGGGCTCGAAGGTGGTCACCGAGTACCTGAAGAAATCCGGGCTGCTCGCCGATCTCGAAGCGATGAACTTCCACGTGGTCGGTTACGGCTGCACGACGTGCATCGGCAACTCGGGCCCGCTCAACGACCCGATCGGCAAGGCCATCAACGACAACAAGCTGTCGGTGGCCGCGGTGCTGTCGGGCAACCGCAACTTCGAAGGCCGCGTGCACCAGGACGTGCGCATGAACTACCTGGCCTCGCCGCCGCTCGTGGTGGCCTACGCGCTGGCCGGCTCGGCCGATCTCGACCTGACCGCCGAGCCCATCGGCCAGGGCAAGGACGGCAAGGACGTGTTCCTGCGCGACATCTGGCCGACGCAGAAGGAAGTGGCCGACACGCTGGCGGCGTGCCTCGACGCCAGCATGTTCAAGCGCACCTACGGCGACGTCTTCAAGGGCGACGAGCGCTGGCAGTCGATCAAGGTGGCCAAGTCCGAAACCTATCCGTGGGAAAGCAAGTCGACCTACGTGCAGAACCCGCCCTACTTCACCGGCATCACCAGGCAGACGCCGGGCATCCCGTCCATCCGCGGCGCGCGCTGCCTCGCGCTGCTGGGCGACTCGATCACCACGGATCACATCTCGCCCGCGGGCGACATCAAGAAGGATTCCCCGGCGGGCAAGTACCTGCTGGAGCACGGCGTGCAGAAGGCCGACTTCAATTCCTACGGCTCGCGGCGCGGGAACCATGAAGTGATGATGCGCGGGACTTTCGCCAACACGCGCATCAAGAACGCCATGGTGCCGGGGGTCGAAGGCGGGTTCTCGCGCTACCTCAACGGCAGCGCCGGACCGGTCGAGCCGATCTACGACGTCGCCATGAAGTACCAGAAGGACACGACGCCGCTGGTGGTGCTGGCCGGCAAGGAGTACGGCACCGGCTCGTCACGCGACTGGGCCGCGAAGGGCACGCTGCTGCTGGGCGTGAAGGCGGTGCTCACCGAAAGCTTCGAGCGCATCCACCGCTCCAACCTGGTCGGGATGGGCGTGCTGCCGCTGAATTTCCTGGCCGGCGAGAGCGCGCAGGCGCACGGCCTGGACGGAACCGAGACCTTCGACATCGAGGGCCTGACGCGCGGCGCGAAGGAAGTGAAGGTCAAGGCCACGCGCAACGGCAAGACCACCACCTTCCAGGCGCGTGTGCGCATCGACACGCCAAAGGAGTGGGACTACTACGAGAACGGCGGCGTCCTGCACTACATGCTGCGGGAGCTGGCGGCCTAGCCAGGGGCACCGCGCCACGAAGAAATCGCCGCCCGCGGGCGGCGATTTTGTTGACTCGCTCGCTAACGCTGTCTCGGCTGCGTGCCGCTGCCGTCCAGCATCCGGCCGCCGGCGACTTCACCGCGCCACTCGCCGGTCTCGACCCCGCGCTGCTCGATGAACTGCTTGAAGCGCTCGAGATCCTTCTCGACGCGGTGCGAGGTCACGCCGAGGACATCGCCCACTTTCTCGACCACGCCCTCCGTCTCGTACTCCATCGCCAGCCGCACCCGGGTGCACTCGCCGGAGACGGACTCGAACTCCACCGTGCCCGCATTGGGCTTGCCGGTGGTGCTGCGCCACAGGATGCGGCGGTCAGGGATCTGCTCGACGATCTCGGCGTCCCACTCCACCTCCTTGCCGCCGACGGTGGCGCACCAGTGCAGGTGGGTATCGTCGAGCTGCCGCACTTCCGTGACGCCCTCCATGAAGCGGGGGAATTCCTCGAACTGCGTCCACTGGTCGTAGCAGGTGCGCAGGGGCACCTGCACTTCGATGGATTTCTCGATGCGGGCCATGGCTAGTCTCCTGAAAATCCGAGGAATAGGTCACGCAAGCTCCGTACCCGCTCGCTTGTGCGCGCGCATGGCGGTAGGCGCCCGCATCGAGCGGTAAATTGTGCATATTTCCTTCCAGCACACGGGAAATTGCATACACTTCCAGCCCCCCCGTTTTCCCGGGCGGGAGCGATGAAACATCCTCAAGTCGTGGCCGGCTACGCCGCAGTTCTCGCCGTCAGCGCCGCCGTCGGCGGCGCGGCGTACGCGCTTGCCCCGCTCGCGGCCGTCCCCGCTGGACTGGGCCTCGCCGCCGCGCTCGCGTCGGCCCTTCTGGGCAGCGCCTTTCACGCGTTCCGGCTGCGCATGCGGGCCGAGGCTCTCCGCCTGCGCGAGGCCGCCCAGTTGCACGAGGCCACCGCCGCGCTGGGAGCGGACTGCACCTTCACCGCGACCGTCGACGACGCCGGCGAGGTCCGGCTCGACACCGTGAGCGGCGGCCTCCAGGCCCTGCTCGGCTACACCGCGGAGGAAGTGCGCGCGCGCCCCTGGCAGTCGCTGCTGGCGGCCAGCGATCTCGCGGACTCGTCCGCGCGGCTGGCCCGCCTGCTCGCCGGGGAAACCGTGGAATCAGAGCAGCGCTACCTGGCGCGCGATGGCCGCGTGGTATGGCTGCACGTGCGCGTGCGGCCGCTGAGCGACGGCTCCGGACGCGTCCGCCGCATCGTCGGCGCGGCGCGCGACGTCACCGAGCAGCAGCGTACGCGGGACGCCCTGGAGCAGAGCGAGGACCGCTACCGGCTGCTGATGAGCAGCGCGAGCGCGCTGCTCTGGGTGGCCGGACCCGACGGTGCATTCCACGGACCGCAAAAGGCTTGGGGCGACTACACCGGCCAGGGCGCCGAACAGCAGCGGGGCTTCGGCTGGCTCGAGGCCGTGCACCCGGACGACCGCGAGCGCGTGCGGCGCCTGTGGCAGGACGCCGCGGCGCAGCCGGGCCGGCAGCATTTCGACCTGCGCGTCTGGCACGCCGGCAGCGGCACCCATCGCTATCTCGAAGCGCGGCTGATGCCGGTGTCCGGCGCGGACGGGCGCCTGTCGGAGTGGGTGGGCAAGTGCGTCGACATCGAGGATCGGCGCCAGGGCGAAGAGGCCCAGCGGCGGCTGGCGGCCATCGTCGAATCCTCGCAGGACGCCATCATTTCGCTGACGCTCGACGGCACGATCACTTCCTGGAACGCAGGCGCCGAGCGCCTGTTCGGCTGGCCGGCCACCGAAGTGATCGGGCAGTCGGTGGAGAGGCTGCTGCCGGCGGACCGGCGCGACGAGGAGCAGCGCATCCTCGAGCGCATCCGTCGGGGCCAGAGCCTCGAGCCCTACGAGACCGTGCGCGTGTCGCGCGGTGGCCGCCACATCGACATCTCCCTGTCGGTCTCTCCCGTGCGCGACGCGGGCGGCACCATCGTCGGCGCGGCCAAGGTCGCGCGCGACATCAGCGACCGCAAGGCGGCCGAGCAGCGCCTGCGCTCGCTGCTCGAGCTGAGCGAGAAGCTGAACTCCACGCTCGACGTGGACGCGCTGCTGGACCTGCTGGCACAGGAAGCCGCGCGCCTGCTCGGCGCGGCCGGCGGCATGGCCGGCCTGCGCCGCGGCGATGCCATGGCGGTGCAGCGCTACTTCACCCGCGAGGGCGCCACCCCGCTCGACCAGCGCTGGACCGCCGGCAGCGGCCTGGCGGGGTGGGTGCTCGATCACCGCGTGCCCTACCTCACCAACGATGCCGCGCTCGATGCGCAGATCACGCCGGCGCTGCGCGAGCAGCTGGGCGTGCGCAGCGCGCTGGCCACGCCCCTGCTCGGCGTGGACGGCCAGGCCATCGGCTTCTTCGAGCTGCACAACAAGCGCGACGGCTTCTCCGCGGGCGACGGCGAGCTGCTGCTGGCGATGTCGCGCACCGCGTCCATCGCGCTGCAGAACGCGCTGACGCATCGCCGCGTGCTCGACACCGAGGAAGCGCTGCGCGTGTCCGACCGGCGCAAGGACGAATTCCTGGCGCTGCTGGCGCACGAGCTGCGCAATCCGCTGGCGCCCGTGAGCAACAGCCTGGAGATCCTGCGTACGCCCCAGATCGATCCGGCGACGGTCCGCGGCGTGGTGGAGATGATGGACCGGCAGGTGACGCACCTGGTGCGCCTGGTGGACGACCTGATGGAGGTGTCGCGCATCACGCGCGGCGCGCTGCAGCTGAAGAAGGAGCCGGTGGTGCTCAACACCGCGGTGCACGGCGCGGTGGAGATCAGCCAGCCGATCATCGCGGTCAACGCGCACCACGTCGAGCTCGACCTGCCCGATCACCCGCTGCTGGTCAGCGGCGATCGGACGCGGCTCACGCAGATCATCGCCAACCTGCTCAACAACGCCGCCAAGTACACACCGCCGCGCGGGCACATCCGCGTGTCGCTGGCGCGCGAGGAACAGCACGCGGTGCTGCGGGTGAAGGACAACGGCGTCGGCATCCCGGAAGAGATGCTCGGCCAGGTGTTCGAGATGTTCACCCAGGTGGACCGCTCGCTCGAGCGCCGCACCGGCGGGCTGGGCATCGGGCTGTCGCTGGTGCGCCGGCTGGTCGAGATGCACGGCGGCACCGTGGAGGCCCACAGCGAAGGCGCCAACCGGGGCAGCGAGTTCGTGGTCCGCGTGCCGCTGGCGGTGACGCTGCTGCGTCCGGCACTGCCGCAGGCGCCGGCCGCGGCGCGGCCGGTGGCGTCGCGCCGCGTGCTGGTGGTCGACGACAACCGCGACGCGGCCAACAGCCTGGCCCTGCTGCTGCGCACGCTGCGCCACGAGGTGGCGCTGGCGCACGACGGCATCGAGGCGCTGGAGCGTGCGGAAGCGTTCCAGCCGGAGGTCGTGCTGCTGGACATCGGCATGCCACGCATGAACGGTTACGACGTCGCGCGGCACCTGCGCGAGAAGCCCTGGGGACGCCAGGCGTTCATCGTCGCGCTCACCGGCTGGGGCCAGGAGCAGGACCGCCGCCGCTCGCGCGAGGCCGGCTTCGACCGCCACCTGGTCAAGCCGGTCGAGCTGTCGGTGCTGCAGGAACTGCTGGCGGTGTCGGCCGAGGAGCCCGAGCAGCGGGCCGTGTCCTAGCGGACCGGCCCGGGCCGGGCCGCAAGTTTTGCCGGGCCGGAATTTAGGCCGCGGCGGGCAACTGGCGCCAGGCTCCGACCACGGCATCGCCCGCGGCGATGGCGTCGCCGCCGTTGGCGAACGCGCGCGTCCAGACCTCGTAGCTGCGCATCTCGCCGAACTTCCACGGGTGGAATCCGGGAACGAAATACACGAGGTAATGCGGCATCAGGCGCGGATACAGCCCGCCCCAGCCGTACAGCCACCACAGGCCCTTGAGCCACACCCATGGGCGGTTCTCGACCCCATCCACCTTCAGCATGTGGCGCATGATCAGGAACACGTGGAACGGAAACGAGAACGTGGTCTGCATGAACGACAGGATCCGCGTCAGGTAGCCGCCTTTCGCCACCTTCTGGAACACGTCGTAGGCGACCGCCTTGTGCTCGATCTCCTCGACCGCGTGCCATGCGTACATCGCGCGGATGCGCGGATCCGCCTTCTCCATCAGCCCGGTCGAAAAGAAGCCGTGCGCCATCAGCGCCGTCATGTGCTCGGCTGCCGCGGTCTGGCCCAGGGTGAACTGCCGGGAAAAGTATTTGCGGAAGAAGCCGAACATGATCCGCTTCTGACGATCGAGGATGCGGTCCACCTCGATCCCCTGCGCCTTGAGCCGGTTGTTGAAGCGCGTGTGCACCATCCCGTGCTGGCCTTCCTGGTAGATGAAGTCCTTCACCTGGGCCGCCAGTTCCGGGTCGGTGATCCGGTCGCGGTAGTCGCGCACGCAGCTGATGAAGAACTTCTCGCCCTCGGGGAACAGCACCGACATGGCGTCGAAGAAACGGGTCTTGAAGGGGTCGTTGTCGAGCCACCAGCGCGGGATGTCGCCATCGAGCCCGAAATCGGGACCTTGCCGCGGGACGATCGCCTGCTGTGCCATGGGTGCTTCCGTGGTGTCGAGCACTGTCACTGTACGCACCGCAGGGCCTGCGCACCATGACCGAAGGCGTCGCGGAGGAACATTTCGCGACATATAACTAACGCCGCTTGGTCAGTGACTTGCAGCAACTATCTCATGTTGCTGCGCGCTTGCGGAAGGCACTCGGCGACACCCCGCTCCATCGGGTGAACGCGCGCGTGAAGCTGCGACGGTCGGAAAACCCCAGTTTTTCGCTGACGGCCTCCAGGTCGGCCTGCGGCTGTTCGAGGTACGACACCGCGAGCCGGTAGCGCACCCGTCCCAGCACGTCGGCGAAGCTCTGGCTCTCGTCGCGCAGCCGCCGCTGCAAGGTGCGCGCGCCGAGCCCGAGGTGGGCTGCGACCGCCCCGATGCCGCCGCGCAGCAGTCCCGGCTGCGCCGCCAGCAGCTCCTCGACCGCGGCCACCAGCGCCGTCGGCCGCGCGAGGTGCTGCAGCCGCCGCTCGACGCGGATCTCGGCCTGCTGGTGCAGCGCCGGGTAGCCGCCTTCGAGGGGCAGGTCGAGCAGGCTGCGCTCGAACTCGATGGCATTGCGGCCGGCGCCGAAGGCCACCGGCAGGCCGAAGTGCCGCGCGTATTCGTCCGCGTAGCCCGGCCGTGCGTGGCCGAACGACAGGCGGCGCGGCTCGCCGCGTCCGCGCAGCAGGCTGCGGCTGAACTTCACCACCGAGGCGAACAGCGCCTCGGTGAAATACGGCCGCTGCGGCAGGTTGCCGGGCGGATCGAGCACCACCAGCGCCGCCTCGTCGCCCGCCTCGTCCACGCGCACGTCGATCATGGGATTGATCAGCTCGCGCACCCAGCCGAACACGCGCGCCGCCTCGCGCAGCGTCGGCGCGGTGGTGAGGAAGGTCTGCAGGTCGGGCAGGTAGTCGAAAGCGAACGTCTCGCCCAGCACGAACGGAAAGTGCGCGCTGCGCGAACGCGCCACGCAGGCCTCCATCGCCGCCTCGAGCATGCCGAGCGACACCGTCGCGCTTTCGAGGTGGATCAGGTCGGTCTGGATGCCCAACTCGCGGAATACCGGCTCGATGTTGAAGCCGCACTGGGCAGCCGCCTTGACCCAGTTGGGCAGCGTGATGAAGGGGATCGGCGCGCGGTGCAGCGGCGTGTCGGACATCGAAAAAGTATGCGCCGTGCGCGAGGCCCGCGCCGGAACTTCCTCCTCGCGGTACCGGGTCCAAGCCTGCACATGCCATCCCTGCCGCTTCTCCCTGTCCGCGCGGTGCGCCTCGGCGCGACCGCGGCGCAGTCGCCCGCGCGCTGCGTCGGCCTGGAGCGCGTGGCCTCACGGTTGCGCGCGGCCTGACGCCGATGAGCCTCGACTTCATCCAGTGGCCGGCCATGGCGGTCACGGTGCTGGCGGCATGGCTGGTCGGCGCGCAGCACAAGCACCGGCGCGCGGCCGGCTTCTGGTGCTTCCTCGCCAGCAACGTCCTGTGGACCGTCTGGGCGGTGCCGGCGCACGCATGGGCCCTGGTGGTGCTGCAGGTGTTCCTGGCGGTGACCAACATCCGGGGCGCGCTCAAGAACGACCCGGCCTGACCGCGGCCCCGGAGAAAATCCCGCAGCGGGCGCCGGGCCGGCGGGCATAATGCGCGCCGGGGAAATCGCGGGAATCCATGTCCGACCAGTCGCCGGCTTCGCAGCAGCTCGTCGGCGCGCTGCTGCCCGGCACGCGCCTGCACGAGTACCGCATCGAGGGCCTGCTCGGCCACGGCGGCTTCGGCATCACCTACCTGGCGCGCGACACGCACCTCGACAAGCCCGTCGCGATCAAGGAATACCTCCCGGGCGACCTCGCGGTGCGCGTCAGCGACGGTGACGTCACCGTGCGCTCGCCGGACACACAGGAAGCCTTTGCCTGGGGCCGGCACCACTTCCTGAAGGAAGCGCGCGTGCTGGCGCGCTTCCGCCATCACAACCTGATCCAGGTGCACCGCTTCTTCGAGGCGCACAACACCGCGTACTTCGTCATGGAGTACGCGCAGGGCACCACGCTGGCGGCGCTGACGAAGAACGGCGCGACACTGCCGGAGGACCGCCTGCGCGCCGTGCTGCTGCCGGTGCTGGCGGGGCTCGAGAAGGTCCACGCCGAGGGCGTCCTGCACCGCGACATCAAGCCGGACAACATCATCGTGCGCGACGACGGCACGCCGGTGCTGATCGATTTCGGCGCCGCCCGGCAGAACCTGAACCAGATGACGCGCTCGATCCTGTCGGTGCTCACCGCGGGGTACGCTCCGCTGGAGCAATACGCCTCCGACGGCAACCAGGGCCCGTGGACCGACCTGTACGCGATCGGCGCGGTGGCCTACCGGGCCGTGACCGGGCGCAAGCCCGCCGACGCCGTCAACCGCGTGCGAAACGATCCGCTGGTGCCGGCGTCGGTCGCCGCCGCCGGGCGCTACACGCCCTCCTTCCTCGCGGCGATCGACTGGGCGCTGCGCGTCGATGCCGAGGACCGTCCGCGCGACGTGCCCGCGTTCCGCGCGGCGCTCGAAGGCAGCGCCGCCGTGCCCGTTGCCGGTACTGCGCCGGCAGTCGCGCCACCGGTGCCGGAGGACGCCACCGAGATCCTCCGCACCCCGCTGCCGCCCGCGCGGCGCCGCTGGCGCACGCTCGCGGCCATCGCCGGCGGCATCGCGGTGCTGGCCCTGGTGGCGTGGCTGTTCAGCCGGCGCGCCCCGGCGCCCGCTGCGCCCGTCGTCTCGGCACCGCCCGTGATGCCTGCCACTGCACCTGCCACGATGGCCGTCGCAACGCCGCCAGCGGCGCCGGCGACCGCGCCGGCCACCGTCGCGGCCGAGACCGCCGCGCCGCAGACCGCCGGGCCTGCGCCTGCGGTCGCCAGGGAAAAACCCGGCCCGCGCAAGGCGCCGCGGAGCTCGCGCACCGTCATCGCCACGCTGACTTCCGGCGCCACCTTCCGCGACTGTCCGCAGTGCCCGCTGATGGTGGCGGTGCCCGCAGGCGACTTCCAGATGGGCTCGGTGCCGGGGCCCGGCGCCGCGGCCTGGGAAGGGCCGGCGCATCGCGTGACGCTCGCACACCCGCTGGCCGTGGCGCGCGACGAAGTCACCTTCGGGGAATGGCAGGCTTGCGTCGCGGCAAAAGCCTGCCCGGCCGTGGCGCGCGGCCGCGGCGACGGCACCGATGCGGCGCCGGCGGTGAACATCAGCTGGGACGAGGCCCGTCAATACGTGCTGTTCCTGACGAAAACAGCCGGCCGCACCTACCGCCTGCCAACCGAAGCCGAGTGGGAATACGCCGCGCGCGCCGGCACCACCAGCAGCCGCTTCTGGGGCGACACGCGCAAGGACCAGTGCCGCTACGCCAACGCCGCCGACCGCTCGACCGCGGGCCTGGAAGCCGGCCTGCCCGGCGCCGACTGCGACGACGGCTTTTCCGCGCTCGCACCCGCCGGCGCGCTGCAGGCCAATGCCTTCGGCCTGCATCACATGGCAGGCAACGCCTGGGAGTGGACCCAGGACTGCTGGAGCGACGACTACTCGCGTGCGGCCGCCGACGGCTCCGCGGCGGATTCAGCGGGCTGCGCCCTGCGCGTGATCCGCGGCGGCAGCTGGCGCACCAAGCCGGAGTCGCTGCGTTCGGCCAACCGGGGCCGCAGCGCGCCGGAACATCGCGGAGAGGATCTGGGTTTCCGGGTGCTGGCGGAGTGACGGGCTATCTCACCCGCTGCAGACGCCACGCCCCGATTCCCGCGAACACCAGCGTCGGTGCCGAGGCCGCGAGCAGCGGGTACCAGCCGTAGATCTGCCCGGTGTTCGCGGTGACCTCGTTGATGACGTAGAAACCCAGCCCCACCAGGATGCCCACGAACAGCCGCTGCCCCGCGCCGGTGTTGCGCAGCGGACCGAGCACGAAGGGGATCGCGAACAGCATCATCGTCATCACCGTGAGGGGCGCCACCAGCTTGCGGTCCAGCGCCAGCTCGTAGGACCGGCTGTCGAGACTGTTCTGCCGCAGGTAGCGGATCAGCCGCAGCAGGCCGCGCACCGACAGCGCGTCGGCCTCCAGCACGAACAGCTTCAGCACTTCCGGCGACAGCGTGCCGTGCCAGTCGAGCGACGGCAGCTCCAGCACCGTGGCGGCGCCGTCGGCGAACTCGGTGCGGTGCACGCGGCTGAATTCCCACTGGCCCTTCTCGTAGACGCCTTCCTCGACGTGCGTGGCGGCGCTGAGCGACAGGTCCGCGCCGAGCGTGTAGATGTCGAGCGCGCCGACGTGGTCCTCGGTGATCAGCTTGCGCACGTGGAACACGTGCGGACCTTCGCGCAGCCACACCGACTTGCCGCCCATGCCGCCCTTGCCCTTGACGCCGGCCTTGAGGTCGTCGGCGAGCTGCTGCCCCTGCGGCGCGGCCCAGTCGCCGATGGCGAAGGCGCCGGCGCCCAGGATCGCACCGGCAATCACGGTGGCGCCGCCGATGCGCAGCAGCGACACGCCGGAAGCGCGCATCGCGGTCA
>DATLCG010000125.1:0-4085 GCA_035526525.1 Binatia bacterium
GCGCCGCGCGGCTGATCGACGTCAGCGACCCGGCCAAGCCGTTCGTGGTGAGCAAGCTGAAGCTCGAGATCCACCAGCCGGACAACGACACCGCGTTCCAGGCCGACGTCGCCGGCAACGGCTCGCCGTTCGGCTACGAGGCGCACTACTGCGGGGTCGACCGCCAGCAGGATCCGACCGTCGCTGCCTGCGGCTACTTCCAGTCGGGCATCCGCGTGTTCGACATCAGCAACCCGTACAGCCCGAAGGAAATCGCGTACTACAACCCGCCGGCGCAGGTCGGCAAGCTGGACCAGCTGGTGGGGTCGGAGCATGCGCACGGCCTCGTCAGCACCACCGGCGGCGCGGCGCCGCCGAACCTGACGACGGACTGGTGCTCCTCGCAGATCCGCGTGATCCGCACGCCGGACGGCGGCGGCCAGCTGTGGGGCACCTGCCAGGACAACGGCTTCATGGTGCTGCGCTTCACCAACGGGGTGTGGCCACCGGAGTGACTCCGGCAGGCGACGTGAAGGATCTTGCCGGAGAGGCTCCCATGCAGAAGACCGTTCTCCACCGCGCCGCCGCCCTCACGCTCGGCCTGACCGCCGCCGCCTGCGGCATCACCAGCGATTCCGGCGCCGGACCGGGCGGAGCGGCCGCGCCGGCGACGGAGGCGTGGATCGGCGCGTGGGGCGCGCCGATCACCGGCAGCAGCGCGGGCCCGGCCAACGCCACGGTGCGCAACATCGTGCGTCCCACCATCGGCGGCCACCGGCTGCGCATCCGCATCTCCAACGCCATGGACGCTGCGACGCCGCTCAACATCGCTGCCGCCACCGTCGCGCTGGTGAAGGAAGGCGCGCAAATCGTGCCGGGCAGCACGCGCGTCATCACCTTCAACGGCGGCTCGCGCAGCGTCTGGGTGCCGCCGTCCACCGACTTCGTCTACAGCGACGGGCTCGACTTCCCGGTGCAGGCGCAGCAGGACCTCGCCATCAGCCTGTTCCTGCCGGACACGACGACGCCGGTGGGCTCGGGCGCCGCGTGGAGCACGTCGTTCGTCACCGCCGACGGCGGCGGGGACCGGACGCTCGAGGAGGACGGCGCGTCCTTCGCGCCGATCGGCGGCGACCAGGCGCCGCCGGAGACGCCGCTGGTGTGCAGCGGCTGCTCGACCTATGCGCTCACCGCGATCGACGTGATGACCGACGAGGCCGACGGCGCGGTCGGCGCGATCGGCAGCTCCACCTTCCACGGCAACAATTCCACGCGCGATTCGCACCGGCGCGTGCTGGACCAGCTGTCGGTGCGCGTCAACGCCGAGGTCCCGCGCGGCCGCCAGAAGGGCATCGTCAGCGCCGGGATCGGCGGCGACACGCTGCATGCGGGGCTCGGGCGGCTGGCGCGCGACGTCTGGTCGCAGAGCGGCCTGAAGGCCGTGATGGTGTACGACGTCAACGACCTGTCGAGCCGCACCTACCAGGAGATCCGCGACGACTACCTGATCCTGATCGCCGATGCGCACCAGCGCGGCGTGCAGGTGTACTGCTCGACCTGGCCGCCGGCGGCGCAGTCGGCGCCGGCCAAGCCGACGCAGGAGCGCAGCAAGCTCAACGCCTGGCTGCTCAACTCGCACGCCTGCGACCGGGTGGTGGACTGGGACGCGGTGTTGCGCAGCGACATCGCCCCGGACGAATATCGCGCGGACTACTTCAGCGACGGCATCCACCCGAACGACGCCGGGCACACGGCGATGGCGCAGGCGGTGCCCGTGTTGGAGTGGTTCGGCTTCTAGAACGATTCGGACGAACGAGGGAGAACACCCATGAGAGCAGGGATGCTGCGCGCGGGCGGCGCGCTGGCGCTGGCCTGTCTGGTGCTCGCGGGCTGTGGCCGCGGCGACGCGCCGGCCGGTCCGATCGAGATCAAGTTCAGCCACGTGGTCGCGGCCGACACGCCCAAGGGGCGCGCCGCGGAAGAGTTTCGCAGGCTGGCGCAGGAGCGGACGCACGGCCGCGTCAAGGTCACCGTGTTCCCCAACAGCCAGCTCTACAAGGACAAGGAAGAGATCGAGGCGCTGCAGCTCGGCTCGGTGCAGATGCTGGCGCCGTCGCTGGCCAAGTTCGGCCCGCTCGGCGCGCGCGAGTTCGAGGTGTTCGACCTGCCGTACCTGTTCGACGGCTACGAGTCGGTGCACAAGGTGACGCAGGGACCGGTCGGGCACGGCATGCTGGAGCGCCTGGCGTCGCGCGGCATCACCGGGCTCGGCTTCTGGGACAACGGCTTCAAGGACCTGTCGGCGAACCGCGAGATCCGCACGCCGGCCGACGTCCGCGGCCTGAAGCTGCGCATCCAGTCGTCGCAGGTGCTGGCCGCGCAGATGAAGACGCTCGGCGCGCTGCCGCAGGTGATGGCGTTCTCCGAGGTCTACCCGGCGCTCGAGACCGGCGTGGTCGACGGCACCGAGAATCCGCCGTCGAACTTCTACACGCAGAAGATGTACGAGGTGCAGAAGTACCTGGCGCGCACGCAGCACGGCTACCTGGGCTACGCGGTCATCGTCAACAAGAAGTTCTGGGACGGCCTGCCCGCGGACCTGCGCACGACGCTGGAAGTGTGCATGGCGGAGGCGACGAAGTTCGCCAACGACATCGCGCAGCAGGAGAACGAGCAGGCGCTGGAGAAGGTCCGCGCCTCGGGCCGCACCCGGATCGTGGAGCTGGACGAGGCGGGACGCGCGGCGTTCCGCAAGGCGCTGCTGCCGGTGCACCGCGAGATGCGGGACGTCATCGGCCCCGAGCTCATCGACTCGATCTACGCCGCCACCGGCTTCCGCGCGCAGTGATCCCGGCGGGGCCGCCGGCATGAGGCTGCTCGACCGCCTCGAGGAGACCCTCATTGCCGCGCTCATGGCCGCGGCGACGGCGATCATCTTCGTCGCCGTGGCGCACCGCTACGCGGTCGGCCTGCCGTGGCCGTGGCTGCAGGACGCGCTGCTGCGGGTGGACCTGAGCTGGGCGCAGGAGCTGTGCATCTACCTGTTCGTGTGGATGGCGAAGTTCGGCGCGGCCTACGGCGTGCGCACCGGCATCCACGTCGGCGTGGACGTGCTGGTGAACCGCCTGCCGCCCGGCCCCCGGCGCGCGTGCATCCTGTTCAGCCTCGGCGCTGGCGCGCTGTTCACCGCCACCGTGGGCGTGCTCGGCGCCATGCTGGTCGCGGGCCTGATGCACACCGAGCAGACCTCGGCCGACCTGCGGCTGCCCATGTGGCTGGTGTACCTGGCGGTGCCGTGCGGCTCGTTCCTGATGTGCCTGCGCTTCCTGCAGGTGGGCTGGACGTTCTTCCGCACCGGCACGCTGCCGAAGCACGAGGTGGCGCACGTCGAGGGCCTGGACGCGGTGACGCCGCAGGCGCCGGAAGCCACACGGTGAGCACCGCGGTGATGTTCGGCCTGCTGGCCCTGCTGATGCTGACCGGCATGCCGGTGTCCATCGCGCTCGGGCTCACGGTGCTGGTGTTCCTGTTCGCGTTCACGCAGGTGCCGGTGGAATCGGTGGCGCTGAAGCTGTTCACCGGCATCGAGAAGTTCGAGATCATGGCGATCCCGTTCTTCATCCTGGCCGGAAACTTTCTCACCCATGGCGGCGTCGCGAGACGCATGATCGAGTTCGCGCGAACGATGATCGGCCATTGGGCGGGCGGCCTCGGCATTGCCGCCACGATGGCGGCGGCGCTGTTCTCCGCGGTGTCGGGATCGTCGCCGGCGACGGTGGTCGCCATCGGCTCGATCATGCTGCCGACGATGTTGTCGGTCGGCTATCCCCGGCGCTTTGCCGCCGGCGTCATTGTCACCGGCGGTGCGCTCGGCAATCTGATTCCGCCCTCGATCATCATGGTGATCTATGCGGTATCGACCAGCGGCGCGGTCTATTTCGGCCCGGCCGGCGAGCGGGTCTCTTCCGCATCGGTCGGGCAATTATTCATGGCGGGCATGGTGCCGGGCATGATCCTGGCCGTCATGCTCTCCGGCACCACCTGGTATCGCGCCTGGAAGAACAATTACCCGAAAATTCCGAAGGCGACATGGGGCGAGGCCTGGC
>DATLCG010000127.1:0-22028 GCA_035526525.1 Binatia bacterium
GGTCCTTGTTCCCACCAACCGCATCGTGGGAAGAAGCGCGCGCATGCGCGGTACCCCGTTCCGGGCGAGAAGCGCAGGGCACCGGCGAAGCCGGCGCCGCTTAGGGCGCACGACGCGCAGCCTCCCCCGCGCTTCGGCCCACCCACCGCACCGAGTAGCGGAAGCACCGGATGCGGCCGTCCACCACGAACACGGACCGTCGAAAACAGGTTCGTGCCCCGATTTTCTTTTCCGACGCGCGGCCTCCCCGCGCTTCGGCCAACCCACCGCGCCCCGACGGCGGGGCGCGAAGTTCAGAGCACCGCTTCGAGCCGCTGAAAGATCTCTTCGATGGTGCCCACGCCCGGCACGGTGACGAGCTTGTTCTGCTTCTTGTAGTAGTCGAGCAGCGGCCGCGTCTCGGCGTTGTAGACCTGGATGCGCTGGCGGATCACGTCCTCGCGATCGTCGACGCGACCTTCCTTCTGGGCGCGGGCCAGCAGGCGCTGGACGATCTCCTCGTCGGGCACGTGCAGGTGCACCACCCGGGACACCGCGGGCTGCTGCAGGTGCGCGAGCATGCGGTCGAGCTCTTCGGCCTGCGCCGTGTTGCGCGGGAAGCCGTCGAGGATGAAGCCCTTCTGCGCGTCGCGCTGGGCGAAGCGCTCCTGGACGATGCCGTAGACCAGCGCGTCGGGGACCAGCTTGCCGGCCGCCATCAGCGGCGCCGCCTGCCGGCCGAGCTCGGTGCCGTTCTTCACCGCGGCGCGCAGCGCGTCGCCGGTCGAGATCTTGGGGATCCCGTGACGGGTGACGAGCTTGTCGCCTTGCGTGCCCTTGCCCGAGCCGGGGGCGCCGACCAACACGATGCGCATGCGCGAAGAAGTCCCTGACAGACGCCGCTGCGCGGGACGCGCGCGGCTGTGATCTTTGCCCGGAAAAACGGGCCGCCACCGTAACAACTGGCCTTCCGCGCAGTCAATCCGGCCTTTAACCTAGCGGCCCGCGAAAGCCGGCCAGAATCCACTTCACGCCATGCCGAAAGCCAAGCCCCGCAACGCCTTCTACGCGCAGTCCGGCGGCGTCACCGCCGTCATCAATGCCTCGGCGGCCGGCGTGATCGAGACGGCGCGCAGGCACCGCACGAAGATCGGCAAGGTCTATGCCGGCCGCAACGGCATCATCGGCGCGCTGACCGAGGACCTGATCGACACCTCGAAGGAGCCCGCGTCCAGCATCCGCGCGCTGACCCACACTCCGGCCGGCGCGTTTGGCTCGTGCCGCTACAAGCTCAAGGGCTTCGACAAGAACCAGGCCGAGTACGAGCGCCTGATCGAGGTCTTCAAGGCGCACGACATCGGCTACTTCTTCTACAACGGCGGCGGCGACTCGGCCGACACCTGTCTCAAGATTTCGCAGCTGTCGGAAAAGATGGGCTACCCGATCCAGGCGATCCACGTCCCCAAGACGATGGACAACGACCTGCCGCTGACCGACACCTGCCCGGGCTTCGGCTCGGTGGCGAAGTACACGGCGGTGTCCATCCGCGAGGCGAGCTTCGACCTGGCTTCGATGGCCAAGACCTCGACCAAGGTCTTCATCCTCGAGGTGATGGGACGTCATGCGGGCTGGACCGCCGCGGCCGGCGGCCTCGCCGCGACCACGCCGGACGACGGGCCGCAGGTGATCCTGTTCCCCGAGATCGTGTTCGACGAAGCGAAATTCCTCGCCAAGGTCGACGCGACCGTGAAGCGCGTTGGCTGGTGCACGATCGTCGCCAGCGAAGGGCTGCATGCGCCGTCGGGCGAATTCCTGTCCGAGGCCGGCGGCAAGGATGCCTTCGGACACGCGCAGCTCGGCGGGCTGGCGCCGATGCTGGCGAAGCTCATCAAGGACAGGATCGGCTACAAGTACCACTGGGCGGTGGCGGATTATCTGATGCGCGCCGCGCGCCACATCGCCAGCAAGACCGACCTGCAGCAGTCCTATGCCGTCGGCAAGGCCGCGGTCGAGCTCGCGCTGAAGGGCAGGTCGGGCGTGATGGCGACCATCGAGCGCCTCGGCGACAAGCCGTACAAGTGGCGCACCGGCGAGGCACCGCTCGACCGCGTCGCCAACGTCGAGAAGAAGATGCCGCGCGACTTCATCACGGCCGACGGCTTCCACATCACCGACAAGTGCCGCCGCTACCTGGCGCCGTTGATCGCGGGCGAGGACCTGCCGCCGTTCCGCGACGGGCTGCCGCAATACGTGAAGCTGAAGAACGTGGCGGTGACGAAAAAGCTGGCGCCGTTCGAGCTGAAGAAATAGCGGCCGCGGCAGGGCCGGCGCAGCCCCGCGGCCCTATCCCGTCGCGGGGGTTTACCGCTAGAATCGCGCGCCTTTTTTGACCGCCCGGGCCGACCGCCGCGGCGAGTCCCACGCAACACCAAACAAGACTTTTCGAGGGGAGAAGACCCGATGCAGTTCGAAACTTTCCTGGTGACCCAGGGCCTGTGGATCGCCATCGTCTGCGCGCTCGCCGCCATCGTCTACGGCGTGTTTTCGGTGCGCTGGGTGCTGGCGAAGTCGCCCGGCAACGCGCGCATGCAGGAGATCGCCGCGGCCGTGCAGGAAGGCGCCATGGCGTACCTGAACCGCCAGTACACGACCATCGCCATCGTCGGCGTGGTGCTGCTGCTGGTGCTCGGTTTCGCGCTGGACTGGTACACCGCCATCGGCTTCGCCGTGGGCGCGCTGCTGTCGGGCGCCACCGGCTACATCGGCATGAACATCTCGGTGCGCAGCAACTCGCGCACCGCGCAGGCCGCGCACGAGGGGATCAACGCGGCACTCGCGGTCGCGTTCCGCGGCGGCGCCATCACCGGCATGCTGGTGGTGGGCCTGGGCCTGCTCGGCGTGGCCGGCTACTACATGGTGGTGACGAAGCTCACCGGCGACCAGGGCCGTGCACTGCACGCACTGGTCGGCCTGGCGTTCGGCGGCTCGCTGATCTCGATCTTCGCGCGGCTTGGTGGCGGCATCTTCACCAAGGGCGCCGACGGCGGCGCCGACCTGGTGGGCAAGGTCGAAGCCGGCATTCCCGAGGATGACCCGCGCAACCCCGCGGTCATCGCCGACAACGTCGGCGACAACGTCGGCGACTGCGCCGGCATGGCCGCGGACCTGTTCGAGACCTACGCGGTCACCGTCGTCGCCACCATGGTTCTCGGCGGCCTGATGACCGCGACCTACGGGCCCAACGCGGTGCTCTACCCGCTGGTGCTGGGCGGCGTCTCGATCCTCGCCTCGATCATCGGCACGTTCTTCGTCAAGGCCAACGGCGACCGCATCATGGCCGCGCTCTACAAGGGCGTGATCGTCTCGGGCGTGCTCGCGGCGGTCGCCTTCTTCCCGATCACCAAGGCCATGATGGGCGTCCACGCGATGCCGCTGTTCTGGTGCGCGCTGATCGGCCTGGCCCTGACCGGCGCGATCGTCTGGATCACCGAGTACTACACCGGCACCAACTTCAAGCCGGTGCAGCACGTCGCCGCGGCCTCGCAGACCGGCCACGCCACCAACATCATCGCCGGCATCGGCATCTCGATGAAGGCGACGGCGCTGCCGGTGCTCGCCGTGTGCGCGGCGATCTACGGCGCGTACTCCTTCGCCGGCCTGTATGGCATCGCCACCGCGGCGACCGCCATGCTCAGCATGACCGGCATGATCGTGGCGCTCGACGCCTACGGCCCGATCACGGACAACGCGGGCGGCATCGCCGAGATGGCCAAGCTGCCGAAGGAAATCCGCAACATCACGGATCCGCTCGACGCCGTCGGCAACACCACCAAGGCCGTCACCAAGGGCTACGCCATCGGCTCGGCCGGCCTCGCCGCACTGGTGCTGTTCGCGGACTACACCCACAACCTCACGGCGGCGGGCAAGTCGGTCCACTTCTTCCTCAACGACCACATGGTCATCATCGGCCTGTTCATCGGCGGCCTGGTGCCTTACCTGTTCGGCGCGATGGCGATGGAAGCCGTCGGCCGCGCGGCCGGCGCGGTGGTGGTGGAAGTGCGTCGCCAGTTCCGCGAGATCAAGGGGATCATGGAAGGCACGGCCAAGCCGGAGTACGGCGCGGCCGTCGACATGCTCACCAAGGCGGCGATCAAGGAAATGATCGTGCCGTCGCTGCTGCCGATCCTGGTGCCGGTCGCCGTCGGCCTGCTGCTCGGGCCCAAGGCGCTCGGCGGCGTGCTGATCGGCACCATCATCACGGGCCTGTTCGTCGCCATCTCGATGACCACCGGCGGCGGCGCCTGGGACAACGCCAAGAAGTACATCGAGGACGGCCACTTCGGCGGCAAGGGCTCGGACGCGCACAAGGCGGCCGTGACCGGCGACACCGTGGGCGATCCGTACAAGGACACCGCGGGCCCGGCCATCAACCCGCTGATCAAGATCATCAACATCGTTGCCCTGCTGCTGGTGCCGCTGCTCTGAGGCATCGCGGCAGTGCCCGTGCGACCGGGTAACATCCAGCAGCGCACCCAGCCCCGCCCCGCGCGGGGCTGCGTGTTTTCGGGGGTCGGAATGGCGGCGAGGATGCGCGAGATGGACGACGACGGGTTTTCACAGCGCTGGCCATGGGCGCGCCTCCGGTAACCGCTCCCCGGCCGCGGGCGCTGGCGCCACTGCGCTTCGCGCCCGAGCAGGAGGCCGAGTTCCGCGAATGGCTGCGTGAGCGCGTGCGCTGGGCGCGCGTCGGCCTGTTCCTGACCTTCACGCTCGCCTTCGGCCTCGCGCCCGTGATCAACCCGGCGCTGTTCGAAGCCCCGGCGGCGCTCCACCCGTTCCTGTCGCTGCTGGAGTCCGGCATGGTCGGACCGCTGGCGCTGCTCGCCGCAATCGCGACGCTGACGCGCCTGCCGCAGCCCGTGGTCCAGGCGCTGCAGAGCTCGGCGGTGCTCGCCGCGCTGTTCACGGTGCTGGCGCTGCGCGCCCTGGCGCTGCAGACGCCCGGCATGCACTACCCGGCGCAGATCCTGGGCATCGTGCTGATCGCGGTGGCGTTCTTCGGCGCGTTCCACTGGCGCCGCATCGCTTTCGCCACACTTGCATTCACCGCGGCCGGAATCGCCCTGGAAATGGCGCATCCCGCCGATGCGCCGCTGCTGCAGGCCTACACGCTGGCGCTCATGGCGGTGATCGCGATGCCCGGCTCGTACACGCAGGAGTACCTGGCGCGGCGCGTCTGGTGGGACCTGCGGCGGCTGCACGACGCGCGCGCCGCCGTCGCAGAGAGCGAGAGCCGCTTCCAGGCCTTCATGAACCACACGCCCACCGTGGCCTGGATCAAGGACGCCGAAGGCCGCTACGTGTTCCGCAACAAGGCGCACCGCGACCGCTACGGCGGCGAAGAGGACGACTGGACCGGGCGCCACGACGGCGAATTCTTCCCGGCCGGCGACGCGCAGCAGTATGCGCAGACCGACCGCGAGGTGCTGCAGTCGGGACAGCCGCTGCAGATCGAGGTCACCAACGTCGACCGCCACGGCCGCACCACCGACTGGTGGATCGAGAAATTCCCGCTGCGCGATCCGGGCGGGCGGCTGTTCGTCGCCGGCATCGGCACCGACATCGCGGAGCGCAAGCGCCTCGAGCGCGAGCTGCGCGAGAGCGAGTCGCGCTTCCAGGCCTTCATGGACCACAACCCGGCGCTGTCCTGGATGAAGGACGAGTCCGGCCGCTACCTGTACATGAGCGAGACCTATCGCCGCTTCCTCGGCATCACCGGCGACGACTGGCGCGGCCGCACCGACGCCGACTACTTCCCCGCCGATTTCGTCGAGCGCTGCCGCGCGATCGAGCTGCGGGTGCTGGCCAGCGGGCGGGCGCAGGCCACCGAGGGTCCGTCACGCGACGTCTCCGGCACCGAGCGCCGCTGGCTGCTGGTGCGCTTCCCCTTCGCGGACGCCGGCAGCCACCGCTACATCGGCGGCGTCGCCACCGATGTCACCGAGCGGCACCGCGCCGAGGAACTGGTACGCCTGCAGTCGCTCACGGACGAGCTCACCGGGCTGTACAACCGCCGCGGCTTCAAGCTGCTGGTCGAGCAGCAGGTCAAGGTCGCGCGGCGCCAGAAGATGCGCTGCGCGCTGATGTACATCGACGTGGACGGGCTCAAGCGCATCAACGAGCGCCATGGCCACCACGGCGGCGACGCGGCACTGACCGCGGTCGCCGAGGCGCTGCGCCTGGCGGTGCGCAACAGCGACATCGTCGCGCGGCTGGGCGGCGACGAGTTCACGGTGTTCGCGGTGGGCTGCGACAGCGCCGAGGCACTGCGCGGACGCATCCAGCAGCAGCTGGTCCAGCACAATGCTTCACGCGCACTGGCGTTCGAGGTGGCGGTGAGCATCGGCTTCACCGAGTTCGACGCCCCGGAGAGCTTCTCGCTGGACGCGCTCATCACCCAGGCGGATCACCGCATGTTCGCGGAAAAGCACCGCAAGCCGGTGTCGCACTGAGCCGGGCCTGCCGGGGCGAGCGTCGCGCCGGCCACCGCGTACCCGAAAACCGCTAGCCGGTCGGCAGCAACGATCCGTCGGCGAGCAGCACGCCCATCTGCTCGGGCGGCAGCGGCTTGCTGTACAGGAAGCCCTGCAGCCGCGGCACGTGGTGGCGCGTCAGGAAGCGCGCCTGCGCCAGCGTCTCGACGCCTTCGACCAGCACGTCCAGCTTCAGGTGGCGCGCGAGCGTCAGGATCGTCACGGTCATGGCGACGTGGTTCTGGCTGGTGGGCAGGCCCGAGCAGAACGTGCGGTCCACCTTGATGCCCGCCACCGGCAAGTCCACCAGGTAGCCGAGCGAGGAGTAGCCGGTACCGAAATCGTCGAGGTACACGCGCACGCCGAGCTGCGCGGCCTCGTTCAGCACCAGGCGCGTCAGGTCGCGATCCTCGAGCAGCAGGCCCTCGGTGATCTCGATCTCGACCGCGGCCGGCGGCACACCGGTGCGCTGCAGCTGCTCGTGCAGGCTGTTGAGGAAGCCGGGCCACAGGAACTGGCTGGGCGAGACGTTGATGCTGAGCGTCAGGTCCGGAGACAGCCCGGCACGCCACTCGCGCAGCTGCAGGAAGGCCTGCTCCCACACCTGCGCCGAGAGCTCGTTCATCAGCCGCAGCTCCTCGATCAGGGGGATGAACTCCACCGGCGGGACCATGCCGAGCTCCGGGTCGTGCCAGCGCGCGAGCGCCTCGACGCCGGTGATGCGACCGGAGTGCGGCTCGACCAGCGGCTGGTAGTGCGCGGTGAAGCGGCGCTCCGCGAGTGCCGCGGGCAGACGGGATTCCAGCAGCCAGCGGCGCTGCAACTGTTTCCCCAGGTCGGCCTGGAAGAATTCCACGGCGGCGCCGCCGCTGCGGGCGCGCGTGAGGGCGCGATCCGCGCGATGCAGCAGCTCCATGCCGGCGCGGCCATCCTCCGGAAACACGGCGACGCCCATGTGCGCGCCGATGCGCGTGGGCTTGCCCTCCACCAGGTACGGCGCACTGACGGCGGCGAGCAGCTTGCGCGCCGGCTGCAGCAGGTCCTCGGTCCGCGAGAATCCGCGCAGCAGCACGGCGAACACGTCACCGCCGAGGCGGGCGACGAGATCGTCGGTGCGCACGCATTCGGCCAGGCGCTCGGCAGCGATGCGGCGCACCGCGGCCAGCGTGTCCTCGCGCCCGGCGCTCTCGCCCGGGCGCTCCAGCTGCATCAGCAGCAGTGCGATGCGCGCCGGGGTGCCGGCGCTGGAGTTCGCCGCCTGCTCGAGCTGGGCCAGGAAGTGGCTGCGGTTGGGCAGGCCGGTCTGCGCGTCGATCAGCGACAGGTGTTGCAGCAGGGATTCGGTGGGCGGTCCGGATGCGGCCCGCTCGATGCGCAGCACGTTGAGCGGCTGCCCGTGCTCCTCCAGCGCGAGGACCGACACCGACAGCGGCTCGGCGCCGGGAGTCGGCGCGGCGATGCGCTGCTCGCCGGGGGAACGCTGCGGCCAGCCGCGTTGCCGCAGCGTGTCCAGCAGCCGGCGCGTGGTGTCGGAGCCGAGCGCCTTGGCCGACGGGTTGGCGAAGACCACGCGGTCGCGTTCGTCGAGGATGAGAATGCCGGGGTCTTCGACGAGCTCGGTCGAGCCAACCGCCCGGCGCAGCGACTGCAGCGCGTCGGCGGCGACGCTGCCGGCAAACTGGTGCCGGCGGCGGAGCTGCGCCTCGTCGGCGGCAGCGAGCAGGCGGGCCGGGGTGAACTCGGTCACCGGGACCACGCAATTGATCAGGCGCAGCCAGCGCACCTCGGCCTCGGACTGGCCGCTGACCACGACCGTGGCGCAGCGGCTCGACAGTCGCATCAGGTAGGCGAGGTCGTCCAGGCCGGAGCCGGCGAGGAACAGCGCGGCGCAATCGTAGCGGCCGTGGTCCACGTCCTCGACGTCCGCGCTCAGGCGGCTGAACACGGCGTAGCGCGCCTCGTCCGCGCGGCACAGCTCACGCACGCGCTCGGCCTCGGCGGGCGGAAAGCCGAGCAGCAGCAGGCGTTGCGGCTCGCGCTGGGCAGGAGCGCGGGTCGTGGCGGTAATCGGGGGGGCTGTCACGGAGCTCCTGGCGGTCGGAACTTGTCGCGGTCCCCAGCCTGCCGCGACGCGCCCGCGCCGGGCAGTGGTCAAGTTCTACCTGCGACCTGACGGTGAGTGACAGCCGCGGAGGCAACTCTTACACCCGCGCCTTTACCAGGCAGCGGGCATCCATCAGCCACGCGCCTGCGGCGCGGGGAGCATCAGGTTTCCGGCCAGAGCCAGGCCGCGCCGCGCACGCCGCTGGAATCGCCGTGCATCGCCGGCACGAACTTCGTGTCCACGCGATCCGAAAAAACCCACGCGTCCCAGAGCTTCGGCACGTTGCGGTAGAGGCGGTCGAGCCGCGACAGCCCGCCGCCCGCGACGATCACGTGCGGGTCGAGCACGTTGATGATGCTGGCCAGCGCGCGCGCCAGCCGGTCCTCGAGTCGCGACAGCGTCGCCTGGGCCGCGGCGTCGCCGGCTTCGGCCGCCGCCACGATCTGCTCGCCGCTGCATTTCTGGCCGGTGACACGCTGGTGATCCAGCGCGAGGCCCGTGCCGCTGCAGTACGTCTCGATCGACCCGTAACGGCCGTCCCAGCCGAGCGGACCGGGCACCTCGTCCCATTCGGGACGCGGCCACGGCAGCGGGTTGTGCCCCCACTCGCCCGCGATGGCGTTCGGGCCTGCGAGCAGTTTTCCGTCCACCACCACGCCGCCGCCGACGCCCGTGCCCAGGATCACTCCGAACACGCAGCGCGCGCCGGCAGCGGCGCCGTCGCTGGCTTCGGACAGCGTGAGGCAATCGGCATCGTTGGCCAGCCGCACCGGCCGCGCGAGCACGCGCTCGATGTCCTCCTTCAGCGGCTGGTGGTTCAGGCAGAGCGAGTTCGCGTTCTTGATGCGGCCCGTCGCGGGCGAGATCGCCCCGGGAGTGCCGAAGCCCACCGGCAGCGGCCGCGATGCCTTCACCGCGGCTTCCGCGTTGCTCACCAGCTCGGCGATGGCCCGCAGCGTCGCCGCGTAGTCCTCGCGCGGCGTCGGCCGCCGCTCGCGGTGGAGGATCGCCGAGCGCTCGCCCATGACGATCGCCTCCATCTTGGTGCCGCCCAAGTCAACCCCGATGCGCATGCCCGGTCAGACTTCAGGACGGGCTGGAGGTTTTGTGCCGATGCGACCGCCATACGCCCAGCCCCATCACGAACAGCGTCGCCACCAGCGGCCCGATGAAGTGCAGCTGCATGGCCAGCACCGGCGCGTGCGTGGCCATCACCGGGTCATCCACCGCGAGCTCGCCGGCGATGTAGCCGAGCAGACCGCCGCCGGCGACCACCAGCAGCGGGAAGCGCGCGATGAGCTTCATCACGATCTGGCTGCCGAGCACCACGATCGGGATGCTGACCACCAGGCCGAACACCAGCAGCGCGATGCTGCCGCGCGCGGCGCCGGCGACGCCGATGACATTGTCCAGGCTCATCACCGCGTCCGCGATCACCACCGTGCGGATGGCGCCCCAGAGGCGCTCGCTGGCCTGGATGTCGTGCGCCTCCGCGGACTCGCCCTCGATGAGCTTCACGCCGATCCACAGCAGCAGTGCCGCCCCGCCCAGCTTCAGCCAGGGCAGTTCCAGCAGGGATACCGCGAAGAAGGTCAGCACGATGCGAAGCGCGATGGCGCCGAACACGCCCCAGAAGATGCCCAGCCGGCGCTGGGCCGGAGGCAGGTTGCGGCAGGCGAGCGCGATCACCACCGCGTTGTCGCCCGACAGCAGCAGGTTGATGACGACGATCTGGAGTGCCGCGACCCAGAACTGCGGCGTGAGCCATTCGGCCATCAGCGCGCTTCCTTCTCCTTGATCTGGATCACCTGCTGGAACGTCGGACGGTTGATCCAGTGGATGGTCGGCACCGGCAGCAGGCTGACGGCAGTGTGCTCGACCGCGTCGTAATCCTCCACCACGGTGCCGGTCGCGCCGCAGCCGGCGGCGCGCATGCCGGGTGAGCAGCCGTGCGGCGCGGACGACAGCGTGCTGCCGTCCCAGTCGGCCTGCGCCGACAGGCCGCCGAGGTCGGTCACGGCCTGGTCCAGTGCCAGCAGCACGGCGGCGCGGCAGCCGGCGAGCGTGCCGTCGGCGCAGCGCAGCACGCGGTAGTCCGTGTGGCCCGGCTTGGCCAGCGCCATCTGCAGCACGCGGCGCATCGGCTCGAACCAGCCTTCCTGGTAAGCCGAGCCCTGGCCGCGCGGCGCGTCGTAGCGCGACTGCAGCGCGCTGACCGGCGGCGACGTGCCGTCGAGCAGCGCGAGCTGCGGCAGCACGCGGTCGATCAGGTGCACGTACCAGGCGTCCATCAGCACCACCGCAGCGCGGCGGTCGTAGGTGCCGCTGGCGTCGCGGTCGCGCCGGAATGCGCCCAGTCCGGCGCCGTCGAGCCCGATCCAGGCCGCCGAGCTGTCGCCGGTCAGCCAGTCGCGCAGCAGCGTCTTCAGCGCGGCGAGATCGGCGAGCGTCTTCACCTGCGACAGGTTCGGGTCGGCGGCCTGTCCATCGAGCACTTCGAGCAGCAGCGGCAGCACGTCCTGGCCGCGCAGGTCGGTGTAGGCGGCGTCGCCCATGACCTCGACCATGTTGCCGACGTCGAACTTCTTGCCGCTGGCGATGAACGCCTGCAGCCGCTTGCCGAGCATCTCGGCGCGGTGCGTGGGGCCGAAGGTGCCGTTGCCGTCGGCGGACCACCAGTCGCGCGCCGGCGAGTTGTTCCAGCTGGTGATCCAGCCCTTGGCCGGGTTGATGGCGCGCGGGTGCGCCGCCAGCGACAGGTAGTCGCGCCACTCGAAGAATCCCTTCAGCGTGTTGCCGCCGTTCTGGGCGACGGGCACCGCGCGGCCGGGGAAGGCCTTGCCCGCCGCGTTGCCGTCCCCGCCGTAGGTGGTGAAGAACGCGTCGTTGAGGACGCAGTGCGAGGTGCCGGTGCACTGGTCGACCGCCCATTCGAAGCGGCCATCGCCCCACACCGGCAGTTCCGGGTGCGCCTGGGGATGGCGCACCGGGTACAGGCCGCTGTGGATGTAGCCGATGTTGTCGCGGTCCACGTACAGCCAGTTGAAGGTACCGGTCACGCCGTTGAAGATCTGCTGGAAGCTCTGCGGCCCGCTGACCATGCGCGTCGTCGCCAGCGCGAACGGCGCGGTGGTGTCGAGCTCGCCGAAGAAGGTGCTGCGCTGGATCGACACCGCGACCGGCACCCCGCCCACCAGCGCCGTGGCGTACACCGGCCCGTAGTGCGTCCGCAGGATGTTGCGCGTCACGGTTTCCGGCGCCAGCGGGCAGCCCGCCGGAGGTGGCAGCGCGGCGCAGCCGGCCGAGGCCAGGCTCGCCGCGGTCGGCGTGGCGGTCCAGGTGTCCACGCGCTTGTAGAAGCGCCGGCAAGCGAAGTGCGCGCCGTTGTCGGAGCTGAACAGGTAGCCGTCGGCGTCGGGAAAACCGTCGCCGTCCTCGTCGAAGTTCTGTCCCGGATGCGTCGCGATCACCGGGGTGCCGTCGGTGCGGCACATCCTGGAAACGCGGATGTCGATGAGGTCGGACTCGCCCGAGGTCGCGCTCCACGCGAAGTCCACGCCGCGGCCGAGCTCGATGTAGGGCAGGTTCGCCGTCACCGCGCCGCGGCCGGCGAAGTCCAGCGGCGTGCCGCCGTGCGACACCACCGCCACTTCCCACAGCAGCTGCGGGTCGAAGTAACCGGTCTGCGGCCCCATCACGGTGATCGGGTAGCCGTCCTTCGTCATGCGTCCGGTGACGCCGATGAAGTTCGACATCGTGTTGGGTACCGGCAGGCCGCCGGCGGCGAGCGCCAGGTGCGCGGCGCGCAGAGGGTCCGCTGCCGCCAGCATCGCCGGCGTCTTGCGCACGGCGCGCCGCTTCGCCGCCGCTTTCGGCCTGGACGCTCGTGCAGCCACCATCACGGACGCCTTCTTCGAGGCCGGCTTCGCGCGCGCCAGCAGGCCGCCGGAGGCCGGCGCCGGCAGCGGATCGAGCGCATGGAAGCTGCCCACGTCCCAGATCGCGACGCCCTCGGGCAGCGGGTCAGCGCAGTTCTCGCTGACGCGCGGCGGCGACTGCGTCGGAAACGAATCGTCGATGGTGTGGATCGCGTCGGGATCGGTGGCGTGGCGCAGGTCGCGCCACTCGGCGCACGCCGCGGCCGGGATCGAGGTCGAGCCCGCGCCGAACGCCGGATCCAGCTTCTGCAGCAGCAGCAGGTTGTTGGCCTCGCCGCCGCCGCCGCCGGCGAAGAACGCCTGGATCAGGATGGCGGAGGCGACGATGTCCTCGCGCGTCCACGGCTCCGGCGGAAAGCGCGGCGCGCCGCCGATCGGCTGGCCGATGCTGGCGTACTCGGGCGGGATCTGGCCGGGCGTCGACTGCACGTCCGCGATGTAGGCGTTGAAGCCGGCGACGAAGTTGTCGATGTCGGCGATCGCCAGCTCGCCGAGCGGCCCGAACTTGGCCTTGGCATTGGTGATCATCTGCGTCAGCTCGGCGTCGTCGTAGCCGGCGAGCGACGCATAGCTGCGATCCATGTCGTAGGCGCCGGCGAACGGCCCGAGGAACTCCGACTCCCGGCCGCGGCCGACGTGGCGGATGACGTCGAAGAACCACAGCCGGTCCTGCGCCTGCGCGTAGCCGAAGGCGTACTCGGCCGAGCCGCGGTCCTGCGCGTCGATGTACGGCACGCCCCAGCCGTCGCGGGTGATGGTCGCGGTCTTGCCGGCGCAGGGCGCGTCCTCGGGGCAGCTCAGCAGCACCGGCGTGCCTTCGACCGTGTCCGGCGTCAGGCCTTCGTGCTTGAAGTAGTTGCAGGCGCTGTCGGACGACTGCACGTGCTCGCCGGCGTTGTTCGGCGGACGCTCGCCCTGGCTGACGTCGGTGCCGAGGCAGTTCATCGGCGCCTTCAGTCCCGGCCTGGCGTAGGCGAGGTCGCCGTACAGCGCCAGCGAATCGGCGTAGTGCGGCGGGTAGGTGGTGCTCGACGCATCCTCGCCACGCACGCCGCCGGCGGAATTGCCGTTGGCGCCGGGTGGCATCGCGGTGAGGAACACGCTCTCGCCCGGGCGGTCGGGATTGGCCGTATCCGACGAGCCGGAATCGCTGCAGCCAGTGACGACGGCCGCAAGGGCCACGAACAGCGCGCGCTTCATGGAAGATCCTCTGGCGTCGCTCTGGCGGCGGCGCTGCTGGCCTACTCTACGCCCGATGACCCCGGCCGATGTCGTGAAGCTGGACGCGCTGGCGCCCGCTGCGCTGGCGGCGCTGCGGGAGCGTTTCCTGCAGGCGGGGCTTCGCTGGATCGAATTGCCCGCCGGCGCGGCGATCCCCGGCAGCTACTGGGGAGAATCCGAGGCCGGGCTGGTGGGCGATGCGCTGTACGTGCGTCCCGATACGCCGCTGCACTCGGCGCTGCACGAGGGCTGTCATTTCCTGTGCCTCGATGCTTCGCGCCGCGACGGCCTGCACACCGACGCGGGCGGCGACGACCTGGAAGAGTGCGCGGTGTGCTACCTGCAGTGCCTGCTCGCGGACGGCATCGCCGGCTATTCGCGCGAGCGCATGTGGCGCGACATGGACGCCTGGGGCTACAGCTTCCGGCTGGGCAGCGCGCGGGACTGGTTCGAGCAGGACGCGGCGGATGCGCGCCGCTGGCTGGAGCGAAGAGGCCTGCTGCCGGAAGGCTCGCGCTGAGCCTGCTCAGGCCGCCGAGACCGACCCCGCGGCATCGTCCAGGCCGGCGAAATGCAGTACCCCGTCGCGGCCCTGGCGCTTCACGCGGTACAGCGCCTGGTCGGCCTGCTCGAACAGCACCGAGGGCGTCGCCGGCCATGCCCCATCGGGCGAGGCGGTGGCGGCGCCGATGCTGGCGGTGACGATGCCGCGCGGCGCGGACTCGTGCGGCAGCGACGCCGCGCGCAGCGTGTTGCCGACGCGCTGCGCCACTTCGAGCGCGCCGGCCGCATGCGTCTCGGGCAGCAGGATGGCGAATTCCTCGCCGCCCAGCCGAGCGACGCTGTCGGCCGGACGGTGCAGGCACAGCTTCACCAGGCGCGCCAGCTCGATCAGGCAGCGGTCGCCGGCCGCGTGCCCGTAGCGGTCGTTGTAGGCCTTGAAATGGTCCAGGTCCATGACCACCAGCGACAGCGGGCGCTCGTAGCGGCGCGCGCGCTCCCACTCGCGCTTGAATTCCTCGTCGAACGACCGCCGGTTGTGCAGGTCGGTCAGCGTGTCGCGGTAGGCCAGGCGCGTCATTTCCTGCTTGGCCTCCTGCAGCGCCTGCTCCGCCATCTTGCGGTCGTGCACGTCCGCGATGGCGCCGGCGATCCGGATCATGCGGCCCTGCCCGTCGCGCACGGCCTTGGCGCGCGAGTTGAACCAGCGGTAGCCCGCATCGCGCGTGAGCAGCCGGAATTCGATGTCCATGGTCTGGCCGTGCCGCAGCTGCGCCGTGCCGCGCTCCCAGACCGTGCGGCGATCCTCGGGATGCATCAGCGACTTCAACGCTTCCTCCGAGGGCGGCAGCTCGCCGGGCGTATGGCCGATCAGCTCGTAGAAGCGCGGCGACCACCAGCGGCGCTCGCTGCCGTCCGGCGCGATCACGCGATCCCACACGCCGACCTGCAGGCCGTCCACCACGAGGTCGAAGCGCTGCTCGCTGACGGCCAGCTGCTCGAGCAGCTCGTTGCGCCCGCGCACCTCGTCGAGCTCGGCGGCGGAGCGGTCGAGCGCGTCCTCGTACTGCGGCAGGATGTACATCATCAGGATGAACAGCGGATTCCCGAGCAGCATCCACACCAGCAGCATCAGCTCGCCATCGCGCTTCAGGTCCAG
The DNA here is from genome assembly GCA_035526525.1 of Binatia bacterium. GTDB lineage: Bacteria > Pseudomonadota > Gammaproteobacteria > Nevskiales > Nevskiaceae > JACPFV01. The sequence continues at coordinate 15,436 of DATLCG010000127.1, forward strand.
GCCGGTGTTGAAGTACAGCGCCGGAAGCGTCAGCGCGGTGACCAGCGCCCAGATCAGCCACGACACGCGCAGCGCCATGCGGGCGCGCAGCACCGCGAACGCGCCGAGGTACATGAACGGCATGAAGGCGTACGTGGGGCGGAACAGGAAACGCGAAGGGTCCCGGATCAGCGGTCCATACAGGCCCCAGGCCAGCCGCTGCAGCACCACCAGCGTGCACACCACGAACACGGCGAGGATCACGCGCTCGATCGCGGCGCGGTCGTGGCGGCGGTAGCCGCGCGTCAGCGGCGGATAGCAGGCGAGGCAGAACACGGCGCCGGCCAGCAGGGAGAGCCATTCCGCGGCGTGGACGGTGGGCCGCTGCAGCACCGCAATCATGCCGGCGAGGCAGGCCACCGACATCAGGGCGAGCGCGACCAGCAGCGAGCGATACCGCGTGCGATCGATCTTGGTCCGGTCCATCCCTGCCCCCGCGCCTGCGGACGCATTATCCCGGTCCGGCACGGCTACGGCGGGGGCATCCGCCGAATGGCGCCCCGCTAGCGCGAGGCGGTCGCCTGCCTGGCGACGGCTTCCGCGGCGCGGCGGGCGGCGTCGGGGTCGCCCAGGTAGCGGTGCGCCTTCACCTGCAGGGACTCGTCGAGCTCGAACAGCAGCGGGATGCCGGTCGGGATATTGAGCTCGGTGATGGCGTCGTCCGGCACCTTGTTCAGGTACTTGTACAGCGCGCGCAGGCTGTTGCCGTGCGCCGTGACCAGCACCGTGCGGCCATCCTTGAGCTGCGGCGCGATCGAGTCGTGCCAGTACGGCAGCACGCGGTCGAGCGTGGTCTTCAGCGATTCGGTCGAGGGCAGCAGCTTCGGGTCGACGTCGTGGTAGCGGCGGTCGTGGCGCGGGTGGCCCGGATCCGTATCCGCCAGCGGCGGCGGCGGCACGTCATATGAGCGGCGCCACACCTTCACCTGCGCTTCGCCGAACTTGCGCGTCATCTCCGCCTTGTCCAGCCCCTGCAGGCTGCCGTAGTGCCGCTCGTTCAGGCGCCAGCTGCGGCGCACCTGGATCCACATCTGGTCCATCTCGTCGAGCGCGGTCCACAGCGTGCGGATGGCGCGCTTCAGCACCGACGTGTGGGCGACGTCGAACAGCAGCCCTTCCGCCTTCATCAGCTCGCCGGCCTTGCGCGCTTCCTGCAGCCCCTGCGGCGTGATGTCCACGTCCACCCAGCCGGTGAAGCGGTTGTCGAGGTTCCACTGGCTCTGGCCGTGGCGCAGCAGGACGAGCTTGGTCATGGGGAAGTCGGCGTCGGTGGGAGCTAGAGCAGGTCGGCGGGACCGAGCTGCCGGAAGAAGTCTAGGGCCGCGGGGTTGGCGAGTGCATCGGCGTTCTTCACTTCGCGGCCGTGGATCAGGTCGCGCACCGCGATCTCGGTGATCTTGCCCGAGAGGGTGCGCGGCACCTCCGGGCAGGCCAGCACCTTGGCCGGCACGTGCCGCGGCGTGAGCTCGCGGCGGATGGCGTCGCGGATGCGGCGGTCGATCGCCTCGTTCCAGGGCAGGCCCTCGCGGAGCCGCACGAACAGCAGCACGCGCTCGTCGTTGTCGTGGCGGTGTCCCACCACCACCGACTCCAGCACCTCCGGCTGCGCGTCCACGACCCGGTAGATCTCCGCGGTGCCGATACGCACGCCCCCGGGATTCAGCGTCGCGTCCGAGCGGCCGGTGATGACCAGGCCGCCGTGCGCCGTCCACTGTGCGTAGTCGCCGTGGTGCCAGCGGCCTGGGAAACGCTCGAAGTACGCGGCGCGGTATTTCGTGCCGTCCGGGTCGTTCCAGAAGCCGACCGGCATCGACGGGAAAGCCCGCGTGCAGACCAGCTCGCCGGGCGCGCCGCGCAGCGGCCGGCCCGCGCCGTCGAGCACGTCCACCGCCATGCCGAGGCCGGGCGCCTGCAGCTCGCCGCGGTGCACCGGCTTCCAGGGATGGCCGAGCGCAAAGCAGGAAATGATGTCGGTACCGCCGGAAATGGACGCGAGCTGCACGTCGGGCTTGATCGCGCGCAGCACGAAGTCGAACTGCTCCGGCGCCAGCGGCGAGCCGGTGGACAGCACCGTGCGCAGCCCCCCCAGGCCGAAGTGCTGCCGTGGCAGGTACCCGCTCTTCTCCAGAGCCGACAGGTATTTCGGGCTGGTGCCGAAGTGCGTGACGCGCTCCCGCTCCGCCAGCCGCCAGAGCACGTCGTTGGCCGGCGCCAGCGGCGAGCCGTCGTACAGGACCACGGTGGCGCCCGCGCCGAGCGCCGACACCAGCCAGTTCCACATCATCCAGCCGCAGGTGGTGAAGAAGAACACGCGGTCGCCCGGCTTCACGTCGGCGTGCAGCACGTGCTCCTTCAGGTGCTGCAGCAGCGTGCCACCGGCGCCGTGCACGATGCACTTGGGCCTGCCCGTGGTGCCGGACGAATACAGGATGTAGAGCGGGCGCTCGAACGGGCCCTGCGCGAACCGCGTCGCGCCGGCGCCGCGGTAGTCCTCGAAACGCTCACCGCCCTCGGCCGCCAGCGGTTGCCCGGTTCCCTGTACCCACACCAGGCGCTGCAGCTTCGGCAGCGAAGCGCGCACTGCGTCGACGCGCGCGCGCGTGTCCACGAGCTTGCCGTTGTAGCGATAGCCGTCGCAGGCAAACAGCACTTTCGGCGCGATCTGCCCGAAGCGGTCGAGCACGCCGTGCTCCCCGAAATCCGGCGAGCAGGACGACCAGATGGCGCCCAGCCTCGCGGCCGCCAGCATGGCGATGACGGCCTCGGGCCCGTTGGGCAGGAAGCCCGCGACCCGGTCGCCTTCGCCCACGCCATCCGCGGCGAGCGCAGCGGCGATGCGCTCCACCTCGGCGCGCAGTTGCGGCCATCCGATCTCGCGGCGACGGCCGGACTCGTCGAGGGCGATCAGCGCCGGCGCGCGGGCCGGCGCGCGCCACTCGCCGGCGAGCAGGTTCTCGGCGAAGTTGAGCTGTGCGCCCTCGCACCAGCGCGCACCGGGCATGCGGTCGTCTTCGAGCATCCGCAGCGGGGCCGTCGCGGCCTGCACGCCGCAGAATTGCCAGACCGCGCGCCAGAACTCCTCGCGCCGCTCCACCGACCAGCGCCACAGCGCCTCGTCCTGGCCGGGCGCGAAGCCGAGCGGCTGCGCGAAGCGGGTGAGGTTGGCGGCCGCGACGCGCTCGGGCGACGGCGTCCAGAGCGGCGTGGTCATGTCGCGCTGTTTCGGCCGATGCGGCCGAGCCTGCTCGCCGGCTCCCGCCCGAGCTGCGCGCTGATCCAGCGCGCCGTGTCGGTCAGCGCATCGAGGTCGATGCCCGTGTCCATCCCCAGCCCGTGCAGCATGTAGACGAGGTCTTCGGTCGCCAGGTTGCCCGAGGCGCCGTTTGCGTACGGGCAGCCGCCAAGGCCCGCGACCGACGCGTCCACGATGCGGGCGCCCTCCTCGAGACAGGCGTAGACGTTGGCCAGGGCCTGCCCGCGGGTGTCGTGGAAGTGCACCGCCAGCTCCGCGGCGCCCGCCACCCCGGCGCAGGCGCGGTACATCGCGCGCGCCTTCGCCGGCGTGCCGGTGCCGATGGTGTCGCCCAGGGAAATCTCCTGGCAGCCCATCTCCACCAGCGCGGCCGTCACGCGCACGACCTCCGCCAGCGCCACCTCGCCCTGGTAGGGACAGCCAAGAACCGTGGACACGTAGCCGCGCACGCGCAGGCCCTGCTCGCGCGCGCGCTGCACCACGGGTGCGAGCCGCGCCAGCGACTCGTCGACGCCGGCGTTGATGTTCCTGCGGTTGAACGCATCCGACGCCGCGGTGAATACCGCGACCTCGCGCACGCCGGCAGCCAGCGCGCGATCCAGTCCCTGATCGTTGGGCACCAGCACGATGGCACGCAGCTCCGGCAGCGCGCCCAATCCGGCCAGCACCGCGTCGGTGTCCGCCATCTGCGGCACCCAGCGCGGGCTGACGAAGCTGCCGACCTCGAGCGTGCGCACGCCGGCCGCAGCCAGGCGCTCGATCAACGCGATCCGCACGGCGGCGGGGACAATTCCCGGCTCGTTCTGCAAGCCGTCGCGCGGGCCGACCTCGACCACGCGCACGGCGTCCTTGGCGGGGGTGGCGGGCACGCGCGGCATTCTAGGCGGGCAGCCCGCGGCACGGGGCATTTCCTCCCGGTGCGACCGGGGGGCCGCCTCGGTAGACTCGGTGCAGGCTTCGGGGGGAGCAGCACGAATGGCGGGTTACATCTGGCTGGGGATGCTGGCGGTCCTGTTCTTCTACGGCGTGGTCATCTACAACGGCCTCGTCGGCCTGAAGCACGCGGTGGCCCAGGCCTGGAGCAACGTCGACGTGCTGCTCAAGCAGCGCCACGACGAGCTGCCGAAGCTGGTCGAAGCCTGCCGCCAGTACATGCAGTTCGAGCGCGACACGCTGGAGCGCGTGATGCAGGCGCGCAGCGCCGCTGCCACCGCGCGCGAGCGCGGCGACGTGCGCGGCGTCGGCCAGGCCGAAGGGCAGATGCGGCTCGGGCTGGGCTCGCTGCTGGCGACGGTCGAGGCCTACCCCGACCTCAAGGCCAACCAGTCGCTGCAGACGCTGGTGGCGCGCATCACCGGGCTGGAAAACTCGATCTCCGATCGCCGCGAGTTCTACAACGAGGCGGTGAACCGCAACAACGTCCGCATCGAGCAGTTCCCGGACGCCCTGGTCGCGCGCCTGATGGCGTTCGGCCCGCGCGAGCTGCTGATGTTCCACGAGGACGAGAAGAAGGACGTGGACCTGCGCGCGCTGTTCGCGGCGCGCTGACGGACGGAGCGGCATTCGCCGGCAACGCATGGAGGCGCTGCACGCGTTCGCGGGCTATCTCGCCGGGGCACCGGGCGAGCACTTCTTCTGGTGGACCTTCACGCCCGCCGCCGGCGCGGCCGTGGCGCTGCTGGCGGGCTTCATCTTCCTCAAGCGCGAGCGCCTGATCGAGGACACCCCCACCTCGCGCATCCGCTCGGCGGCCCAGGGCTTCGTCGAGCTGGAAGGCCGCGCCCGGGTGATGCAGGGCCCGCCGATCGTCTCGCCACTCACCGCGACGCCGTGCGTCTGGTGGTGCTACCGCGTCGAGCGGAAGCGCACCGACGACCGTGGCCGCACCACCTGGGACACGATCGACCACCACACCAGCGACGACTGCTTCCTGCTGGACGACGGCACCGGCACCTGCGTGGTGGACCCGGTGGGCGCCCGGGTCATCCCCCGCGAGCGGCGCACCTGGTACGGCACCACGCCCATGCCGCACTCCGGGCCACGGGGCGGCATGATGCTGGGGGCGCTGTTCGGCGACTATCGCTACACCGAGGAACTGATCTACGCGCTCAACCCGGTCTACGTGCTGGGAGGGTTCCGGACCCAGTCGGGCGGGCCGGCGCCGGCCGATGAACAGGCCGACCTGGCCGAGCTGCTCGCCAAGTGGCGCCACGACAAGCGCATGATGGCGCTGTTCGACACCAACAAGGACGGCCAGGTGGACCAGAAGGAATGGGAAGCGGCCCGCCGCATGGCGCTGAAGCGCGTGCGCGAGCAGCAGGCGCAGGACGCGGGCATGGCGCCCGACCTGGACGTGGTGGCGCAGCCGCGTGACGGACGCCCCTTCATCCTGTCGGCAGTGCCACAGGCGCAGCTGGTCCGCCGCTTCCGGCTGTATTCCGCCGGCTGCATGGCGGGCTTCTTCGGGGCCGGCAGCTTCACCGTGTACGCGCTGCTGGCGCGGGGCCTGCTGTGACCACTCCGCCCCCCACGCGCAGCCGTCACGCCGCGCACGCTCCGCGGCCCGAGCCCGGCATCCGCAACCTCGGCCCGGTGTCGCGTCGCTGGCTGGCCGAGGTCGGCGTGAGCAAGCGGTCGGACCTGATCCGCCTCGGCCCGGTGGCCGCGTTCCTGCGGGTCAAGGCGGCCGGTCACAAGCCTTCGCTGAACCTGCTGTGGGCGCTGGCCGGCGCCGAGCGTGGCCTGCCGTGGAACCGCCTGCCGCAGGAGGCGCGCGACCAGCTGCTGATGGAGCTCGACGCGGCGGGCGGTGCGCCCGCGACACCCGCTGCACCGGCGCGCGCCGCGTCCGGCGCAGCGCGCAGCGGAAGCGCGCAGCGCGCGCGCGAAGCCCCGCTGCTGGACGATCGTCCCCGGATCGCTTCGTCGAAAAAGAAGTCCAAGACCCGATGAGCAGCAATCCCCTTCTGGCCGGCGATGCACTGCCGGCCTTCGACCGCATTCGTCCGGAATACGCCGAACCTGCGATCGACGCGGTTCTGGCGCAGAACCGCGCGCAGCTGCCGGAAGTGCTCGCCGCCGGTGCTGCGACCTGGGACAGCCTCGCGGATCCACTCGAGGAAATGTCCGACCGGCTGGCTCGCGTGTGGTCGTCCATCGGTCACCTGTGGGCGGTGCGAAACGATGACGAGTGGCGGCGGGCGTATGCCGCCTGTTTGCCCAAGGTCACCGCGTATGGCCTGGAGCTGGCCCAGAGCGAGCCGCTGTACCGCGCCTACCAGGCGCTCGCTGCGGCGCCCGG
>DATLCG010000016.1:0-26761 GCA_035526525.1 Binatia bacterium
GCGGTACTGGTCGTCCACCAGCGCGTGGGCGCGCTGTCCGATCGCGGTCATGAGGTCGGCGGGCAGCATGCCGTCGGGTCCGGCCTGGGTGGAGCCGACCGTGAGCATCTGCTTGAGGCCCGCGACGCGAATCTCGAAATATTCGTCGAGGTTCGAACTCGAAATGCACAAGAACTTGAGCCGCTCCAGCAGCGGGATGCTTTCGTCCTTGGCCAGCTCGAGCACGCGCCGGTTGAACTCGAGCAGCGACAGCTCGCGGTTGAGGAACAGCTCGGAGAGCTGGGCCTCTTCGAGGCGTCGGGGAGCGTCGGGGACGGAGAGCTGGTTCATGGCGGCCCGGCCATTGTCGCGCCGGGGGCGGGCACCTTACCAAGCCCGCGCAGGCAATTGTTACAACCCCTCCGCGATCAGAGGGTTGCGCAGCGAGCGGCGCGCCGGACCCGGGCTCAGCCGCGCGGCGTCATTTCTTCTTGAAGATCTGATCGAGCTGCGGGCCGAACCGCTCACGCAGCTTGTCTTCCTGCTTCTTCAGCTGCTGGTCCACTTCCTGCCGCGCGCGCGCCTTCAGCACGCCTTCCAGGTCCACGCGGATCTTCGGGGAGAACAGCGCGCCGGTGAGCTTCACCGGCACCGTCGTCCCTTCCAGATCTTTCAGGTCCTCGCTGCCGGTGATGGTCGGCTTCAGGGTGTAATCGATCTGCTGCGCGGCGAGGTTGATCGCGCCGTCGCCGCCCAGCGAATACCAGTCGCCCTTCGCCGCGAGCGACTTGGTGCGCAGCACGCCGTTGGTGATCGTGCCGCTGGCCTTCAGGTCGGAGAACTCGGTGCGCGCCGGCGCGTCCTGCGCCTGCAGCACCTGGCCGCGTGCCATGGCCTTGGCCTGCGCCAGCGTCTGTTTCAGGTTGATGCCTTCCAGCGCGCCGTTCACGAACGCCAGGGCCGTGTCGCCGCTCAGCCCGGACAGCAGGTCCTGCACGGTCTTGCCGGCAGTGGCGACGGCGAAGTCGAAATTGCCCGTGCCGGACAGGAAGTCGCGGCCGTTGTAGTCCTTGAGCAGCGGCGCCGCGCTGATGCCGGCGAGCTTGGCCTTCATCTCGACTCGCGGCTTGGCGCCCGGCGTGATGCGCGCGGTCTGGGTCACGCGGCCACCGTAGAGCTCCGCGCCCAGCTGTTCCACCTTCACCGCGCCCTTGGGCGCATCCAGCGTGAGCTTGACGTTGGCCAGTTTCAGGCCCTTGACCTTCAGCGCGCCGAGCTCCGCCGTGCCGCGCGCGCTCACCACGTCGAGCAGGTCCAGCGGCAGCTCGTCGGACTTCGGTGCCGGTGCCTTGGCGGGGTCCTGCTTGCCGGCGCCGGCCGGCGCCAGGTAGCGGTCCGCATCGAAGCTGTCGGCTTTCAATGCGAAAGTGACCGCCGGCGGCGAGAACGAGGGCACCGCGAGCTGCCCGGTCGCCTTGGTCTGGTCCAGCTGCAGCACGAGGTTGTCGAGCCGCGCCGACTTGAAGTCGCCTGCGTAGTCCGCCGAGAAGCGCGCCTGGGTCGCGGCGCTCGCATCCGCCATCGGCGGCAGCGCGGTGCCCAGCTTCTTCATGACTTCACGCGGGTTGAAGACTTCGCTGGCGAGCTTGCCGGACAGCTTCGGCGCATCGCCCGTCAGGCCGGTGCCCTGGATCGCCGCGGTGAGCTTCAGCCCCAGCGCCTCGATCACGGCGTCGCTCAGCGCGAAGGCCCCCTGGGCGGCGTCGTAGCGGGCGTTGCCGGTGACGCTCAGCTGCTGCGCGCCACCCGGGATTCCCGCGCCCTTGGCATCCACGTCGGTCTTCAGGTTGCGCAGTTCGTAGGCCTGCCGCTCCGGGTTGGCGACGACGGTGAAGGCGGTCTTCACGTCCGCGGTGACCTGCGGCTGGGTGGCGGCGGCGGTGAAGGCGATGCGGAAATCGATCGGCTGACCGAGCTCCACCTTGCCGGTCTCGACGTCCAGCTTCTGCAGCTTGTAGCTCACCCCGCCGGCGTGGTCGGTGTACGCCAGGTTCGCGTCCTTCACCTGCAGTCCGCCGATGCTGAATGCCATCGGCGGGCCGTGCTCCGGCTGCGGAGCCTGCGGCGATGTTTTCTTGTCGCCCTTCGCCAGGTCGGCCCAGTTGTTGCCCTGCGCGGACTTCTCCAGGTTCACCGTGAGGCCATCGAGCGACAGCTTGCCGATCTCGACGCGATGATCCAGCAGCAGCGGCATCACGCGGACGCTGACGTGTGCCTCACCGACGCGCGCGAAGGGCTGGGGACCGAAACCGGGCGCGTTGCCGAGCACGACGTCCTGCACGTTGGCGCCCAGCCACGGAAAGATCGTGAGCTTCATCTGGCCGATCGAAAGATCCCGGCCGGTCTGCTCCTTCACCGCCTGGGCGATCTGCGGCTTGTAGCGGTTGGGATCGACCAGCAGCGGCAGCGCGATGGCGATGCCGACCAGCAGCAGGAGAAGGCCGCCGACGATCCACAGGAAGATCTTGAAGGGCTTGGCCATGGGGCACCTTGGACCGCGGGCGCCGGCGAATGACTTCCGGGCGCGTCGCCCGGCGCGGCCGGGCACGAAAGACTGGAGCGGGTGATGGGAATCGAACCCACGCTATCAGCTTGGGAAGCTGAAGTTCTACCATTGAACTACACCCGCTTCGCCGCGGAATTCTAGCGAAGCGGCGGCAGGGCGTGCAGTAAGATGGCCGCCCGCAAATTCCGCGCCCGCTCCATGCAGATCCTGGTCAACGGCGAGTCGCGCGCCCTGCCGCCCGAGGGCGCCCTGGCCGCGCTGCTGGCGCAGCTCGAGCTGGGCGAGCGGCGCGTCGCCGTCGAGCTGAACGGCACGATCGTGCCGCGCAGCCGGTGGAACCAGGTGTCCCTGCACGACGGCGACCGCATCGAGATCGTGCACGCGATCGGAGGCGGCTGATGAATGCACCCGAGGCCTTCGCCGACGGGCCGCTGCGCCTCGCCGGCCGCGAATACGGCTCGCGGCTGCTGGTCGGCACCGGCAAGTACAAGGACCACGACGAGACCCGCAACGCGGTGGAGGCGAGCGGCGCACAGATCGTCACCGTCGCCATCCGCCGCACCAACATCGGCCAGGATCCGGGCCAGCGCAGCCTGCTGGAGGTGCTGTCGCCTTCGCGCTACACGATCCTGCCCAACACCGCCGGCTGCTACACCGCCGACGACGCGGTGCGCACCTGCCACATGGCGCGTGAACTGCTGGACGGTGCGGCGCTGGTCAAGCTCGAGGTGCTGGGAGACCCGAAGACGCTGTACCCGGACATGGCCGCGACGCACACCGCGGCGCAGCGCCTGGTGCAGGACGGCTTCCAGGTCATGGTCTACACCACCGACGACCCGATCGCGGCCAAGCGCTTCGAGGAGATGGGCTGCGTCGCCGTGATGCCGCTGGCGGCGCCGATCGGCTCCGGCCTCGGCATCCAGAATCGCTGGAACATCCTGACCATCGTCGAGAACGCGCGCGTGCCCATTCTGGTGGATGCCGGCGTCGGCACGGCGTCGGACGCCGCCATCGCGATGGAGCTCGGCTGCGATGGCGTGCTGATGAACACCGCCATCGCCGAGGCGAAGAACCCGGTGCTGATGGCGAGCGCCATGAAGCACGCCATCGTCGCCGGCCGCGAGGCGTTTCTCGCCGGCCGCATGCCGCGCCGGCGCTGGGCCTCGGCGTCCTCGCCGCAGGGCGGGCTGCCGTTCTAGGGGCCGCGCCGTCGGCGCGGCAGAGCGTTGGGGGAGCGGGATGAGCGTCTACATTCCGGACGCGTTTCGGGGCGATGCCGAGCAGGCGCGCGACTTCATTGCGCGCTATCCCTTCGCCACGCTGGTCACGGCGCCGCAAGGCGCCATCCAGGTGACACACCTGCCGCTGCTGCCGGATGCCGGCGGCACGGAGCTGGCCGGGCACATGGCCCGCGCCAACCCGCACGTGGCCCTGCTGGAGCAGGCCGACAGCGTCGCCGTCTTCCACGGTCCGCACGCCTTCGTCTCGCGCGGCTGGTACGTGCAGCCGTCGCGCAACGTGCCGACGTGGAATTTCGCCGTGGTCCACGTCACCGGGCGTGCGCGCCTGGAGCCGCCGCAGCGCAATCGCGCCGCACTCGAGTCGCTCGCGGCGCGTTTCGAGCCGCCGCACCTGCCGGCCATCGAGGACGAGCCGATGCAGCGGCTGCCCGCGGCGGTGGTCGCCTTCCGGCTGCCGCTGGCGCGCATCGAGGTGAAGTTCAAGATGAGCCAGAACAAGCCCGCGGCAGATCGTGCCGGCGTGGTCGCGGGGCTGCGCGCCACCGGCCGCGCCGAAGATGCGGCCGTCGCCGACTGGATGGCGCGGGATGGATGAGGGCGCGGCGTCGGCTCCGCCGGTCGCGCACGTGCGGCCGGTGCGCAGCTTCGTCCGCCGCGAAGGGCGGATGACCGAGGCCCAGAAGCGGGCGCTCGATGAGCTGTGGCCGCGTTTCGGCGTGCCCGACCCCGCCGCACCGCTCGACTCAATGGCGCTGTTCGGCCGCGAGGCGCCGCTGACCGTCGAGATCGGTTTCGGCGACGGTGACCACCTGCTGGGCCGCGCGCAGCAGGAGCCCGCACGCAATTTCCTCGGCGTGGAGGTGCACCGGCCCGGCATCGGGCGGCTGCTGCTGCGTGCGCAGGCCGTGGGGCTGCGGAACCTGCGGGTCGCGGCCCATGACGCCGTCGAGGTGCTGCGCGACGCGATCCGGCCGGGGCAGGTGGACGAGCTGCTGATCTATTTCCCCGATCCGTGGCCGAAGAAGCGGCACCACAAGCGGCGGCTGGTGCAGCCGGCATTCGCCGCGCTCGCAGCGGCGCGGCTGGCGCCCGGCGGCATGCTGCGCCTCGCCACCGACTGGGCGCCCTATGCGGAGCACATGCGCGCGGTGCTCGACGCCGAGCCCGCGCTGCAAAACGCGGCCGCCGGCTTCAGCGACCGCGGCGCGCGCCCCGCCACCAAGTTCGAGCGCCGCGGCGTGCGCCTGGGCCATGCCGTTTTCGACCTGGCGTACCGCCGTGTCGGCTAGGTTCCCGATCGTGGCGGTGACCGGCTCGTCCGGCGCCGGAACGTCGAGCACGCGCGCCCTGTTCGCGCGCCTGTTCGCGCGGCTCGGCCTGCGCGCCGCCTTCGTCGAAGGCGACAGCTTTCATGCCTACGATCGCGCGCAGATGCGGGCGGTGCTGGAGCGCGCGCGCATCCGCGCCGAGAACTTCTCGCACTTCGGGCCCGCGGCCAACCTGTGGGACCGGCTGGAACGGCTGTTCGCCGACTTCGGCGAGCGCGGGCAGGGATCGGTGCGCTCGTACCTGCATACCGAGGAGGAGGCCCGCGCCGCGCGCGCGGCCGTCGGCACCTTCACGCCCTGGGCGTCGCTCCCCGCCGGCACCGAGCTGCTGTTCTACGAGGGCCTGCACGCCGGCGTGGTGACGCCGGAGCACGACCTCGCCAGCCACGTGGACCTGCTGATCGGAATGACGCCGACGATCAACCTGGAGTGGACCCAGAAGATGCACCGCGACACCGCGGAGCGCGGCCACGACGCCGCCGAGGTGACGCGCACCATCCTCCGCCGCATGCCCGATTACGTGCATTACCTCATTCCGCAATTCTCGCGCACCGACGTGAACTTCCAGCGCGTACCGCTGGTGGACACCTCGCACCCCTTCACGCTCAGCGAGATTCCGCGCGCGGAGGACAGCCTCGTGGTCATCCATCTCAACCGTCATGCGCGCATCCCGGTCGCGCTGGCGCAGCTGCGCGATGCACTCCCCGGCGCCTTCCTGTCGCGGCCCGACACGCTGGTGGTGCCGGGCGTGCAGATGGAAGCCGCGATGGAGCAGGTGCTGTGGCCCGCGCTGCAGCGGCTTGCCGACGCCCGGCGCCTGGCGGCCTGATGGAGTACCGCGCGCTTGGCGAAACCGGGCTGAAGGTCTCGGTGATCGGACTCGGCACCATGACGTGGGGCCGCCAGAACACCGAGGCCGAGGCCCACGCGCAGCTGGATTTCGCGCTCGGCGAAGGCGTGAACCTGGTGGACGCGGCGGAGATGTACCCCGTGCCGCCCGAGGCCGCGACGCAGGGCCGCACCGAGCAGTTCATCGGCACCTGGCTCAAGGCGCGCGGCACCCGCGCGAAGGTGATTCTCGCCACCAAGGTGACCGGCCCCGCGGAGTTTCCGTGGCTCCGCGGCGGCCCGCGCCTGACGCGCACGCACGTCACCGCGGCGCTGGATGCCAGCCTGAAGCGGCTGCAGACCGACTGCGTGGACCTCTACCAGGTGCACTGGCCGGATCGAAGCACGAACTACTTCGGCAAGCTGGGCTACGTCGAAAAGCGCGACGACGACGCGGTGCCGATCGAGGAAACGCTCGAGGCACTCGACGCCGCGGTGCGCGCCGGCAAGGTCCGCCACGTCGGTGTCTCGAACGAAACGGCCTGGGGACTGATGCGCTACCTCGCACTCGCGCGCGAGCGCGGCTGGCCGCGCGTGGCTTCCATCCAGAACCCGTACAACCTGCTCAACCGCAGCTTCGAGGTCGGGCTCGCCGAGTTCGCGCACCGCGAGCGCGTGCCGCTGCTGGCCTACTCGCCGCTGGCTTTCGGCGTGCTGTCGGGAAAGTACCTCGGCGGCGCGCGCCCGGCGCAAGCGCGCCTGACGCTGTTCTCGCGCTTCTCGCGCTACACCGGCGAAGCGGCCGAGACCGCGGTGCGCAGCTACGTCGAGCTCGCGCGTGGGCACGGACTGGATCCCGCGCAGATGGCCCTGGCGTACGTGCACGCACGGCCGTTCGTCGCCTCGACGCTGGTCGGCGCGACATCGCTCGAGCAGCTGCGCGCGAACGTTGCCTCGCTGGGCATGCGGTTGCCCGCGGCGGTGCTCGAGGAGATCGAGGCGATCCACCGGCGTGCTTCCAATCCGTGTCCTTAACCGCGCGAATCGCGCGTGACGCGTTTCACAGCGCGCAATCGAAAACCAAATCAGTGCGTTGTCGAAGTATCCGAACACGCGACTGAAAAGGTCCTTGCGGCGAGTGGTCGATCGGCCTATAAGTCGGATGTCGGATTTTTCTGCGGATCAGGTGAGCGTCCCGCGAAAGCCGCAACGCCCACCGCCGCGATGGCTGCGGAGGCGATGCACATGGCGGACTGGCTGCGGGAGCCTGCGGTAGGCGACTGGTACAGGATCGCGAACAGCGAACCGTTCGAGATCGTCGCCGTCGATGCCGACAACGAGGTGGTGCTGGTGCAGCACTTCGACGGCACCCTCGAGGAACACGACTTCGAGACGTGGATGGAGCTGGGCGCGCAGCCCTCGGCGCCGCCGGAAGACTGGACCGGCGCCATCGACGTGGACAAGCCCGACAAGATTCCCGACAACGACCTGTCGGGTCCCGGCCGCTGGGAAGATCCGCTCGACCTGCTCGACCAGCGCTTTTCCTGACGCTGCGCGCGGCGGCCGGCGCTAAGCTAGGCGCCCGCCGTACCGGGAGCCGCGCCATGTTCCTGCTGGACTACGTCGTCACGCCGCGCCTGCCGCCGGCCTTCCACGTGATGCTGCCCGAAGGCGCCACCGTGCTGGTGCGCCACGTGGTGAAAGCGGACGGGCCGCGCCTGCAGGAAGGCTTCCGCATGCTGTCGTCGCTGGCGCGCCGCAAGCATTTCCCCGGCGAGGTGCAGGAGCTGGGCGCCGAGCAGCTGCGCCTGCTCGAAGAGGTGGACCAGAAGAACTACGTGATCTGGGGCGCGATGAATCCGTCGCGTCCCGACGAGCCCGGCATCGGCATCGCCCGCTACCGGCGCATCGAGCACGAGCCCGACGCCGCCGACGTCGTCATCACCATCCTCGACCGCTACCAGGGCACCGGCGCCGGCTTGATCCTGCACGCCTGCCTGCACGTCACGGCGCGCGACAACGGCATCCGCCACTTCTACTACGACGTCGGCTCGGAGAACGAGCGCTTCATCCGGCACCTGAAGAACCTCGGCGCCGAGCACGTCGGCCGCGTGGTGGGCGTGACGCGCCTGAAGCTGCCGGTCTACCCGCGGGCGCTATCGGTGCCGAAATACAGCGCCAGCGGCTGGAAGCTGGCGCAGGCTCTGCGCAAGCTCACCGCGGTGCGCGCTGCGCCAGCCGGCGCTGCAGCAGGCTGAGCAGCAGCAGGGCCGGCAGCCCCAGCAGCGAGGTGTAGACGAAGAACAGCGGGTAGCCCAGCGCCTGCGCGATGAAGCCCGAGCCGCCAGCCAGGAGCTTGCCGGGCAGCGTGAACAGCGACGAGAACAGCGCGTATTGCGTGGCGGTATAGGCGGCGTTCGTCAGCCCGGACATGTAGGCGATGAAGGCCGTGCCCGCGAAGTTGTAGGCGAGGTTGTCCGCGCTGATGACCACGGCAAGCCGCAGCAGATCCGGCGCGCCGTGCGCCAGCCACGCGAAGGTCAGGTTCGAGCCGATCACCAGCAGCCCGCCGATGAACAGCGAGCGCGCGACGCCCAGCCGGGTGAGCGACAGCCCGCCGGCGACGATTCCCCCGAACGAAGCCAGCAGGCCGAAGCCTTTCACCACGGCCGCCACTTCCGACTTGGTGTAGCCGAGGTCGTGGTAGAACGGGTTCGCCATCACGCCCATCGTGATGTCGGTGAGCCGGAACGTGCCGATGAAGGCGAGGATCAGCACCGCGAGCCCGGTGCCGTTACGACGGAAAAAATCGCCGAAAGGGCCGACCACGGCGTCGGCGAACCAGGTGCCCGCGGTGCGTGAGGGCGGCGTGGGCGCTGCCGGCGCGGGCTCGTCGATGGACAGCGTGGTCATAAGGCCAATGGCGCCGAGGCCTGCCATTACCGCGTAGGCGCGCTGCCAGCCTTCGACATCGGCCAGCCACAGCGCGCCGGCAGACGCTGCCAGCAGCCCGATGCGGTACCCGAACTGGTAGGCGGTGGCCATCGGCCCCTGCTGGCCGTCCGGGGCGGCTTCGATGCGCCACGCATCCACCACGATGTCCTGCGTGGCCGAGGCGAAGGCCACCAGCAGCGCCAGGACCAGGATCGGCGTGAGGCCATGCTCCAGGCTCTGCAGCGAGACCGCGTACAGGCCCGCAATGATTCCGGCTTGCGCGACCAGCATCCAGGCGCGGCGGCGCCCGAGCCGTTGCGTCAGGAACGGCAGCGGCAACCGGTCGATCACCGGCGCCCAGAAGACCTTGAAGGAATACGGCGTCAGCAGGAACGATGCCAACCCGATCGAGCCGAGGTCGATGCCTGCCTCGCGCAGCCAGAACGACAGCGTCGAGAACACCAGCAGGAAGGGCAGGCCGGCAGAAAAGCCGAGGAACAGCATCGCCACGACGCGCGGATGGCGGTAGATCGCGAGCCACGATGGCAGTGGCCTTCGCGCTTCGCCTGTCACAGGCGGTAGTCCAGCGTCAGCGGTGCATGATCCGAGAAGCGCTGCTCCTTGTAGATCGCGGCACGCTTCAGGGCTCCGCGCAGGCCGGGCGTGACCACGTGATAGTCGATGCGCCAGCCGACGTTCTGGGTCCAGGCCTGGCCGCGGTTGCTCCACCAGGTGTAGCTCTGGCCCTCGTGCTCGGGATGCAGTGCGCGGTAGCCGTCCACGAATCCGACCTCGCCGAACACGCGGTCGAGCCAGGCGCGCTCGTGCGGCAGGAAGCCGGAGTTCTTGCGGTTGCCGCGCCAGTTCTTGAGGTCGATCTCGCGGTGCGCGATGTTCCAGTCGCCGCAGACCACGTAGTCGCGGCGGGACGCGCGCCACTCCCCGAGCTTCGGCAGGAAGAACTGCAGGAAGCGGTCCTTGGACGCCTGGCGCTCCGGGCCGGCCGAGCCGGAGGGGGCATATAGCGACACCACCGACAGCCTGCCGAACCGCGCCTCCAGGTAGCGCCCCTCGCCGTCGAACTCGTCAGCGCCGAGCGTCGTGCGCACGTCGTCCGGCTGCTCGCGCGAGAAGATCGCCACGCCGGCGTAGCCCTTCTTCCGGGCCGGCTGCCAGTGGCAATGCCAGCCCTTGGGCGCGAAGCAGGCGTGGCCGGCGAGGTCGTCCGGCTGCGCCTTGATTTCCTGCGCGCAGACGACGTCGGCGCGCTGGCGGCGCAGCCAGTCGTAGAACCCCTTCTTCGCGGCCGAGCGGATGCCGTTGACGTTGATGGTGACGATGCGCATGGCGCCGTGCAGCGGGCGTTCAGGGAAGGGGCAGCATTGTTATCTTACTGAGCCCCTGCCGCCGGCTGCCGCCGTGAAACCCTACCAGTCCGCCTTCCTCGACCTCGCGCGCCGCCACGGCGTGCTGAAGTTCGGGCAGTTCACGCTCAAGTCAGGCCGCGTCAGCCCCTATTTCTTCAACCTCGGCGCCATCGCCGGCGGTGCGGCCATGCGGGAGCTGGGGCAGGCCTATGCCGCTGCGTTCGAAGCCTCGGGCGTGGCCTGCGACATGCTGTTCGGGCCGGCCTACAAGGGGATCCCGCTGGTGACCGCGCTCGCCGTGGCGCTGGCCGAACGCGGGCGCGACCTGCCGTTCGCCTACAACCGCAAGGAAGCCAAGGATCACGGCGAGGGCGGCACGCTGGTCGGCACCCCGCCGCGCGGCCGCGTCGTCATCGTGGACGACGTGCTGACCGCCGGCACCGCAATGCGCGAAGCGGTGGTGCTGCTGCGCGATGCGGGCGCGCAGCCGGCCGCCGCCCTGATCGCGCTCGACCGGCAGGAGCGCGGCGCGAGCGGCGCCTCGACGGTGACCGAGCTCGAGCAGGAGCAGGGCATCCGCGTGATCGCCCTGGTGACGGCAGCGGACATCCTGGAATTCGCGGCGCACGGCGCCGATGCCGCGACGGTCGCGGCGATGCGCGACTACCAGGCGCGCCATGGCGTCGCCGCGTAGACTGCCAGCGGGTTCGGGGGATTTTATGGGCATGCGGGTGTGGATGGCCGTGACGGCGCTTGCCGTCGCATCGGCAGCGGGCGCGGCGGAGCCCAAGCGGATCCAGTGCTGGACCGACGACAAGGGCCAGCGCATGTGCGGCGACTCGGTGCCGCCGCAGTACGCCGGGCAGAAGCGCGAGATCCTGAACGAGCGCGGCCAGGTCGTGGAGACCCGGCGCGGGGCGCCCACCGCGGAGGAGCTGGCCGAGGATTCGCGCCGCCAGCGCGCCGCCGAGGAAGCGAAGAAGCGCGAGCAGTACGACCGCTCGCTGCTGCAGACCTATCGCAGCGTGCGGGACCTCGAGTCGATGCGGGCGGAGCGCCTGGAATTCATCGACGGCCGCATCAACGCGGCGAAGAAGTCCCTCGACGACAACGAAAGAACGCTCACCGACCTGAACGAGCGCGCGGCGACCCAGCAGAAGGAAAAAGGCAAGATCGACGAGCGGCTGGCCAGGCAGCTGCGCGACTTCGAGCGCTCCAAGCAGCGCAACCAGCGCTCGATGGTGCTGCTGCAGAAGGAGCGCGACGAGACGCAGACCAACTTCGACCGCGACATCGTCCGCTTCCGCGAGCTGCGCGGCGAAGAGCCCGCGACCAGCCCGCCGAAGCCGGGAATGCCCAAGCCCGCCGACATGCCGCAGCCGACGGTACCGCCGGCGCCCGCCGCGGAGCCCGCGAAGAAGTAGCCGCCGCGCGGCTCAGTGCCCGCGGATCAGCGTGCCGACGCCGGCGTCCGTGAACAATTCCAGCAGCACCGCGTGGTCCACGCGCCCGTCGATGATGTGCGCGGTGCGCACGCCGCTCTTCACCGCGTCGAGCGCACAGGCGATCTTGGGCAGCATGCCGCCGGCGATGGTGCCGTCCGCGATCAGCGCGTCGACCTGCTGCGACGACAGGCCGGTGAGCACGTGGCCGCTCCGGTCGAGCACGCCCGAAGTGTTGGTCAGCAGGATGAGCTTTTCGGCCTTGACCACCACGGCGAGCTTGCCGGCGACCAGGTCGGCATTGATGTTGTAGGACTGGCCCTCGTCGTCCACCCCGATGGGCGCGATCACCGGGATGAAGCCGCCCTCCTCGAGGTGCCGGATGGCCTCGGGCCGCACCGCGGCCACTTCGCCGACGAAGCCGAGATCCACCGGCTGGCCGTTGTGCGACGCCTTGAGCTTGCGCGCGCGGATCAGGCCGTCGTCCTTGCCGGTGAGGCCGATGGCACGGCCGCCGTGGTGGTTGATCAGCGACACGATCTCCTTGTTGACCTGCCCGCCGAGCACCATCTCGACGACCTTCATGGTCTCGGCATCGGTGACGCGCATGCCGTCCACGAACTCGCGCCCCTTGCCGAGCCTGGCCAGCAGGTCGTCGATCTGCGGGCCGCCGCCATGCACGATCACCGGGTTCACGCCGACCAGCTTGAGCAGCACCACGTCCCGCGCGAACGAGCTTTTCAGTTCGTCGCGCTCCATGGCGTTGCCGCCGTACTTGATGACCACGGTCTTGCCGGCGAAGCGGCGGATGTAGGGCAGGGCCTCGGTGAGGACGCGCGCGATCTGCGCCGCGCCGGCGCTGTCGGTCGCCACGGCTAGCTGCGGCCCGAACTGCCGAAGCCGCCGGCGCCGCGAGCGCTGTGCCCGAAGTCCGCAACCGGCACCAGCCGTGCCTGCACCACCGGCACGAACACCAGCTGCGCCAGCCGGTCGCCGGGCTGGATGGTGAAGGACTCGCGGCCGCGGTTCCAGGTCGAGACCATCAGCTCGCCCTGGTAATCGGAGTCGATCAGGCCGACGAGATTGCCGAGCACGATGCCGTGCTTGTGGCCGAGCCCGGAGCGCGGAAGGATCACGGCCGCCAGGCCGCTGTCGCCGATGTGGATGGCGATGCCGGTCTTGACCAGGGAGGTCTCGCCGGGAGCCAGCGTCAGCGCCGCGTCGAGGCAGGCCCGCAGGTCGAGCCCCGCGGAACCGCCGGTGGCGTGCTGCGGCAGCGGCCAGGTGGTGCCGATGCGCGGATCCAGGATGCGGCAGGGAATCTCGGTCACTTCTTGCCTCGGGCAGTCGAGCCGTTTTTCTTCATGCGTGCGGCGATCAGGGTGGCCAGCTCGCGCGCCAGTTCCGTCTTCGCGGCGCGCGCCAGCTTGCGTCGCCCGGCCGCCCAGAACACGGTGAGCTCGTTGTCGTCACGGTCGAACGCGCGACCGTTGCCGACCAGGTTGGCCGCGACCAGGTCCAGGCGCTTGTCCTTCAGCTTGGCGCGCGCGTGCGCGTCGAGCCGCTCGGTCTCGGCGGCGAAGCCGACCATGAACAGGCGCGGATGTGCCGCGCGGACCTCGCGCAGGATGTCGGCGGTGCGCTCGAGCGGCAGCGCCAGCGTCGCCCCGGTCTTCTTGATCTTCCTCGGCGCCGCGCGCACGGGCCGGTAATCGGCCACCGCCGCGGTGCCGACGAACAGCTGTGCGCCGCGCGCGGCGGACAGCGAGGCCCGCAGCATGTCCTGCGCGGTCTCCACGTCGACCCGCGCCACGCCGCGCGGAGTGGCGAGCGCCACCGGTCCTGCGATCAGCGTCACCTGCGCGCCCAGCGCCGACAGCGCCTGCGCGAGCGCAAATCCCATCTTTCCGGAGGAGCGGTTGGTGAGCACGCGCACCGGGTCGAGCGGCTCGCGCGTCGGGCCGGCGGTCACCACCGCGCGCACCGCGCCCAGCGGGCCGTCGGCGAAATGCCGCACCAGCGCATCGCGCAGTTCCCCCGGCTCGAGCATGCGGCCGGGGCCGACGTCGCCGCAGGCCTGGTCGCCCGAAGCCGGCCCGAGCAGCTGCACGCCGCGCTGCTTCAGCGCCGCGAGGTTACGGCCCGTGGCGGCGTTGGCCCACATCTGCTGGTTCATCGCCGGCGCCACGAACAGCGGCCGGTCGGTCGCCAGGCACAGCGTGGTCAGCAGGTCGTCGGCCTTGCCCTGCGACAGGCGGGCCAGGAAGTTCGCCGAGGCCGGCGCGACCAGCACCGCATCGGCCCAGCGAGCCAGCTCGATGTGGCCCATCGCGGCCTCGGCCTGCGCGTCCCACAGCGAGTCCCGCACCGGCCGGCCGGACAGTGCCTGGAAGGTCGCGGAACCGACGAATTTCTGCGCGCCGTCGGTCATCACCACCTGCACTTCGGCGCCGGCATCCTTCAGCCGCCGGGTGAGCTCGGCGGCCTTGTATGCCGCGATGCCACCGGTGACGCCGAGCAGCACGCGGCGGCCCTGCAGGCTGCCTGCCGCTGGTCGGATTTCCGTGGCTGCGCTCATTTGCGGATATTAGCCGCCACGGGAGGATCACATGACGATCACGGACTGGCCCGCGGCCGAGCGCCCGCGCGAAAAACTGCTGGCGCGTGGCGCCCACGCGCTGAGCGAGGCGGAGCTGCTGGCGATCTTCCTGCGCACCGGCGTGCGGGGACGCTCGGCAGTGGACCTGGCGCGCGACGTGCTCGGGCGCTTCGGCGGGCTGCGTGCCCTGCTCGGTGCGCCGCGCGAGGCGTTCTGCGACACGCACGGGCTGGGTGAAGCCAAGTACGCGCAGTTGCAGGCGGCGCTGGAGATCACGCGTCGGCACCTGGCCGAGGCGCTGCAGGGGCGCGAGGCGCTCAAGGACCCGCAGGGCGTGCGCACCTACCTGCAGCTGCAGCTGCGCGACCGTCCCGCCGAGGTGTTCGCGGCGCTCTGGCTCGACAACCAGCATCGCGTGCTGCAGTTCCAGGAATTGGCCCAGGGCACCATCGATGGCGCCAGCGTCTATCCGCGCGAGGTGGTGAAGCACGCGCTGCGGGCCGGCGCGGCGGCGGCGATCTTCGCGCACAACCATCCCTCGGGGGTCGCCGAGCCCAGCGCGTCCGACCGTCACCTCACCGAGCGCCTGCGCGCCGCGCTGGCACTCGTGGACATCCGGGTGCTCGACCACTTCGTGGTCGGCGAGACGGTGGTGTCGTTCGCGGAGCGCGGCTGGCTCTGACCCTACTGCTGGATGCGCAGGAAATCCCAGAGCGTCTCGCGCACGTCCGCGACCGCCCTGCCGGCGGTGGACTCGACCACGCCGGCCTCCATCAGCATCGCCAGGTACAGCTGCGCTGCCGCCGCGGGATGCGGCCACCCGAGACGCGCGAACTCCGGCGTCATCACCATCACGTAGACCTGGTTCTGCCTCTCCAGCCCGTCGGCCAGGCCGGGCAGCGCGCCGCGCGCCTCGATCAGCCAGCGCCGCAGCTCGTTCTGCGCGAGGCAGCCGTCGAGGTAGATCTCGGACGCCGCGCGCAAGCGCTCGAAACCGGGCGGCAGCGTGCCGGTGCGGGCGACGATGCGGTCGCGGATGCCGTCCATGAAGCGCTGCTGCGCGGCGGCCAGCCAGGTGCCGACGTCGCGGAAGTGCACGCGAAAGCGCGTGGCCGCGACCTTCGCGGCGCGCACGATGCGCGACGCGGTGACGTCATGCCACGCGGTGGTGCCCGCAAGCGCGGCGGCGGCGTCGAGCAGGCGCGAGCGCTCGGCAGGATCCGGACTGCGCCGGCGCGTCATGGGCGCTCCAGGGCAAGCCGCAGGGTCTCCCGCAGCGACGGCAGTGCGCGCCCGGCCTCGAACTCCGACTGGGCCACCTCGATGGCCATCGCCGCGTAGAGCCGTCCGGCGACCTCGTAGCGCACCCAGCCGCGCTCGCGCAGCTCCAGCTGCAGCACCACGACGAAGCCGCGAAAGCGCTGCTGGATGCGCTCGGCGATCTTCGGATCGCGCCGCTGCTCCAGCATCAGCGCGCGCACTGCCGGGCAGGCGAGGTTCGCGTCGAGCCAGGTCTGTACTGCCTGCGGCAGGCGCGCGGGGCCCTCGGTCCGGGCCAGGACTCCGGCGACGGCATCGCGGATGCCGTCGAGCCAGTGGAACATCAGTTCCACGCGGTAGGCGGAAAACGAGCCGAACAGGCGATTCAGGCCGGCCACGCTGCCGCCGGCGGCGCGCGCCACGGCGGTGACGCGCAGCTGCGGCAGGCGGCTGGCATAAGCGGTGCCGGCGACGAGGTACTGGCGCCGGTTGGGGGAGCGGTCTGGCATCGGAGTCCATTATTCCGCAGCCGCAAGCCGCACAATCGCGCCATGGCGCAGGCTTGTTGGGCGCGGGGGCGATCTGCTATAAAGCCGCGCTCTTTTCGGGCTCCTGCGCCCGATTCCCACGTCATCCGGGTCGCAAGTCATGTCCAGAGTCTGTCAGGTCACCGGCAAGGGTCCGCTGGTCGGCCACACCGTGTCGCACGCCAACAACAAGAAGAAGAAGCGCTTCCTGCCCAACCTGCAGACGCACCGCTTCTGGGTCGAAGGCGAAAAGAAATTCATCAAGCTGCGCGTATCCGCCCACGGGCTGCGCATCATCGACAAGCGCGGTATCGAGTCGGTGCTCGTCGACGTGCGCGCCCGCGGCGTGAAGGTGTAAGGAGCCCCCATGGCCAAGAAGGAACGCGAGAAGATCAAGCTGGTGTCCACCGCGGACACGGGCTTCTTCTATACGACCACGAAGAACCGCAAGACGACGCCGGACAAGCTGGAGTTCAAGAAATACGACCCGGTCGCCCGCAAGCACGTGCTCTTCAAGGAATCGAAGATCAAGTGACCCGGTCGTAGGCGGCCGCCTCCAGCGCGGCGCAAAACCCGCCACACCGCAAGGGCCGCGTCAGCGGCCCTTTTTCATCGGGCGCGCCGGCTTCGTTGCGCCCCCGTTCGAGACGCCGGGGCTCGGCGCAAGTCATCTTTTGGTCGAATGGTACGTTTTTACCCATCGAGCGGACCCTTTTCGGGGGTAGGCTCGCTCGAAAAATCAGGGGGATTTGCCTTGTCAGCAGCTATCCGATGGTTGTTCGTTGCGTGCGTTGTCGGGTCTTCCGCCGCCGGGGCAGCGGAACCCGCGCATCAGTGGATCCATTACCTGGGCGCCCTGGGCACCTACGGGTTCACCGACTCGTCGCGCGCCCCTGGGGCCCAGGACGCGTCCGGCCTGGAGGCGCTGTACGGCAGCCAGCGCGACGACGGCTGGGGCTACGAGATCAACGGCTACGCCAACCTGCTCGAGACCGGCGTCAACAACGGCACCGACTATTACCGCTGGGGTGCGGGAGGCGATCTGTTCTATGCGTTCCGTGACCGCTTCCGCCTGACTCCGTTCGCGCTGGTCGGCGTCGGCTACGGCTACAACGACGTCTCGAACAACCGCGACGACCATTTCGACTGGACCCTCAATGCGGGCCTCGGCCTGGTGACCCGCCCGCTGCTCTGGGAAATGTTCAGGGTGCGCGGCGAGGCTCGCTACGTGTTCGACCACTACGGCGACCGCGTCGGCCGTGGCGCGTATGGCGACTGGATCCTCGGCCTTGGCCTGGAGTTCGGACTGACGCGGCTGCGCCCGCCGCCGCCGCTGGTGGGCACGCTGCCGCCGCCGGTGGAAAAGGTGCGGATCGTCGAAGTGGACAACGGCCTGCGCGACAGCGACGGCGACGGCATCCTGGACGGCAAGGACAGCTGCCCCGCCACGTCCGAGGGCACGCGAGTGGACGGGGCCGGCTGCGAACTGCCGAAGGTGCTGCGCCTGAACGGCGTGACCTTCGAGTTCAACAAGTCGCGCCTGCGGCCCGACGCCCGCACGATCCTGAAGGACGTCGTGGACATCCTGCAGCGCTACCCGGACATGAAGGTGGAGATCGCCGGGCACACCGACAGCATGGGCACCGAGGAATACAACCTGAAGCTGTCGCAGCGCCGTGCCGACGCGGTGCGCTCGTACCTGCTGACCCAGTCCGTCGGCGAGAACCGGGTCGGCGCGGTGGGCTACGGCGAGTCGGAGCCGCTCGACACCAACGAAACCGACGAGGGCCGCGAGGTCAACCGCCGGGTAGAGATGCGCATTAAGGAGTAGGACCAAAGGGGATGTTCATGCGTAACTGGGGAATGATTCTGATCGCTGCCGCAGCGCTGCTGCTGGGCGCCTGCCACGCCGACGGCGTGCCGGGTGGCTTGGGTTCCGGTGGTGGTGGTGGAGGAGGCGGAGGAGGCGGCGGCGACTGCCTGCTGCGCGATCCGGTCACCGACGAGTGCGTCATCGGCGGTTACGGTACGGGTCTGCCCGGCTACACCTGCACGCAGAAGGTCAGCGGCGCGACCGTGACCGTCGCCGAAGCCGGCCTGCTCTGCACGCTGACCGACCCGCTGAATCCGACGCTCAACACCTGCGACGTCGAGAATCCGAACAACACCGCCGACGGGAACTTCAGCACCTTCGGCACGGTGCAGTACGACGTCGGCGCGCTCGATCCGGCGCTGGGCGGCTCGGTATCCCTGCAGGTGGACCTGCCGGGCGTCAATTCGGCAGGGCATGTGGCAGCGTTCGTGGTCGACTACCCCGGCGGTCTCCTCGACGTCTCGTTGCTGCGCGCACTGACCGTGACCACGGCGCTGGCCGGCACCGAGCAGGAGACGCAGACGTTCGAGACGATCGCGGACGTGGACGTGCTCGGCCTGGTCGGCGGCTCGGACCTGGTGCTGGTCGGATTCAAGAACACCAAGCCGTACAACCGGCTCACCCTGACGGTCGACGCCACGCTGCTGACGGCGGACATCACCAACGCGGTGAACGTGTACGACGCCTGTCTGAACGCGGTGGCAACGCCGCAGTAAACATCTGGGCCCGCGCGGCACCATTGCCGCGCGGGCCCGGCTGTCCTAGAGTCCGGCGCCGATGCCGCGCCGCTCCCGCCTTCCCGTCTTCGACCGCGCCGCACTGCGCGCCACGCTCGACGCCGCGCGGTTGTTCCACGCGCGCGGCTGGGTCCCGGCTTCTGCCGGGAATTTCTCCTTCCGCCTCGATGCGGGCACGATCGCCGTCACGGTGTCCGGCCGCCACAAGGGCGAGCTGGGGCCCGCGGATTTCCTGCGCGTGGACCTCCATGGCCACCCGCTGGAACGTAAGAAATCCTCGGCCGAAACCCTGCTGCATTGCCAGATCTACCGCCGTTTTCCCGCGGCACGCGCGGTGCTGCACACGCATTCGCCGGCCTCGACCGCGCTGTCGCGCGCGCGGCGCTCGTTGCGGCTCGAGGGCTACGAGCTGCTGAAGGTGTTCGACGGCATCGTCACCCACGAGGCCGCGGTGGACGTGCCGGTGTTCGAGAACGACCAGGACATCGCGCGCCTGGCGACCGTGGTCGATGCGCAGATGGCCACGGGCCGCGGGCTCCATGGATATCTGATCCGCGGACACGGCCTGTATGCTTGGGGCGACTCGGTCGCGCAGGCACGGCACCGCGTCGAGGCCCTGGAATTCCTGTTCGAGTGCGAGCTGGCCGCCCGCCTGCTGGAGAGAAGCGATGAGTGAGCTGCGCATCTACAAGGAGACCGACCCGTCGCGCGCCGAGCAGGTGCTGACGCGCTTCGAGGACCTGCGCGATGCGCTGGCCGGCATCGGCGTCGAGTTCGAGCGCTGGACCGCGCGCCGGCAACTGGCGCCGGCCGCGACGCAGGAAGAGGTGCTGGATGCGTATCGCGATTCGGTCGAGCGGCTGAAGGCGCGCTATGGCTTCAAGTCGGTGGACGTCATCAGCATGTACTCCGACCACCCGAAGAAGGACGAGATGCGCGACAAGTTCCTGCACGAGCACACGCACGACGATTTCGAGGTGCGCTTCTTCGTCGAGGGCCGCGGCCTGTTCAACCTGCGGCGCAACGGCAAGGTCTACGCGATGCTGTGCGAGCGCGGCGACCTGATCACGGTGCCGGCCGGCACCGCGCACTGGTTCGACATGGGCCCGGAGCCCGTGCTGAAGGCGATCCGGCTGTTCGTGGTGCCCGAGGGCTGGGTGGCATCGTTCACCGGGGACCGGATCGCGGACCGCTTCCCGCGGCTCGAGCCGCCGCACTACCCGCTCGCCAGCGCCGCTTGAAGACGGCGGCACCCGCGGGCGCCCTGCGCGCCGTGGTGACCGACATCGAGGGCACCACGTCCTCGATCGACTTCGTCCACCAGACCCTGTTTCCCTACGCGCGCAGCCACCTGCGCGCGTTCCTGCGTGCACACGCCGCGGAGTCCGGCGTCGCGCGCGAGCTGGCGGCGGTTTCGCAGGAGGCAGGCCGTGCGCTCTCCGTGGACGAAGCGGCGGGCGTGCTGGAGGGCTGGATCGACGAGGACCGCAAGGCGACGCCGCTCAAGGCGCTGCAGGGCATGATCTGGCGCACCGGCTACGAGCGCGGCGAGCTGCAGGGCCACGTCTACGAGGACACGCCGGCCTGGCTGCGGCGATGGCACGAGCAGGGACTGCAGCTCTACGTCTACTCGTCCGGCTCGGTCGAAGCGCAGAAACTGATCTTCGGCCACACCGCGCACGGCGACCTGACGCCGCTCTTCTCGGGTTACTTCGACACGCGCATCGGCGCCAAGAAAGACGCCGCGTCCTATGCCGCGATCGCGCGCGAGATCCGGCTGCCGCCCGGGACGGTGCTGTTCCTGTCCGACATCGGCGCGGAGCTCGATGCCGCGCGCGCGGCGGGGATGAAGACCTGCCAGCTGATGCGCGACGCCAGCGCGAAACCCGCCGATGGGCATGCGCAGGCGCGCGACTTCTCCGGGGTGCCGCTCGGCTAGGACCCGAAGCTCACCGCCGCGGCCGCCAGCGCCAGTGCCAGGGCTCGTACAGATACCCCTCGGCGTTGTCGCGCGGATACGACAGCGAAAAGCCCAGCGCCCAGGCATTGCCCTGCAGCCAGGCGAAGGCCGGCGTCTGCTCGAAGGCTTCCTCCAGGGGCGCGCAGCCGGGCGTGCCGATGTCGAGCGCGCATCCGGTGTGGTGCTCGCTGTAGCCGGGCGGCGCATTGACGCGAAGGATCTCGTCAAGGCTCAGGCCGCGCTGCAGCTTGCCGCGGATCAGGGCCACCTGGAACTCCAGGCTGCGGAAGCCGGAGATCAGCTGCAGCTGCACGCCGTCACGCGCGGCGCGCGCGGCAAGCGTGCGCCAGGCGCGCGCCGCCGGCACCGCCAGGAACTTGTCGCGCCCGTCCGTGCCGATCCCGGCGCAGGCGAGCCGCGGTGCCTCCATGTGGAGCGCCAGCGCGCGGCGCTCAGGCACCGCCGTGTCGATGCCGAGGTCCCGCAGGGCGGCGCGCACGCGGTGCGCGTACTGGCGCGTCGCCTTCATGCGGCTTGCGCCGGTGCATCGAGCGCCGCGCCCTGCCAGCGCAGCGGCGCTGCCGCGTGCGCCACGCCGAGCAGTTGCGCGATGGTTCGGGCAAAGGTCCCGGGATCGGACGTGGTGCGGAATTCGTGCTGTGCCACGCCAGGCGTCCCCGACAGCCCGCGCTCGGCCAGGCTGCGCGCCAGGTGCCGCGCCACGGCCGGCGCCGGATCGACGATCTGCAGGCGCTCGCCGGCGATGCGCCGGATCAGAGGGGCCACGAACGGGTAGTGCGTGCACGCCAGCACCAGGGTGTCGGCGCCGGCGCCGAGGATCGGCTGGAGCAGCTCGCGCAGCAACGCCTCGGTTCCCGGTGTGTCCAGCTCACCGGCCTCGATGCGCTCGACCAGGCCGGGACAGGGCTGGTTCACCAGCGTGACGCCGGAAGCGAAGCGCTCCACGGCGAGAGCGAACATGCGCCCCTGCAGCGTGCCCGGCGTGGCCATCACGCCCACCACCCGCGTCCGCGTCTGCGAGGCCGCGGGCTTCACCGCCGGCTCCATGCCGACGAACAGCACCTGCGGATGCGCCTCGCGCAGGAATTTCAGCGCGGCGGCAGAGGCCGTGTTGCACGCCACCACGACCGCCTTGCACCCGCGCGCCAGCAGCCACCGCGCGATCTCCTCCGTGAAGGCGCGCACTTCGCCGGACGGCCGCGGCCCGTAGGGCAGGTGGGCCTGGTCGGCCACGTAGACCAGCGACTCGTGGGGCAGTGCGCGCTCGATCTCGCGCCACACCGACAGACCGCCGACGCCGGAGTCGAAGATGCCGATGGGCGCGGCGGCGTTCATGGCATCACCGCCGACCAGTCGTGCGCGGGGTCGCCGACCACGGCGAACGACGGGTTCAGCAGGGACTCCTTCTCGTTGTAGGCGAGGGGCGTGCGCTGCGGCAGGCGCCACACCGCTCCGCCCGCCTGCTCGACCACGCACTGCCCGGCCGCGGTGTCCCATTCCGAAGTCGGACCGGTTCGCGGGTAGAAATCGGCTGCGCCCTCCGCGACCAGGCAGAACTTCAGCGAGCTGCCGCGGCTCACCGCGTCATGCCGCGGAGCCTTCGCCAGCAGCCGTTGCAGCGACTCGTCCTGGTGCGAGCGGCTGACCACGTACACCGGCGGTACCGGCACCCTGCGCGTGGCGAGGCGCTCGCGCGCAGCACCGCGCACGCGGAAAGCCCCTGCGCCTTGCGCCGCCGCGAACGTCTGCTCCAGCGCAGGAGCGTGCACGACCCCCAGCACCGGACGGCCGGCTTCCACCAGCGCGATGTTTACCGTGAACTCGCCGTTGCGCTTGACGAATTCGCGCGTGCCGTCGAGCGGGTCCACCAGCCAGTAGCGCTGCCAGGAGCGCCGCGCGCTCCACGGCAGCGCGCTTTCCTCCTCGGACAGCACCGGCAGGTCCGGCGTCAGCGCCTTCAGCGCCGCGAGGATGTGGCGGTGGGCCGCCAGGTCGGCCTGCGTCAGCGGCGAGTCGTCGTCCTTTTTCGACACCGCGAAATCGGAGCGATAGACCGCGAGGATCTGCTCGCCGGCGCCGAGCGCGATGTCCAGCACGCGCTCCAGCAGCCCGGGTCCCTCCGTCTCACGTCTCACGTCTCGCATCTCGTGCAGAAAGCCGCCGCTATCATAAGGTCCCATCCCGCCGGGCTCCGCCGTGACCGTGCGCTGGCAGGACGTGCGCCATGTGCTGCTCGACATGGACGGCACGGTCCTCGATCTGGCCTTCGACAACCATTTCTGGCGCGAGCTGGTGCCGCAGCGCTACGGCGCCGCGCGCGGCATCGGTGCCGAGGCCGCGTGGCGCGAGCTCGAGCCGCACTTCCGCTCGCTGCAGGGGCGCCTCGAGTGGTATTGCCTCGATCACTGGAGCGCGCTGACCGAGCTGGACCTGGCGGCGCTGACGCGCGAGATCCGGCACCGCATCGCACCGCTGCAGGGCAGCGAGCGGTTCCTGGAAGCGGTGCGGGACAGCGGCCGCGCGCTGTGGCTGGCCACCAACGCGCACCGCGACAGCTGGATGGTCAAGATGGAGCAGACCGGCCTCGGCGGGCATTTCGAGCGCATCGTCTGCTCGCACGATTTCGCCGCCCCGAAGGAATCGCCCGAGTTCTGGCAGCGTTTCGTCGCGCGGCATCCGTTCGAGCCGGCGCAGGCGCTGTTCGTGGACGATTCGCTGCCGGTGCTGCGCGCGGCGCGCGACTTCGGCATCGGCCAGTGCGTCGCCATCCGGCATCCCGATTCCAGCCGCCCCGCGCGCGAGATCAGCGAGTTCCCGGCGGTGGACCGGCTGGCCGACCTGCTACCGGTGACGCCGCTGCCCTGAAGGCCGGCCGCCGCCCGGCCGGCGGCCGCCACTGCCCTGGCCGCGCCGCGGCGGGCCGCCGTGGTGATGCCGGTGCACGTGCTTGGGCCGCACGTAGTCGGCCGGCTTCATCGCATCCACGCCGCCGAGCGTCGGCAGCCGCATGCCGATGTAGCGCTCGATTTCCGGCAGGTGGTAGACGTAGCTCTCGCAGCACAGCGAGATGGCGTCGCCGCTCTGGCCCGCGCGCGCGGTGCGGCCGATGCGGTGCACGTAGTCCTCGGCGTCGTGCGGCAGGTCGTAGTTGATGACGTGCGACACGTCGGGGATGTGCAGTCCGCGTGCGGCGACGTCAGTCGCCACCAGCACCGGCAGCTCCCCGGTCTTGAACTCGCCGAGCAGGCGCTCGCGCTTGTTCTGGGCGACGTCGCCCGAGATCATCTCGGCGTGGATGCCGTTGGCCGACAGGGCCGCGGTGACGTCTTCCACGGCGCGCTTGGTGTTGGCAAAGATCAGGGTGCGGACCGGCGCATGGTGGCGCAGCAGGCCGACCAGCATCGGCAGCTTCTCGTCGTTGGCGACGTGGAACATGCTCTGCCGGACCTTGTCGGCGGTGACCTGCTCCGGCTTCACCTCGATGCGCGTCGGGCTGTTCATGTGCTCGTACGCCAGCTCCAGCACGCGGTGCGACAGCGTGGCCGAGAACAGGAAGTTCTTGCGCTCGGTCGGCGGCGGCATCTTGCGCAGCACGTAGCGGATGTCGGCGATGAAGCCCAGGTCGAACATGCGGTCGGCTTCGTCGAGTACCACGACTTCCACGTGCTTCAGTTCGTAGACGTGCTGCTTGAAATAGTCGATCAGCCGTCCCGGCGTCCCGATCAGGATGTCCACGCCGGCCTGCACCGCCTGGCGCTGCGACTCGTAGCCGGTGCCTCCGTAGACCACGGCCATGCGCAGGCCGGTGCCGAAGGCGAGCACCTCGGCATCCTTGTAGATCTGGATCGCCAGCTCGCGTGTCGGCGCCATCATGAAGGCGCGCGGCTGCCCGGCCGGACCGCGGCCCGCGCGGCTCAGCAGGTGGTGCATGGCGGCGAGCAGGAACGCGGCGGTCTTGCCGGTGCCGGTCTGCGCCTGGCCGGCGACGTCGTGTCCGGCCAGCGCGAGCGGCAGCGTCTGCGCCTGGATCGGCGTGCAGTAGGAGAAGCCGAGATGCTGGAGCGACTGCTGGAGCAGCGGATGCAGCGGCAGCGAGGAAAACGGCGTGTCGGAAAGGTGGTCCGGTTTCATTGAGAGGCGCGGAAAGTCCGCGCCCATTGTCGCCGATTGGCGCGGCGGCGGCGCGTGCGTTTTTCCGTGCGGCCGGACACGCATCCGCACTTGCATTGCCCGGAGCTTTCCGCTCAAATACGGTCCAACCAGTGCGGCGTTGCGAACCACCAGCGCCGAGAGAAAACGCCGCGAAGCGGCGCATCCCTCAAGACGACTTTCCGTACATGCGCACTGCAGCCGTGCGCGGCCCTTGTGGCGAGGTGCGGGTGTCCATCCGCAGCCAGGAATCCCGAAAAAAATGAGCCAGAACATCACCCCGGTCACCGACCAGAGCTTCGACCAGGAAGTCCTGCAGTCCGCCCAGCCCGTGCTGGTGGACTTCTGGGCCGAGTGGTGCGGGCCGTGCCGCATGATCGCGCCGATCCTCGAGCAGGTCGCGGCGGAGAACGCCGGCAAGCTCAAGGTGATGAAGCTGAACGTGGACGAAAATCCGCAGACACCGCCGCGCTTCTCGATCCGCGGCATCCCGACGCTGATCCTGTTCAAGGACGGCAAGCCCGCCGCCACCCAGGTCGGCGCCGTCGCCAAAGCCCAGCTCACCGCCTTCCTGACGCCCCATCTCGCATGAACCGCCCCCCGCACATGAAGCCCCGTCGCCACCGCCACCATCACCCGCACGGCGGAGGCCAGCAGCACGGCCAGCGCGATGGCAACCAGCAGCAGCAATACGGTCAGGCCTACAACCCCGGCCCCAGCGCGCGCGAGATCGCCGAGGACCAGATGGAGGAGGCCGCCGAGGCCGCGCTCCTCTCCCAGCAGCCGCAGCTGGGACCCGACGGCCAGCCGCTGCCGCCGGCCAAGGTCCTCAACCTCACGGAGCTGCGCCGCAAGACCGCCGCCGAGCTGATCGAGATGGCGGAGCAGCAGGGGCTGGAGAACATCTCCCGCGCCAAGCGCCAGGACGTGGTGTTCCAGCTGCTCAAGGCGTCGGCTCGCCGCGGCGAGCAGATCTACGGCGAAGGCGTGCTCGAGATCCTGCAGGACGGCTACGGCTTCCTGCGGTCGCCCGACTCGTCGTACGTCGCCGGTCCCGACGACGTCTACCTGTCGCCGTCGCAGATCCGCCGCTTCACGCTGCGCACCGGCGACTCGGTCGCCGGGCGCGTGCGTCCGCCGAAGGACAACGAGCGCTACTTCGCGCTGCTGAAGGTGGACACGATCAATTTCGAGCCGCCCGAGGCCAGCCGCAAGAAGGTCAACTTCGAGAACCTGACGCCGCTGTTCCCGGACGAGCGCTACAAGATGGAGCGCGGCAACGGCAGCACGGAGGACATCACCGCCCGCATCATCGACCTGGTGGCGCCGTTCGGCAAAGGCCAGCGCGGCCTGATCATCTCGCCGCCGAAGGCCGGCAAGACCATCATGCTGCAGAACGTCGCGCAGTCGCTGATGGCGAACTACCCGGACGTGTACCTCATCGTGCTGCTGGTGGACGAGCGGCCCGAGGAAGTCACCGACATGCAGCGCACGGTGCGCGGCGAGGTCATCGCCAGCACCTTCGACGAGCCGGCCACGCGTCATGTGCAGGTCGCCGAGATGGTGATCGAGAAGGCCAAGCGGCTGGTCGAGCACAAGCGCGACGTGGTGATCCTGCTGGACTCGATCACGCGCCTGGCGCGTGCCTACAACACCGTGGCGCCCTCGTCCGGCAAGGTGCTGTCGGGCGGCGTCGACGCCAACGCGCTGCAGAAACCCAAGCGATTCTTCGGTGCGGCGCGCAACATCGAGGAAGGCGGCTCGCTGACGATCATTGCCACCGCGCTGGTCGACACCGGCTCGAAGATGGACGAAGTCATCTACGAAGAATTCAAGGGCACCGGCAACAGCGAAATCGTCCTTGACCGCAAGGTCTCCGACAAGCGCATCTTCCCGTCGCTGGATGTCGGCAAGTCCGGCACCCGCAAGGAGGAGCTCTTGGTCGATCAG
>DATLCG010000025.1:0-4602 GCA_035526525.1 Binatia bacterium
GCGCCGATGTCGATCAGGGTGCGGCTCCGGGACACTCCTGCCAGCCGGCGACGCGCCGCTCGGCGCGCGGGCCACGCTGCACCCACGTCATGGTGAACGACACCAGGCGAGCGGCCGGGGCTGCCCCTGCGTTCCAGCGAGCGCACAGGTAATCCGCGTAGGCCGTACGCTCCGCGGCGTTGGCCTCGTCCGCGATCCGTCCCTGCCACAGCGCGAGGCGCCGCTCGCCGGCCGCAGACACGTCCCAGTCCAGCGCCTGTCCGGGACGCAGCACGTCCACTTCGGCCCCGTTGGCGAGCTTGCCCGCAAAGATCGGCGTCGCTGCCGCCTGCGGTGCGGACTGTGGCGGGCTCCAGGCGTCGAGGCGCAGCAGCTGGACCGGGCGCAGCACCGGCACCAGGCCAGCCGGCAGGCCGCCGAGCGCCAGCGCCGTGGCCGCGAGCTGCACCACCAGCATGAGTCCGGCGAGCGCCTGCAGCGCCGCGCGCGGCGCCGGGGCCGGCACGGGACGGGGCAGCCGTGCGGCGAGGGCGCCGATGCGCTCGCGCTGCCGGTGCAACACGTCATGCAGCGCATCTCCTGGCCGCTGCCACAGCGGCAGCCCGAGCAGCGGCGCGAGCGGACGCAGCACCAGCGAATGCCGCAGCAGCGCCACCAGCGCGTCCCATTTCAGGTGTGCGACGTCGTGCGCATCGATCACCACCCAGGAGCCATTGGCCTGCATCAGCTTGTCCGCGCGCGGCCAGGGCTGCGCGGGCTCGACGTCGCTGCGCGGCAGCACCAGGAAAGTCGCCAGCAGCCGCAGCGCGCCCGGGCACCAGCTGCACGCGGCGTCGTGGAAGATGCGGATGCGTCCGGCGCGATCGAGCCGCGCCGCCAGCCGGTCCCACGCCGCGCCGGGAAGCAGCACCAGCAACGCGGCGGCCATGCAGATCCAGGGGCGCTGCTCGTCGGCCGCGAGCAACCCGGTGGCGGCGGTCAGCAGCAGGCCGGCGACAGCCCACGAGCGCACGCGCGCCGGACCCGGCGAGGCGAGCGCGGCGTCCACGCTCCAGCGCGAGGACAGCGGCAGCAGGCACGACCAGAACAGCAGTCCCAGCAGGACGCCGTCACTGCCGTCGAGCACCAGCGGGTTGCGGTTCTGCACCGACAGCAGCAGCACGAAGGCGCCGGCCGCGGCCATGCGCCCGCGCCAGCCGAGCCACAGCGCAACCGCCGCCAGCGCGGTGAGCAGCAGCAGCACGGCGCCGAAGGCCGCCGAGCCGCTGAGCAGGTACAGGTCGAAGCGCCACGGCTCGGCACCCACAAGCACCGCGCGGGGCAGCGCGCCGTCGTCCGAATAGAAGAGTCGCGCGTCCGTCAGGCGGGCGAGGGCGTCCGCGAGCACCGCGCCCGCCAGCACGAGACGCACGGGCACCAGCGACCGCGTGTCCGCCGCCGGTCCTTCGCGCAGCCATCCCCCGAAGCTCATCCGCGCGAATCATATGCCGCGCCAGTGCCGGCGGGCATAAAAAAAGGGGCCGCGTGGCCCCTTTTTTTTCCAGGACGAGCGTCCTTTATTGAAGGTCGCCCATCTGGCCCGTGCCGGCGGTCAGCCATTCGAGCGTGGCCGGATCGGCGCGTTCGTCGAGGCTGACGGCCATGCGCGCCAGCGGCAGTCCCGGGTCCGGAATGCACTCGCCGCCGATGCCGGGAATCTGGCCGGGGGCACAGAGGCCGCCGCCACCATCGCCGCCGCCATCCCCGCCACCGTCGCCGCCGCCACCGGAACCGGGCCTGGGCGAGGGATCGTCGCTGCCGCCGACCACTTCCGCGGCAACGAAGCCGACGCCGACGACACCCAGGCCGATCAGGACCCAGTCGCTCGCAGTGTATGCAGTGCTGCCCGGCGTGCCGCCTTCGCCGCCACTGCCACCGCCTGTGCTGCCACCGCCGCCGCTACCAGCGCCGGCATCGGCGCCCGCCGTTTCCGCGGCCGGGGGAGCGCTGGTCCCGGAAGTGTCACCGCCCGCGGGCGCCGGAGCCGGCTCGCCAGTGCTGCCACCCGTGCCGAGACCCTCGGGCTCGTTCTGTCGCAGCAGGAAGGAGCGCTGGATCAGGCTGCGGCCGTTGACGCTCATGCCGACCGCGCGGTGCGAGGCGTCGATCTGCAGGAGCGGAGCGAGATGCGCACCGCCGAGGAAGCGGTCGTGACTCAGGCGCAGGCCGGCATGCAGCGAGCGCGCCGAGTCCAGCGCACGCTGGCTGCCGCCGAACTGCAGGCTCACGTAAGCACCTGGCTCGGGTGCGACGTGGAAGGGGTCGAGCGCCTGCGCCGCCGTGGCGCCGAGCAGCAGCGTGCATCCCGCCGCCGCGACGGCCACTCGTACGAACCTGGCATTCCGATTCCGGCGCATTCGATTCCCCTGAAGTGAGAGGCCGCGCGCACGCGGCGACTGCAATATAGGGTTGGCGTGAGGTACGCCGCAAGTGTCCGGCGCAGCGCGGGTTTTGCTTGGTAGACTCGCGTCGTTCCCGCCCGAAAAGCGTCGCCATGCCGTTCCCGCGCCTTGCCGCCGCGCTGCTGCTTCTCGCCGCCGCGCCGCTTGCCGCCGCCGAAACCCGCTTCGTCAGTGACGAGCTGGCGCTGACCCTGCGCCAGGGCCCCGACAATGCCGCCACCGGGCTCGGCTTCGTGCAGAGCGGCGTGCGCGTGGAAGTCCTCGAGACCGATGCGGGCGGCGGCTACGCCCACGTGCGGCTCGCCGACGGCCGCGAGGGCTACCTGCTCGGCAAGTACCTGAAGAGCGAGCCGCCCGCGCGCGAGCGCGTGCAGCGCATGGAGAAGGACCTCGCCGCCGCACAGTCCGAGCTCAAGGCGCTGCGCGCCGAGTACGACGCCCTGCAGAAGGAACACGCGCGCGTCACTTCGGGCATGCCCGCGCCCGCACCGGAGGACCTGGTGCGCGAGAACGCGATGCTGAAGGACCAGATGCAGCAGATGCAGTCGCGGGCCTCGCAGGCGGTGAAGGAGAACGACATCGAGCTGGCGCGCCAGCGCACGATGCTGCTCGGCGGGGGTCTCGTGCTCGCGGGCGCCGTGGTGTCGCTGCTGCTGCGCCTGCTGTGGCCGCGCCGGCGCACCTGGGGCGACCTCTAGCGCGATGCCGGAGTCCGCCGCGCTGCCCGCGCCGGGGAATGCGCAGACGGTGCTGCTGGACGGCGGCGCGGGACGCATCGAATGCCTCGTCGCGGTGCCCGCACAGCCCGCCGCGCCGCCGGGCTGCTGCGTCGTCTGCCATCCCCACCCGCTCCACGGCGGCGCGCTGACCAACAAGGTCGCCTACACGCTCGCCGCCAGCGCGCTGCAATGCGGGCTCGCCGTGGCACGCTTCAATTTCCGCGGAGTGGGGCGCAGCGAGGGCACGCACGACGAGGGTCGCGGCGAGACCGACGACACGCTCGCGGTGGCGCGCTGGCTGCAGGCGCAGTGCGCACCGGGCGCGCGCCTGGTGCTGGCGGGCTTCTCGTTCGGCGCCTTCGTCGCGCTCAAAGCGGCGACACGCCTGCCGACCGCGCTCACGGTGAGCATCGCGCCGCCGTTCCGGCACTTCGGCGCGGAGGCCGCGCCGGCGCGTCCCGCGGGCCCGTGGCTGGTGGTGCATGGCCGCGATGACGAGGTGGTGCCGTTCGACCACACGCGCCAGGCGCTGGCGCGCTACGCGCCGCCACCGGAGCTGGTGGAGATGGACGGCGTCGGGCACTTCTTCCACGGCCGGCTCGGCGACCTGCAGCACGCGGTCACGGGCTTCATCCGACGGGAGTGGGCGCGCGTGACCTGAGTCGCGTGGGCGGGCTCGTTCCTTTTGTTATCGTCCGCGCCTCGATCGGAGAGAGAACTCATGAAGAACGTCGTGGCCCCCTTCCTGCTGCTCAGCGCGTCGCTCGTGGCCCCGGCATTTGCCGCCACCGCGATCCCGGAGCCATGCCCGTGCCAGCCGCAGTTCGATGCGATGGCCGAAGATGCGATCGCGCTCGTGGACTACAAGGCGCTGAACCCTGCCGAGGCCACCGGCCTGGCCGGATTCGGCATCGGCATCGTCGGCAGCTACCTGCCGGTGGAGTCCAGCGACTGGAGCATTGCGGCGGGCGAGGACGTGGATGGCCTGGCTTTCGTGGGCCTGCAGGTGACCAAGGGCCTGCCGCTCGATCTCGACGTCGGCGCGTTCTACAGCTACGTGCCCGGGACCAACATCAAGGCCTACGGCGGGGAGCTGCGCTACGCGATCCTGCCCGGCTCCACGGTGTCGCCGGCGCTGGCGCTGCGCGGCTCGTACAGCACCGTCACCGGCGTCGAGAACCTGGACCTGAGCTCCACCGCCGTGGACCTTTCCCTGTCCAAGGGCTTCACGTTCGTGACGCCTTATGTCGGCGTTGGCTACCTGTGGGGCAAGGCCGAGCCGGGCCCGGGCACCACGCTGGCCGAACACGACTCCAACCAGACCAAGGCTTTCGTCGGCCTGCGCCTCACCCTCGCGCTGCTCGGCATCACGCCGGAAGTGGAACGCATCGGCAACCGCACGCTGTACAACCTGCGGGTGGGCTTCAGCTTCTGATCCCGGC
>DATLCG010000039.1:0-7400 GCA_035526525.1 Binatia bacterium
CATGTCCACGACCTCGCTGAAGCTCCCTGACGATGTGAAGGACCGCGCGGCAGCCGCAGCAAAGCGGCGCGGCATTACCCCCCATGCCTTCATGGTCGAAGCCATCCGGTCGGCCGCTACCGCTGCCGAGCGCCGTGCCGAGTTCGTCAGGGAGGCGGTCGCGGCAAGAAAAGCGATGAGGAAGAACGGCACTGGCTACAAGGCAGCAGAAGTTCATGCCTATGTGCGTGCTCGTGCTCGCGGGGCGTCGGCGCCGAAGCCCAAGGCCAAACCTTGGCGGAGCTGATCTATTCGGGCCAGGCTCTGACCGACCTCGATCGACTTACCGGCTTTCTGCTTGAAGCAGATCCGGCGTCGGCACAGGAAACCGCGGCGCTGATCGTGGAAGCTGCCGAGGTGCTGGTGAATCACCCTTTTATCGGGCGCCCCGTCGAGGAAGAGTTGCGGGAACTCCTCATCTCGCGCGGTCAGTCCGGGTACGTCGCGCTTTACAGCCATGAGGAAACACAGGACACCGTATTGGTCCTGGCCATTCGCCATCAACGAGAAGCGGGCTACCCAGCCGAGCCAGGGGCGGAGGCACGGTCATGAAACAACCCATCCGCCGCACCCCCCACAAGCTGCCGCCCGATTTCCGCAGGGCCATCGCATCCGACGCCTCTGCAAAAGGCCTCTGGGCCGCCATCACCCCGCTGGCGCGGAACGAGTGGATCTGCTGGGTCACTTCGGCGAAGAAGGAAGAGACCCGGAGGCGCCGTATCGTGGTCGGCATCGATAAGATGCGCGGCGGCATGCGGCGGCCGTGCTGCTGGCCGGGCTGTCCGCATCGCTGACGGCATCGGCCGCCCCCGTACGGGCCGGCGACCACCCACACGAAGGATCGGGAGATCCGAATGAAACGCGTCACCGGCATCGGCGGCATCTTCTTCAAGGCAAAGGACCCGGCCACGCTGCGCGACTGGTACCGCAAGCATCTCGGGCTCGACGTCCAGCCCTGGGGCGGCACGGCCCTGATGTGGGCCGACGAGGCGGGAAATCCTGCCGGCGGCATGACGGTCTGGTGCGCGAGCGACGGCAGCAATTTCGCGCCGAGCACCGCGCCGTTCATGATCAATTACCGCGTCGCCGACCTCGCGCAGCTGCTGCAGGCCTTGCGGGCGGAAGGCTGCAACGTGCTGGAAAAGACCGACGACTCCGAGTTCGGCAAGTTCGGCTGGGTGATGGACCCGGAAGGCAACAAGGTCGAGCTCTGGCAGCCGCCGGCGGGGCAGTGAGCGCAGGCTTGGCACGCTGAGCGTCCAGGCCATGGAGCCGCGGACCGCCGCCCAGACTCCGCGCCTGGCGCTGCGCCGGGCGCTGACAGCCGACGCGCCGTTCCTGCTGCGCCTGCTCAACGAGCCGTCCTGGATCCGCAACATCGGCGACCGCGGCATCCGCACGGTGGCTGACGCCGAGCGCTACCTGCGCGAGAAGATCTGGGCGCAGTACGACGACGCCGGCTTCGGCATGCACGTGATCGAGCTGCGCGACGGCGGCGCGGCGGCGGGCCTGTGCGGGCTGGTGCGGCGCGACACGCTGCCGGGGCCGGACATCGGCTTCGCGCTGCTGCCGGAGCACGAGGGCCGCGGGCTGGCGGCGGAGGCGGCGGGCGCGGCGATGCGTCTCGCCGCGGACCAGGGCATCGCGCGGCTGCACGCCATCGTCATGCCGTCGAACGCGCGCTCGCTGCGGCTGCTGGAGCGGCTGGGCTTCCGCGACACCGGCACGCACCGCACGCCGCAGGGCGAGGAGCTGCGGCTCTACGCCGTCGATCTCGCGCCGCGCCGGTAGAATCGCGCGGCATGAAGCGGGATCTGGCACTCGCGCTGTCCATCGGCATCGCCGTTTCGCTCGCGCTGTTCGGGCTGGGCTTCGTCGCGGCCGGGCGCGGCGCGATGGAAACGTCCTACGCGCTGTACTGGCCGGCGTGGGCGCTGCAGCAGGCGTTGCCTTGCAGCGCGCTGTTTTCGATGGAGCCGCCGTGCGAGAGCCGCACCGCGGTGATGGCCGCTTTCTGGATGGGGCTGCCGGTGGGTGCGCTGGTGTACGCGGCGATGGCGCTCGCCGTGCTGCGCATCGCGCGCCGCAGGAACGCGGCCTGAGCGGCTAGTACGCCGGCAGGCTGGCCCAGCCGATCTCGAACTGCAGCCGCCGCCAGCGCGCGCCGCCGCCGTCGCCCGACGGCTCGTTCCACAGGTAGTCGAAGATCGCGTCGGCCACGTGGCTATCGTCCAGCCCGTACAGCCGCGCCAGCGCCTGCAGGCTCCACGGCAGGCCGCGGTAGACCGTTCGCAGCGCACCGTCGTCGAGCTCGGCGCCGGTGGCTTCCAGCACCGAGCTGCGCAGGCTCGCCAGCCCGGAGGGCGTGAGCACCTTGCGGGAGCGGATCCATCCGAGGCGCAGGCCGAGGCGGACGAGGGTGCTGACGGGGCTGCGCGGGTGGGTCACGTCAGGCGGCTCCGGGGGCGCTGAGCCATCTGACACCGCGCGCTGCGCGCCAGACATATGACTTTGGTCAGCGAATGTGACCTGGGTCGCAGCTGCCCCGCCCCCTCTCCCCACGCGGCTTCGCCGCGTCGGCCCTCTCCCTCGAGGGGAGAGGGATGTGGGGGGCGTTGCCTCTCCCCTTGTGGGAGAGGCCGAGGGCGCGCAGCGCCCCGGGAGAGGGGGCGGCTCAGCCGCTCTCCACCGCCACCCGCACCTCTTCCAGGATCTTGCGCGCATCCGCTTCCGGCAGGTCCGCGATCCAGCGGCCGCTGGTGATGCGGTAGCCGCCGGCCGGCAGGGCGAAGATGCGCACCTCGTGCGGCGGCGCGTCCTCGCGCAGGAAGCGGATCAGGCACAGGGGCTGCCCCTGCGGCGGCGCGACGTCGAGAAAGTCCGCGGCCTTCAGGCCCACGAACGTGGACATGAGGCCGTCCACCGCCTCGGATTTCTTCTCCGGCGCGCCCCTGCGCGTGAAGAAGCGGGCGCGGAACTGGTCCTTGTTGCGCTGGATGAACTCGGCGCGCTTGCCGCCGAATTCCAGCTCCAGGCCCAGCACGTCGGACAGCGGCACCGCGACGAGGCGCGAATCCATCATGGCGCGCGGCGTGGTCTCGAGCGTGGCGATGACGTCCGCGTCGACGAGGAACACTTCGCCCTGCCCCGGCACGCGCGCATACACCGCCTGGCCGCCGAAGGTCTTGCCGCCGATCTCCAGCCGCAGCTCGCGCGAGCGCGCGACGATGCTGAGCGAGCGCAGCGGCTTGTCCAGGCCCATGCCCGGCAACTGGTCGCCGGGAACGTCACCGAGGCTGCGCCGCGCGCGAAACGGCGTCAGCTTCTGGATGTTGGCGATGCTGAACAGGCCGGGCGGAAAGATCTTCGTCTCGGTCGCGGCCTCGCCCGGCGGGCCGGCGGCCGCGGCGGCCTCGGCGATCTCGTCCGGGCTCTTGCCGAGCTTGATGGCGATGCGGTTCTTCGGGTCGGCGAGCGCCGCGGCGCGGCGCCGGTCGCGCTCGGGGTAGAAGGTGTGCGTCACCGACACGGCGTAGGCGCGGCCCTTGCCCTCGCCTTCGCGCAGCACGCGCGTCTCGCCCTCGGGCCAGCGGTAGGTGGCGGTGGTCAGTTCGTCCACCTGCGCGTCGAGCAGCACCGGCAGCTCGCCGCGCGGCGTGGCGCGGTCGCGCCAGACGTGAGCGGCCAGCGCCAGCGTCGCCAGCAGGAACAGGCCGTGCGCGATCGCGGCGCGCTTCATGCGGACCTCGTGCCGCGGCGGCGCGCGCGGCGGATCGACAGCAATCCGCCGGCCAGCGCCAGCACCGGCACGGCGAAGGTCGAGCCGTAGAACCAGGCCACGTCCTGGTCGCGCGTGTGGCGGATCGGCACGTCCTCGGTGCCGGCCACCTCGCCGCTGGTGGCGTCGTCGCGCAGCAGCCACAGCGACGAGTCGAGCCCGAACTCGGCGTTGCCCTCGTTGCTGACCATGCCGTCGGCCAGGATGTCGGAATCGCCGGCGACGATGGCGCGCGCGACGCCGTCCTTGCCCGCCGGCAGCTCGACCGCGGCCACGAGGTCGAACAGCCCGCGCTTCTCGCGGCCCTCGTCGAAGGTCCAGTTGCCGTTCGCGTCCTCGAAGGTGAACGGCCGCGTGCGCGCGACGAAGGTGACGCGCGCATCGGCATTGCCGGACTCGTCGCGCACCAGCGCCCCGGCGTCGCGCACCATGAGCGTCGCGTTGCGCACCGATTCGCCGAGCGAGCGCACCGCGCGGTGATTGACGAAGGAGCGCGAGAACAGGAAGCCGTGGTCGGCCGCGGTCTGCGTCTGGCGCACGTACTCGCGGTCGTTGGCCAGCGTCACGCCGCCGGCCTTGACGCCCAGCATCCGCAGCACCGGCTCCAGGCCATGTTGCGTGCCCGGGTCCAGCAGCAGCATCACCGAGCCGCCGCGGCGCAGGTAGCTGCGCAGCGCCTCGATCTCGGGCGGCAGGAACGGCTGGGTCGGGCCGTGGATCATCACCATCGCGGCGTCGTCCGGCACCTTCTCCGAGAAGCCTTCCGGCACGCCGAGCTTCTTCATCTTCGCGTTGACGGCCTTCGCCAGCTGGTACATCTGGCTGGCGGCGGGCCGGTCGCCTTCGCCGGCGCGGCCTTCCATGCGCTCGCCGTGGCCATAGGTGGCGTAGATCGTCTTCAGCTCGCGGGTGACCTTCGACAGGCGCTCGCGCATGCCGTTTTCCAGCACCTTGACGTTGCGGCGCGCCTCGTCGCGGTCGTTGCCCAGGTACCAGTTCTCGGCGCGGTCGCCGCTGCGGATGGCAACGGTGCCGTTGCGCGACACGCCCAGCGACTTCGCCAGCTCCAGGTCCAGCGCCTGGTCCTGCACGTGCAGCCTGGCGCCCGCCTGCG
This sequence comes from Binatia bacterium, assembly GCA_035526525.1. Classification (GTDB taxonomy): domain Bacteria; phylum Pseudomonadota; class Gammaproteobacteria; order Nevskiales; family Nevskiaceae; genus JACPFV01. The sequence continues at coordinate 4,932 of DATLCG010000039.1, forward strand.
CCAGCGCATCGAAATAGTCGCGCACCTCGGCCAGCACCGGGCTGCCGCCCTCGAAGAACAGGTAGACGTCCACCGGCCGCGACGAGGCCTGCACCAGCGACAGCGTGGCGCCGGTGGGACGCGTCGGCGCGCCGTAGGACAGGTCCTTGCGCCAGTCCTCGTAGTTGACTGCCCAGTTCAGGAACCCGCAGCCGCCGAGCGCGAAGGCCAGCGTCAGGCCCGTCGCCGCGGCCTGGCGCACGCGCAGCGACTCGACGAAGCCGGCGCGGCGCATCGGCGCGGCGAGCAGCTCGAGACCGGCCAGCGTCAGCAGCGCAATGCCGAACACCAGCACGCTGCCGATCAGCCACATCGCCGCGATCTCGCCCGCCTGCCGCGTGCCGGTGTCGACGTGCAGGCTCCAGGCGTACAGGCCGGCGGCGAGCGCGACGCCGCCGTAGCAGCCGAGCTGCAGCGCCAGGAACTGCCGCGCCGCGCCGGCGGCCGCGCGCCAGTGCCACAGCCGCAGCAGCAGCGCCGCCAGGTAGGCGGCGCCGGCGACGCCGAGCACGGCGAAGCGCGAGGTGCCCTCGCCCACCATGCGCTCGGCCACGAACAGCAGCAGCACGGCGGCAAACAGCAGCGTGCCGGGACGCGGCGACAGCACGCGGCGCACGGCGTCGGCGTCCATCAGCCTCTCCAGCGCCGCGCCGCCAGCGACGCCGTCGCGGCCAGCAGCGCGACGTAGGTCACCGACAGCCAGTAGACGATCGAGGAGAACTTCACGATGCCGCGCGAGAACGACAGGTAGTGCGACTCCATGAAGTCGAGGTAGCCGACGAAGCCGCCGATGCCGCCCGAAACCTTGCGCGCGATGATCCAGCAGGCGAAGCCGGTGATGGTCAGCGCGCCACCGAGCACCGCCGCGAGCAGCTGCGAGGACACCAGGCTGGAGGCGAAGGTGCCGAGGGCCATCACCGCCGCGCCCAGCAGCAGCAGGCCGCCGTAGCCGGCGGCGACGTGGCCGCCGGTGACCTTGCCGTTCACCAGCACCAGCAGCGGCATGTAGGCGGTGAGCAGCACGTAGCCGCACAGGAACACGTAGGCGCCGGCGAACTTGCCCAGCACGATCTGCCACTCGGGCACCGGCGACTTCAGCAGCAGCACTTCCGTGCCGGTCTGCCGCTCCTCGGCGAACAGCCGCATCGCCAGCAGCACCGCGACCGCGGCGACGAAGCCGCTCGACTGGTAGAAGAAGCCCTGCAGCACGTCGTACGACGGGCGCTCGCCGTCCATCCACAGGACGTTGAACAGCAGGCCGTGCAGGCACAGCACCGCGGCGACGATGCAGTAGCCCAGCGGCGAGCGCAGGTAGCCGTACAGCTCGCGGCGCGCGATCAGCGCAATGCTGCTCACGACGGCTGCGCCCCGCGCGTCAGCTGCAGGAACACCGGCTCCAGCCCGCCGCCCTGGGCCGCGCCCGCCGCGCGCACGCCGAGCCCGGCCTGCACCAGCGTCGTCACCAGTTTTTCCGCGGCAGCGTCGCCGCTGACGCGCACGGAGATGCGGGTCACCTCGCCGCGCGTCTCCAGCAGTTGCGCGTCGCCGACCCCGGGCACCTGCGCCGCGAGGTCCAGCACCGTGCCGGCCGCGCCGCGCACGGTGAGCTCCATGCGCCCCCCGAGCACGCCGCCGCGCAGCTCTTCCTCCGTGCCCTGCGCGACGATGCGGCCCTCGTGCAGCACCAGCAGGCGGTCGCAGGTGCGCTCGATCTCCGCGAGGATGTGGCTGGAGATCAGCACGGTGTGGCGCTGCGCCAGCGTGCGGATCAGGCCGCGCATGCCGACGATCTGCTCCGGGTCGAGGCCGCCGGTGGGCTCGTCCAGGATCACCAGCGCCGGCTTGTGCACGATGGTCTGCGCGATGCCGACGCGCTTGCGGTAGCCGTGGCTGAGCCAGCCGACCAGGTCGTCGGCCACCTCGCGCAGGTGGCAGGTCTCGATGGCTTCCTCGACCGCCGCGTTCACCGCGCGCGCTTCCAGGCCGTTGAGGCGCGCGGCGTAGCGCAGCATGGCGCGCACGGTCATCTCGGCATACAGCGGCGGCTGGTCCGGCAGGAAGCCGCACTGCCGGCGCACTGCCTGCGGCGACTCCAGCGAATCGTGCCCGCCGACGCGCACCCGCCCGGCCGAGGGCCACAGCACGCCGCAGAGGATCTTGAGGACGGTGGTCTTGCCCGCCCCGTTCAGCCCCAGGAACCCCACCACCTCGCCCTGCCCGATCTCGAACGACACGTCGTTCAGGGCCCAGCGGGCCCCGTAGAGCTTGCTGACGCGGTCGGCGGCAATCATGGGAGTGCGCAAGATTACGTGGATGGGGCAAGTGTCGGACAGTGCTGGGGGATTGGACCTTGGTCGGCCCCTCTCCCGGCGGCGCTTCGCGCCGTTTGCCCTCTCTCCGCACCCCTCTCCCGGCGGCGCTTCGCGCCGT
>DATLCG010000060.1:0-15731 GCA_035526525.1 Binatia bacterium
GCGTACTCGAGCTACGTCGGCGTCATCGGCACGGGCCGCATCAAGCGCGGCAAGGTCAGGACCAACATGCAGGTCTCCGTGATCGACCGCGAGGGCCATTCGCGTCCGGGACGCGTGCTGCAGGTGCTGGGCTTCATGGGCCTCGACAAGATCGAGGTGCCCGAGGCGCAGGCGGGCGACATCGTCGCGCTGACCGGCATCGAGGACCTCGGCATTTCCGAGACGGTGTGCGACCCCAAGGACGCCACCGCCCTGCCGTCGCTGCAGGTCGACGAGCCGACCATGACCATGACGTTCGAGGTCAACAAGTCGCCGTTCGCCGGCAAGGACGGCAAGTACGTCACCAGCCGCCAGATCGCCGAGCGGCTGGACCGGGAGCTCAAGACCAACGTCGCGCTGCGCGTGCAGCCGGGCGAGGGCGGCGGCGACACCTTCCGGGTGTCCGGCCGCGGTCTGCTGCACCTGGGCATCCTGCTGGAGAACATGCGGCGCGAAGGCTACGAGATCGCGGTGTCGCGCCCGGAGGTCATCGAAAAGACCATCGACGGCGTGCTGTGCGAGCCCTACGAGCAGCTGGTGGCCGACGTCGAAACCACCGCGCAGGGCGGCGTCATCGAAGCGCTCGCCACGCGCGGCGGCCACATGAAGAACATGGTGCCGGACGGCAAGGGCCGCGTCCGCCTGGAGTACTCGATCCCGACGCGCGGGCTGATCGGCTTCCAGACCGAGTTCATGTCGATGACGTCGGGCTCGGGACTGCTGTTCCACAACTTCGACCACTACGGCGAGAAGGTGGAAAGCGACGTCGGCCTGCGCCACAACGGCGTGATGATCGCCAATGACCAGGGCATGTGCGCCCAGTATTCGCTGTTCAACCTGCAGGACCGCGGCCGCCTGCTGGTCGAGCACGGCGACGAGGTCTACGCCGGCCAGATCGTCGGCATCCACTCGCGCGACAACGACCTGGTGGTCAACCCGCTGAAGGGCAAGAAGCTCACCAACGTGCGCGCCGCCGGCTCGGACGAGAAGCTCATCATGACGCCGCCGATCCGCCTGACGCTGGAGCAGGCGCTCGAGTTCATCAACGACGACGAGCTGGTCGAGATCACGCCGCGGCACATCCGCGTGCGCAAGAAATTCCTGAAGGAAAGCGACCGCAAGCGGGCCGAGCGCGCGGAGTAGTCCTGCCGCGGACGCTCAGTGCGTCCGCGGGTCAGTGCGACCGCTTGGTGGACCCGCGGGCATGCGCCCCATGGCGCGCCCCGCTGCGCCGCTCCGGCCTGCGCGCGCCCGTCCCGGTGTCGCTGCGCCCGCGCTCGAGCTGCTGGCGCGCGCGGCGCGCCAGCTCCTCGTACTCGTCGCGGATCCGGTTCAGCTCCTTCTCGTCCAGGTCCTCGAGGTCGAGCAGCGCGTTGTGCGCGCCGCGCGTGGTGCGGATCAGCTCGTCGAGCTTGATCTGCAGTGCCTCGGTGTCGCGGTTCTGCGAGCTCTGGATCACGAACACCATCAGGAACGTGACGATCGTGGTGCCGGTGTTGATCACCAGCTGCCAGGTGTCCGAAAAGCCGAAGATCGGACCGGTGATGGCCCAGGTCAGCACCACGCTCAGGGCCACGATGAAAGCCGCGGGCCGCCCGGTGGCACGCGACGCCCACTTGGCGAAACGGTTGAACCAGCTGCTGCGGTTGTCCATGCCCTATGGACAGGCGCCGACCCGGCAAATTCAGCGTTTCCCGGAAGTTCCCAGGCGGCGCATGCGAAAAACGTGACGTGCGGCCTCCGCCACGTCGGCCAGGTAGGAGGCATTGACTGCCGCGCCCACCGCCGCACCCAGCACCGGCAGCGAGCCGGCGGCCTTGCGCTTGCCCAGGTTCACGCCGATGCGCTGCGCCAGCACCTGCAGGCTGAGCGTCGCAGCCTCCTTGGCGAGCGCCCGCTCGGCGACGCGCTCGACGCCCTCGCGCCACGCGGCAGCGACCGGATCGTCGTCGCCCAGCAGCGCCGCCCAGGCCGCCTGCCTCTCCGCCACGGTATTCGCCGACGCCAGCGCGAAGATGCCCAGCGCCAGCGATCGCTCCTCGTCCGCCGCCGGCGCGTCGCCGTAGCACAGCCCGGTGCGATGGATGGTGCGCAGCGCCAGCGTCAGCAGCGTCGGCACGTCGGCCGCGAGGCCCGCCGCGCCGGCGATGCCGAACAGTGCGCCGCCCGCGCCGGCCAGCAGCGAGGCGCGCCGCGCCATGCGCAGCGCCAGCGCGTCCTGCTCGGCCAGCGACCGGTCGCGCAAGGCCTCGAGACTTTCCGCCCGCGCCGCTTTCAGGATCGAGCGCCGGTCCGCCAGGTTCCGCCCCAGCCGGTCCGCGCCTTCCAGCACGCGCCGCAGGGCGCTCGTGGGCAACAGCGCCTCCATCAGCCGCGCCAGCCTGGTCCCGGGCGCCGCCAGCAACCGCGCGCCCCAGCCGGGATCGCGCGCGAGCCAGCGGCGGGTGTCGCGGAGGGCTTTCTGCTCGTAGGAGAGTGGCGTGGCCATGGCCCGTATCATGCGCGGCCATGTGCCTCATCGCTTTCCACTGGCGCCCCGGCGAGGAACTGCTCGTCGCCGCCAACCGCGACGAGTTCCACGCGCGGGCCGCCGCGCCCGCCGCGTTCTGGCCGGAGGCGCCGGACGTCTTCGGCGGGCGTGACCTGGCCGCGGGCGGCAGCTGGATGGCGGTGTCCCGGCGCGGACGCTTCGCGGCGGTCACCAACGTCCGGCGCATGATCCCGCCGGACCCGCGCGCGCCCTCGCGCGGCGCGCTGGTGGCGGACTTCGTGCGAGGCGGCCTGTCGGCGGCCGAGTTCGCGGGCGCGCTCGAAGATGCGTCGGGGCGCTATTCGGGCTTCAACCTGCTGCTGCACGACGGCGCCGAGCTGCGGTATGCGAACAACCATCCCGGCTTCGAGAACCGCGAGGTGGACCCCGGCGTGCACGTCGTGTCCAACGCCACGCTCGACACGCCCTGGCCGAAGGCGCAGCGCCTGCGCGCGGCGATGGAGCGCGGCGGCAACGATGGCGCGCTGTTCGCGGCGCTGGCGGACCGGGTGCCGGCACGCGACGCCGAGCTTCCCGACTCCGGTGTCGGCCGGGAGATGGAGCGCCTGCTCTCCCCGCCCTTCATCGTCAGCCCGACCTACGGCACGCGCTGCAGCACGCTGCTGCGCCTGCGGCCGGACGGCATCGAGTTCACCGAGCGCCGCTTCGACCCCGACGGCAGGCCGACCGGCGAGACCCGCCAGCGCATCGGGCCCGGGGCGAATTAGTCGTCCATTTTCCGGTGGAGCGCCGCGGGGCCCGCGCCTACCATGGGCTCCATGAGCACCGTCCTGACGCTTCCGGAAATGCGCCGCGCACTTGGGCGCCGCGACCCCGGCTACGACGGCCTGTTCTATTTCGGTGTCCGCACCACCGGCATCTTCTGCCGGCCGTCGTGCAGCTCCAGGAAACCGAAGCCGCGGAACGTCGAGTTCTTCTCCAACCCGCGCGAGGCGTCGTTCGCCGGCTACCGGCCGTGCAAGCGCTGCCATCCGCTGGAAGCCGGCGGCGCGGCGCCCGGCTGGGTGCGGCGGCTGCTCGAGCGCATCGAGACGCGGCCGGAGTCGCGCATGCGCGACGCCGAGCTGCGGCGCCTCGGCATCGAGCCGGCGCGGGCGCGCCGCTGGTTCCTGAAGCACTACGGCATGACCTTCCAGGCGTATTCCCGCGCGCGGCGGATGGGCCGCGCGCTGCACGACATCAAGCGAGGCATCGCGATGGACGAGGTGGCGATCGGACGCGGCTACGAGTCGCACAGCGGATTTCGCGAGGCGTTCGCGAAAACCTTCGGCGCCGCGCCGGCGGCCGCGCGCGAACAGGACTGCATCCTCGTGGGCTGGATGGAAAGCCCGCTCGGCCCGCTGCTGGCCGCGGCGAACTCGCGGCACGTGGTGCTGGTGGAGTTCACCGAGCGGCGCATGCTCGAGGCGCAGTTCGACACGCTGCGCCGCCGCTTCCGCTGCGCCATCGTGCCGGGCGACAACGAGCACCTGCGCAAGCTGCGCGACGAGCTGGTGGAATATTTCGACGGCCGCCGCCGCCGCTTCACCGTGCCGCTCGCCTTCCCCGGCACGCCGTTCCAGAAGAAGGTCTGGAGCGAGCTGATGAAGATTCCTTACGGCGAGACGCGCTCCTACGAGGACATCGCCCGTGCCGTCGGCTCGGCCAGCGCGGTGCGCGCCGTGGGCCAGACCAACGGCCTCAACCGCATCTGCGTCGTCATCCCGTGCCACCGCGTGGTCAACAAGGACGGCAAGCTCGGGGGTTACGGCGGCGGCCTGTGGCGCAAGCAGGCGTTGCTCGAACTGGAGCAGGGCCGCCGGCAGCTGGAGCTGAAGGCGCCCGAGCCGGCGGCGCAATGGGCCTGGCAGAAGCACGGCTGAGGCGCGTGACTTCGATGAGGTGTCGCTGAAGCGCGCCCACCGCGAAGTGGGCAAACCGCAGGGGGCGGCGCCGATTCAGCGCAGGCCGAGCCCGCCATCCACCGGCAGCACCGCACCCGTCACGTACGCCGCTTCCGGCGAAAGCAGGTAGGCGACCGCGGCGGCGATCTCGTCCGGCTGTCCCAGGCGCCGCAGCGGCACGCGGTCGAGCTCGGCCTGCTGCTGCGCTGCGCCGAGCTTCGTGCCCGCCGCCCACAGGATGTGGCCCGGCGCGACGGCGTTGACGCGAACGTGCGGCGCCAGCTCGAGCGCCAGCGACTGCGTCACCGACACCAGACCGGCCTTCGCCGCGCAGTAGGCGGCGTGGCGCGGCATCGGCCGCGCGGCGTGGACGTCGGCGATGTTGACGATGGCGCCGCCGCGCAGGTGCGGCACGCAGGCCTGGATCAGGAACAGCGGCCCCTTGAGGTTGCTGCCGACCAGGTCGTCGAACTGCTCCTCGGTGAGATCCGCCAGCGGCGTGGCGAAATAGCTGGAGGCGTTGTTCACCAGCGCGTCGAGCCGGCCCCAGCGCGCGCGGGCTTCCTGCGCCAGGCGCACGATCGCCTTGACGTCGAGCAGGTTGGCGCGCAGCGCGTGCGCCGAGTCGGGCCGCGCCCGGTTCAGCTCCTTTTCCAGCGCGCGCGCCTCGCCGCCGGACGCGCGGTAGTGCAGCACGACGTTCCAGCCGAGCGCGTGCAGGCGCCGGGCGATCGCCGCGCCGATGCGCCGCGCCGCGCCGGTCACCAGCACCACGCCGTGCGCTGCGTCGCCCTTGCCTGCGCCTTCGCCCATGTATCCTCAGCCGCGTTTCGAAACCGCGGGAAAAGTCTAAGTGGAAAACTGGCTGCAGGTGATGCTGCTCGGCGTGGTCGAGGGCATCACCGAGTTCCTGCCGGTGTCCAGCACCGGCCACCTGCTGATCGCCGAGCACTGGCTCGGCGCGCGCAGCGACATGTTCAACGTCGCCATCCAGGTCGGCGCGATCCTGGCCGTGCTCGTGGTCTACCGCAGGCGGCTGCTCGACCTGGACCTGTTCTCGGCGGAACAGCGCGCTTACGTCGCCAAGCTGGCCGTGTCGTTCGTCATCACCGTCGTGGGCGGGCTGATCGCCAAGAAGCTGGGACTGAGGCTGCCGGCCTCGGTGGCGCCGGTGGCGTGGGCCATGATCGTCGGCGGCGTGGCGATCCTGGCGATCGAGCGGCGCGCGGCGCACCTGCCGCCGTCGGACGAGATCACCTGGCGCATCGCCGTCTGGGTGGGCCTGGCCCAGGTGCTGGCCGCCGTGTTTCCCGGCACCTCGCGCTCTGCGGCGACGATCTTTGCCGCCATCCTCGCCGGCTGCACCTTGCGCCCCGCCGCCACCGAATTCGCCTTCCTGCTCGGCATCCCGACGATGTTCGCCGCGACCGCCTACGAGCTGGTGAAGGCGCCGCCGGCGCAGGAGAGCGCCGGCGAGCTGGCGCTCGGCTTCGTCGTCTCCGGCCTGGTGGGCTTCGCCGTGGTGCAGTGGCTGCTGCGCTACATCCAGACGCACCGCTTCACGGTGTTCGCCTGGTACCGCATCGTCGCCGGAGCGGCGCTACTGCTGTTCCTGTGACGCACCGCGGCGCGCTTCGACCCAGCGCTGCAGCCGCTCCAGCCGGCGCCGCCGCAGCTCCACGCCGACCGCCTCGCCGCTGAAGCCGGCGGCGACCACCTCGCCGGCCTGCACCTTCCCCGCCTCGGCGGCGGCATCGCGCAGGTAGCCGGTCTGCGGATACGGCGCGTCCTCCAGCCCCTTGCGGCCGTGCGCGTCGCACTCGCAGGCGGACAGCACCTGCTCGAAGCGCGGGCCCTTCTTCAGCCCGCCCATCCGCTCGAGCAGCTCGAGCAGCGTCGACGGACGCAGCACCAGCGCCTGGTGCACCACCAGGTGCTCGCGCGTGTGCAGCACGCACAGCTCGCGGCACTCGTTGGGCAGCTTCAGGCGGTCGGCGACCTGCTCGATCAACGGAATGCCGCGGACGTCGTGCAGCTTGTGGCTGGGCCATTCGTGCTGCGGCGTCGCGCCCTTGCCGAGATCGTGCAGCAACGCCGACAGGCGCACCGGCAGCGTCGCCTGCACGCGCGCGGCCTGGTCCACGCACATCAGCGAATGCACCCCGCTGTCGACTTCCGGGTGGTACTCGGCGCGCTGCGGCACGCCGAACAGTGCGTCGAGTTCCGGCAGCACGCGCGCCAGCGCGCCGCAGTCGCGCAGCGTGGCGAAGAAGGTGCTGGGCTGCGATTCCATCAGCGCGCGCTGCATCTCCTGCCACACGCGCTCCGGCACCAGGTGATCCACCTCGCCGCTCCCGACCATGGCGCGCATCAGCGCGAGCGTCCCGGGGGCGAGCGTGAAGCCGAGCGGGGCGAAGCGCGCATGGAAGCGCGCCACGCGCAGGATGCGCACCGGGTCCTCCAGGAAGGCTTCCGACACGTGTCGCAGCACCCGTGCCTCGAGATCGCGCCGCCCGCCGTACGGGTCCGTCAGCGTGCCGTCCTCGGCGCGGGCGATGGCGTTGACGGTGAGGTCGCGCCGGCGCAAATCGTCCTCGAGCGTGACCTCGCGGCCGGTATGAAAGGTGAAGCCGTGGTAGCCGCGGCCGCTCTTGCGCTCGGTGCGCGCCAGCGCGTGCTCTTCCTTGGTCTGCGGATGCAGGAACACCGGGAAGTCGCGGCCCACGGGCCGGTAGCCAGCGGCGACCATGTCCTCGGGCGTGGCGCCGACCACGACCCAGTCGCGCTCCTTTACCGGCAGGCCGAGCAGCTCGTCGCGGACCGCGCCGCCCACCAGATAGCGCTTCATGGCGCGCCATCCTCGCCCGGCGGCGCGAGCACCGGCAACAGCGGCAGCAGGCGTCCGGGCTCGCCGTGCAGGCGCCACCGGGTCATCACCCAGCTGGACAGCGCACGCTGCACGTAGCCGCGCGTCTCGGTGTAGGGGATGGCCTCGACCCAGATGTCCGCGGGCAGCGGCAATGGCGCGCGCCATTCCGCCAGGCGCTCCGGGCCGGCATTGAACGCGGCCAGCGTGAAGATCCATCGCGCGCCGAAGCGCTGGTGGAGCTGCGCCAGGTAACGCGCGCCGAGACGCAGGTTCGTCGCCGGCTCCAGCAGGTCCGCGCGCGACGGCGTTGGCAGCCGCGCCGAGCGGGCCACCCGCCGGGCCGTGAGCGGGCGCAGCTGCATCAGGCCGAGCGCGCCAACCGGCGATTCGGCGCGCGGGTTGTAGAGGGTTTCGGTACGCATCACCGTGTAGAGCCAGTCGGCGGGAACGCCGCTGTCGCGCGCGGCCTGCGCCACCGCGTCCGCGTACGGCAGCGGGAAGCGCAGCCAGAGATCATCCCACCGCTGCAGCTCCGACAGCTGCTTGATGGGCAGGTCGTACCAGCCCCAGTCCTCGGCGACGCGCACCGCCTGCGCGCGGCGCTCGGCGTCCAGGCCGGCCAGCGCGTCACGCCATTCATGGGCTGCGGGCTCCGGCAGGCCGCACAGCACCAGTTCGCGTGCGCGGATCATGGCGGGCAGCGCAGCGATGGCAGCCTCTGCCGCGGGATCCACGGGCAAGGCCTGCGGCCGCAGCTTCGGCGCGTGCCCGGCCCGCTCGGCCGCAAGGAAGCCGTAGAACTCGCGCTCCTGCGCCACGTCCTCGTACTGCGAGCGCGCGCCGTCGACGTCGCCCAGCTGCTCCGCGGTGCGGGCGCGCCAGTAGCGCCAGCGCGGCTCCTGCTGCTGCACCTGCGGCATCGCGGCCAGCCAGTGCCGCGCGCGCTTCCACTGGCCGTACCAGAGCGCCATGCGCAGCCGCCACTCGTGCGCGACGGCGTCGAGTGCGTCAGGGGGAAGCCGCTCGAAGAGCTCGAGCGACTCGGCGCCGTGGTCGTAGGCGAGGCCCAGCGCGTGCGAGCGCTCGAGCTGCGCGCGCTGCGTCGGACTGAAGCCGGGACGCGCGTGCAGCGCCTGGTACAGCGGCGCGGCCGCGAAGGAATCGCGACGGGCGACGCGGTCGAAGGCTTCCAGCAGCGCGCCGGCGATGGCGTCGCCCGGCGGCGCCGTCAGCGACTCGCGCGCAACCAGGTTTTCGCCCGCCAGCGTCCTGGCCAGCGCGCGACGCGGATCGTCGAACAGGCGCTGCTCGAACAGCGCCAGCGCACGCTCCGCGGGCGGCAGCAGCGCGACGGTGCGCGGCAGCGGCGATCCGTTGCGCGCGGCGAAGCGCGCCGCGCGCACGATGTCTTCGTCCGCGAGCCGCTCGCGCACGTCGACCCAGGCGAACGGCGCCCGGCACTGGAGCGGCGGCGAAGCGAGCGAGATCCACGCGGCATAGACCGTGTCGCGTGCGTCCTTCGCACCGGTGGCGACGCGGGCCTGCAGGACGTAGCACTGCAGGACCGGCTCGAGCGATCCGTCGGCCGCGGCCAGCAGCTCGCGCCACGCCGAGGTGCGCCCGAAGTACAGCAGGCGCTCGCGGCGCACCCCGCGTGCCGCCGTGGCGCCGGCCTGCGCTTCGAGGAAGGCCTGCACGGATTGCTCCAGCGCCGCGTCGCGTGCAGCGGTGCGCGCGAGCCGCCGCTGCAGCTGCGCCGCTTCCAGGTACGGCCACAGCGCGTAGTCGCGCAGCACGGCCACGTCCGCCGGCAAGGGCTCGCCGGCAGCGACGGCGTTCCAGGCGCGCCGGAACGCATCGCGCAGGCGTTCCTGCGCCGCACGGGCCCCGTCGGCCGCGGCGGGCACGGAAACCGCCGCCGGCGGAACGTCCTGCGCGGCCGCGGCGGCTGCCAGCGCGAGGAGCACGAGCGCGAGGCGCGCGGGGATCATGAGGCGTTCTTGTAGCATGCGTGGATTCTTCGCGGATCGTCTTCGACCGTGACGTCCCTGCCGCTGTTTCTCGTCACCGGCGCCGTTGCCGGGCTGCTGGCCGGCCTGTTCGGCGTCGGCGGCGGCCTGATCATGGTGCCGGCGCTGGCCGCGCTGCTGCCGCGGGTCGGCGTCGCCGAGAGCGTCATCATGCAGATGGCGATCGGCACCTCGCTCGCCGTGATCAGCGCGACCTCGATCTCGTCGATGCTGGCGCATCACCGGCGCGGCGGCGTGCTGTGGCCGGTGTTCCTGCGCTTCGCGCCGGGCCTCGCGCTGGGCGCACTCGCCGGTGCCTGGGCCGCGCACCTGCTGCCCGGCATCGCGCTGCGGCGCATCGTCGGCGGCGGCGCGCTGATCGTCGCCCTGCAGATGGCGCTGGATGCGCGCCCTGCCGCGAGCGATGACGGCGACGCCGGCGGACCCGCGACGCTGGCCCTGCTGGCCGCCGGCAGCGTGATCGGCGCGCTGTCGTCGCTGGTCGGCATCGGTGGAGGCTCGCTCACGGTGCCCTACCTCACCTGGTGCCGGATCGGCATGCGCCAGGCCGTCGGCACCGCTGCCGCCTGCGGCGTGCCGATCGCGTGGGCCGGCGCCATCGGTTTCATCGTCGCGGGCTGGGACGTGCCCGGCCGTCCGGCCGGCAGCCTCGGCTACGTCTCGACCAGCGGTTTTCTCGGCCTGGCCGGAGCGAGCGTGCTGTGCGCGCCGCTGGGTGCACGCCTGGCGCACCGGCTGCCGCCGAAGCTGCTCAAGCGCGCGTTCGCGCTGCTGATCGCGGGGATCGGCGTCGGCATGCTCGTGCGCTGAGGCGCGCCCTCGCTCATAATCCGCGGCCCGTTTTTCCACCGAAGACCGCCATGATCCAGCCGCACGGCGCTGCCGAGCTCAAACCCCTCTTCGTCGCCGACGCCGCGCGCCGCGCGGCCTTGCAGAAGGAAGCGGCCTCGCTGCCGTCGCTGCTGCTGAATTCCGCCGCCGCCGCCAACGCGGTCATGCTCGGCGGCGGCTACTTCACGCCGCTCGCGGGCTACATGAACCTCGCCGACGCGATGTCCGTGGCCAGGGACATGAAGACGGCGTCGGGCCTGTTCTGGCCGGTGCCGGTGCTGAACCTGACGAAGCAGGCCGGCATGAAGCCGGGCACCCGCATCGCGCTGAAAGACCCGAACGTGGACGGCCAGCCGGTCATCGCGGTCATGGACGTCAAGGCGGTCGAGACCGTCAGCGACGCCGACCTCGGGACCATGGCCGAGAAGATCTTCGGCACGCTCGATCCGAAGCACCCGGGCGTCGCAACGTTCCTCGGCCTGGGCAACGTGCTGCTGTCGGGGCCCATCGAAGTGCTGAACTTCAGCTATTTCGAGAAGGAATTCCCCGACACCTTTCGCACCGCGGTGCAGATCCGCGACGACATCCGCAGTCGCGGCTGGAGCAAGGTGGTGGCGTTCCAGACGCGCAACCCGATGCACCGCGCGCACGAGGAACTGTGCCGCATGGCGCTCGAGCGCCTGCAGGCCGATGGCCTCGTCATCCACATGCTGCTCGGCAAGCTGAAGGAAGGCGACATCCCCGCGCCGGTGCGCGACGCCTCGATCCGCAAGATGGTCGAGCTGTACTTCGCGAAGAACACGGTGATGGTGTGCGGCTACGGCTTCGACATGCTGTATGCCGGCCCGCGCGAGGCCCTGCTGCACGCCGTGTTCCGACAGAACATGGGCGCCACGCACCTGATCGTCGGCCGCGACCACGCCGGCGTCGGCACGTACTACGGGCCGTTCGACGCGCAGACGATCTTCGGGCAGGTGCCTGCGGGCGCCCTGAAGATCGAAATCTTCGGCGCCGACAACACGGCCTGGAGCCGGAAGCTCGGCAAGGTGGTGATGATGCGCGAGGCGCCCGGCCACGGGCCCGACGACTTCATCAACCTGTCCGGCACCAAGGTGCGCGAGCTGCTGGGCAAGGGCCAGCCGCTGCCCGAGGAGTTTTCCCGTCCGGAAGTGGCCGCGATCCTGTCGAAGTATTACCAGGAGCTGGACGCGAAAAAGCCGGCGTAGGCCGGCTTTCGCGTCACGAAGCCGCCGGCGATTCCGGCGGCTTTTTCCTGGGTGCCGCTTTTTTCTTCTTCTTCGCCGGCGGGGCCTTCTTCTTCGGCGCGGCTGACGGCTTCGGCGTGGCAGCCACGGCCTTCGCGGCCTCGCCGCCGCCGGCCGCGGCCGCTTTCGGCGCCGCCTTCCTTTTCCTGCCGCCCTTCTTCGCCACGTTCTGCTCGTCGAGCAGCGCCACGCACTCCTCGAGCGTCAGCGACGCGTAGTCCTTGCCCTTCGGGATGCGCGCGCGGCGGCCCTCGTCGTGGATGTAGGGGCCGAAGCGGCCCTTGATGACCCGCACGATGCTGCCGTCGAAGCGCTTCAGCGTCGCCGCGTCCATCGCCTGCTTCTTCAGGCTCATCAGCTCGAGCGCGCGCTCGAGCGTGATGGTCATCGGGTCGTCTTCCTTGCGCAGCGAGCAGTAGGTCTTTCCGATCTTCACGAACGGCCCGAAGCGGCCGACGCCGACGGTGACGTCCTCGCCTTCCGGCGTGGCGCCGACCTTGCGCGGCAGCTTGAACAGCTCGAGCGCCTGCTCGAGCGTGATCGTGTCCAGCCGCTGGTTGGGCCGCAGCGAGGCGAAGCGCGGCTTCTCGGGATCTTCCTTGGTGCCGATCTGCACGAACGGGCCGAAGCGGCCCAGCCGCGTCGTCACCGGCTTGCCGCTCGCCGGATCGGTGCCCAGCGCCCGCGTCTCGCTGACGTCCTGGCGCTTCAGCTCCATCTTCAGGTCGACCGTCGGCTTGAAGCCGTCCCAGAACTCCTTCAGCACCGGCACCCAGTCGCGCTCGCCGCGCGACACCTCGTCGAGCTCGTCCTCGAGGTGCGCGGTGAAGCCGTAGTCCACGTAATGCGTGAAGTGCTCGGTGAGGAAACGGTTGACGATCATGCCGACATCGGTGGGCACGAAGGCCTTGCCGTTGAGCTGCACGTAATTGCGCGCCTGCAGCGTCGAGATGATGGTGGCGTAGGTCGAAGGCCGCCCGATGTCGTATTCCTCGAGCGTCTTCACCAGGCTCGCCTCGGTGTAGCGCGGCGGCGGCTCGGTGAAGTGCTGCTCCGGCACCACGTCCAGCAGCTTCACGGTCTCGCCCTCGGCGAGCAGCGGCAGGCGCTTCTCGTCGTCCTCGGCGTCATCGTCCTCGGGCGAGTCGGCGCGGATGTTGTACGCCGCCAGGAAGCCGGGCTCGACCAGGATCTGGCCATTGGCGCGGAACGCGTGCGCCGTGCCGGCACGCAGCTCGGCGGCGACGGTATCGAACACCGCCGCCTCCATCTGGCTGGCGATGGCGCGGCGCCAGATCAGCTCGTACAGGCGCGCCTGCTCGGCCGGCAGGAACTTCGCGACCTCTTCCGGCGTGCGCGATGCCGACGTCGGCCGGATCGCCTCGTGCGCTTCCTGGGCGTTCTTGGACTTGGCCTTGTAGACGCGCGGCTCGGCGGGCAGCGCCTTGCGGCCGAACTTCTTCTCGACCAGCGCGCGGATGTCGGCGACCGCGTCCTGCGCCAGGCTCACCGAATCGGTACGCATGTAGGTGATGAGGCCCACCGACTCGCCGCCGATGTCCACGCCCTGGTACAGCTGCTGCGCGGTCTGCATCGTGCGCTTGGCGCCGTAGCCGAGCTTGCGGTTGGCTTCCTGCTGCAGCGTGGAGGTGGTGAACGGCGGCGACGGATTGCGCCGGCGCTGCTTCTTCTCCACCGAGGCCACGCGCAGCTGCCCGCCCGCCGCGGCGACGATGTCGCGCTTCGCCGCCTCGGCCGAGCCGGTGTCGCCGAGCGTGAACTGCTCGACCTTGGCGCCGCGGTACTCCACCAGCCGCGCGGTGAAGGGCTGCGACTCCTTCTCGGCGCGCGCCTCGACCGTCCAGTATTCCTGCGGCACGAACTTGCGGATCTCGTCCTCGCGCTCGCAGATCAGGCGCAGCGCCGGCGACTGCACGCGCCCCGCCGACAGTCCCGGCGAGATCTTGCGCCACAGCAGCGGCGACAGGTTGAAGCCGTACAGGTGATCGAGCGCCCGGCGCGCCTGCTGTGCATTGACCAGCTCGGCGGAGATCTTGCGCGGGTGCTCGATGGCGTTCTTCACCTCGCGCTCGGTGATCTCGTAGAACACCACGCGCTGCACCGTCTTGTCCTTCAGGAGCTTGCGCTCCTTCAGCAGCTCGGTCAGGTGCCAGGCGATCGCCTCGCCCTCGCGATCGGGGTCGGTCGCCAGGATCAGGTTGTCTGCGTCCTTGAGGGCCTGGCCGATGGCGCGCACGTGGCCGCCACTCTTCTCCAGCGCCTCGTAGTGCATGGCGAAGTTGTTCGACACGTCCACCGCGCCGTCCCTGGGCACGAGGTCGCGCACGTGGCCATAGGAGGCCAGTACCTCGTAGTCCTTGCCGAGGTATTTCTTGATCGTCTTCGCCTTGGCGGGCGACTCGACGATGACGAGGTGCTTGCTCATCCGCGGGCGAGCATTAATAAAGGAGTGGACGGGAGGCCCGACTTATACGGCGCGGGCGGCGGGTTTGTAAAGAAATGCCTCAGCGCAGACGCTGGTAGGCGCCGCCCGGCGCGGTTGCGATGGCTCCGTCCATTTCCAGCGCGAACAGCGCGGCGCTGAGCGCACCCACCGGCATCCCGAGGCGCTCGACCAGCGCGTCGAAGGGCGTGGGCTCGAAGCCCACCGCATCGAGCACGCGCTGCTGCGCCGCGCTGCGTTCGACGGATGGCGCGAGGGCATCGCCGGTTGCGGGGGGCGCGGGCGGCAGCCCGTCCGGCAGCAGCCGCGCCAGCTCCTCGATGACGTGGTCGACGTTCTCCACCAGCTTGGCGCCCTGGCGGATCAGCTCGTGGCCGCCGCGCGACAGCGGACTGTGGATCGAGCCGGGAATGGCGAACACCTCGCGGCCCTGCTCCAGCGCGAGCCGCGCCGTCACCAGCGAGCCGCTGCGCGGCGCGGCCTCGACCACCAGCACGCCGAGCGCCAGGCCCGACAGGATCCGGTTGCGGCGCGGGAAATGCTCGGGCAGCGGCGGCGTGCCGGTGGGGAACTCGGAGACGAGCACGCCGTTCGTGGCGATCTCGTGCGCCAGCTCCCGGTGCCGCGCCGGGTAGACGCGGTCGAGCCCCGTGCCGCACACCGCGACGGTGGGCCCCCCGGCGCCGAGCGCGCCGCGGTGCGCGGCGCCATCGATGCCGAGTGCCAGGCCGCTGCTCACCACCAGGCCGCGCCGCGTCAGCTCGCCGGCGAAAGCTTCGGCGGTCTCGAGTCCGCCGCGTGTCGCGGCCCGCGCACCGACCAGCGCGATCTGCGGGCGCGCGAGCAGCGCGGGATCGCCCTGGCAGAACAGCGCCAGCGGCGGTTGCGCGATCTCGCGCAGGCGCTGCGGGTAGCGCGGATCGTCGATCGGCAGCAGCGTGCGGCCCGGTCCGCGCAGCCACGCCAGGTCCTGGTCGATGCCCGCGCCGTCCGGCTGGGCCAGGCCGCCATGCAGCGCCAGCGGCACGCCGGCCTTGCGCCACCCGGAAGGCCCGGCGGCGAGCAGCGCGGGCGCATCGCCGAAGAGCTGCAGCAACTGGCGTCCCAGGCCGGGGCCGATGCCGGGGCCCGGATCAATGCCAGCCAGGCACGCTGGTGCGCCTCGACGGCGGAGGAGACGGGAGCGACAGCCGCCGGAGCGGAGCGCGTCACGACGGTGCGCTCAGTGCGCGCGGTCGGGCTTGGCGACCTTGTCCAGCACGTGGATCGGCCGCTGGGCCGCCATGACCAGCGCGTACGACAGACGCGGCCGCACCTGGAACACCAGCACGGTGCCGACCTGGTTCTCGGACAGGCGCACGCTGCTGCCGAACGCGCTGTACGGATCGCGGGCCTTGCGGCCGGTCTGGTGCACCGTCAGCACGTGACCCTGCTCGAGCCCATGCGTGGAGCCGCGGTTGAGCGCCACGATCTGGTACTGGCCGATCTGCGTCATGCCGCTGTACACGGCGATGATGCTGCCCTCGATGCGACGCTCCGGCGCGTGCGGGAAGTACTGCGCGGCGTAGGCGTTCTCGTCCACCGGCAGCAGGTGGTCGCCCGGCCGGGCCTCGCGCTGCGAGCTGACGATGTAGATCGTCGCCGGGTCGCCGAAGGCGCGCACCTCGGTGTCGCCGACCGGCTGGGCTTCGTAGCCGATGACGTCGTTGTCGTCCGGGTCGCGGTAGGCATCGCCCATGCGCACGATCTGGTATTGCGTGCGGGCGCGATCCTCGAGGTTCAGCACGTAGGCGGTGTTG
>DATLCG010000082.1:0-20213 GCA_035526525.1 Binatia bacterium
CTTCCGCTTCCTCGCCGAGGCGCTTGAGCGGCACCGAGTGCCGCAGCTTGCCGATCACTTCCTTCGCGAACGCGGGGTCGTACTGGTCGAGGCCGCTCGACTGGATCCAGCCCGGCGCCACCGCGTTGACGCGCACGCCGAACGACGCCCACTCCACCGAAGCGGTCTCGGTGAAATTGAGCATGCCCGCACGCGCCGCGCCGCTGTGTCCCATGCCGGGCATCCCGCCCCACATGTCGGCCAGCATGTTCACGATCGCGCCACCGGTCTTCTTCATCGACTGGTTGAACACCTCGCGCGCGACGAGGAAGCCGCCGGTGAGGTTGTTGGAAACCACCGCTTCCCAGCCCTTCTTGTTGATCATCATCAGCGGCGAGGGAAATTGCCCGCCGGCGTTGTTGACGAGGCCGTGGATCGGCCCGTGCCCGGCGACGATCTTCGCCACGCCCGCCTTGACGCCTTCCTCGTCGCGGATGTCGAGCGAGCAGGTGGCGCACTGCCCGCTGTCCTCGCGGATCTCGCCGGCCACCTTGTCCAGCTTCTCCTGCTTGCGGCCGAGGATCACCACCTTCGCGCCGAGGGCTGCCAGCTCGTGCGCGGTGCAGCGCCCGATGCCGGAGCCGGCGCCGGTGACGACGATGGTCTGGCCTTCGAACAGGCCGGGCTTGTAGATGGAGTCGTAGTGCAAAAGGTGCTCCCTTCGTAGCTGTGTGTGGGCGCGGCGATCAGCGCAGGGTTCTTCTCGAGCGTAGTCGGATGCCGCCGCCGACTCGTACAAACCAGGACCGGAAACACGGCAATCGTCGAGCCTGGCGGAACAACCGAACCCCGATCCCGCTCAAAACGCTCACGTCGGCTTCCCCTTTCGCCACTTCGCCCCCCGGCCCTTTCCCGTCGGAGCGATCAGCCCTTCCTTCTTCATCTCCCTCAGGATCACGCGTACGGTGTCCCGGCTCACCCCGGGGCAGGAACCCTCCAGGTCCGAGATCGAGAACGGCAGCGTGCGCTTCATGATCTCGGCCCGCACCCGCTCGCCCTTTGCGCCGCGGCCCCGCTCGATGGTTCCGACGCGCTCCTCGAATTCCCTGTACGCGCGCAGCAGCGTGCCCCAGAAGTAATCCAGCCATGCATGCGGGTCGTGCGCGCTGTCGTGCCAGCGCTGCGAGCTCGCTTCCAGTGCCTCGTAGTAGCCCTCGCGGGATTCCTCGACGATGCGCTCGAGGCTGATGTAACGCCCCACGTCGTATTCGAAGTGGTACAGCAACTGGAGCACGAGCAGCCGCGCGGTGCGGCCATTGCCATCGGCGAACGGGTGGATGCAGAGGAAGTCCAGCACGGCCAAGGGCACCAGCACGAGTGGGTCGGCGAGATGCCTGTCGATGGCAACGGCGTAGCGCGTGGTCAGCTCGTTCATGGCCATGGGCGCCAGGTGGGCGGCGACCGGCGTAAAGCGGATCCGCGTCGCTCCGTCCGGCGAGCGTTCGATGATGTCGTTGTTGGTGGCTTTCCAGCGTCCGCCGGGCTGCGGCATGTAGCGGTACAGAATTCCGTGCAACTGCTGGACGATGCCGTCGGAGAACGGCATGTTCCTGGCGTTCTCGTGGATCAGGGCGAGCGCATCGCGGTAGCCGGCGACCTCCTGCTCCGAGCGGTTCTGGGGCTCGGCATTCTTGAGGACGAGGCTCTTGATGCGGCTGGGAGCCACCACCACGCCTTCGAGCCGATTTGAGGATTCGGTGGACTCGACCGCAGCCACCTGCCGCAGGCTGTCCAGCACCTCGGGCGATTGCTCGGAGTAGAGCTGCTGCTTGCCCCGGTACTCACCTACCGCGCGCAGGGTGGCCAGTTGGCGCCCGTTGAATCGGAGCCCGGCCAGGTACTCGGCGGTGAGTGATCGCATCGCCCCCCCGGCGGTGGAACAGTGTCATTCTAATGTTAATGGGGTATTACCCACAACAGTTACCCCATTTACGCGATCAATGCCCCATTTGGGGATGCCAGGGTCACAGCTTGCCCGTCAATTCCGGCAGCAGCTGGAACAGGTCCCCCACCAGGCCCAGGTCCGCGATCTCGAAGATCGGCGCCTCCGGGTCCTTGTTGATGGCGACGATGGTGCGGGCGTCCTTGATGCCGGCCAGGTGCTGGATCGCGCCCGAGATGCCGACGGCGAAGTACAGCTCGGGGGCGATGATCTTGCCGGTCTGGCCCACCTGCATGTCGTTCGGCACGTAGCCGGAGTCCACCGCGGCGCGCGAGGCGCCGATGGCGGCGCCGAGCTTGTCGGCCAGCGGCACGATGTATTTCTGGAAATTCTCGCCGCTGGCCAGCGCGCGCCCGCCGGAGACGACGCGCCCCGCCGACTGCAGGTCGGGCCGCTCGCTCTTGTGCGATTCGATGCCGACGTAGCGCGTGTGCGTGGGCAGCTTCGCGTCCACGGCGGTCTTCTCCACGGGCGCCGCCGCGCCGGCGACGGCCGCCGCGAACGAGGCCATGCGCACGGTGGCGACGACCGGCGAAACCGTGGTCTCGACCGTGACGATCGCGTTGCCGGCGTAGGTCGGACGGTCGAACCGGTTCGCCGCGTGCACGTTCATGATGTCCGACACCTGCGGCACGCCCAGCAGCGCGGCGACGCGCGGCAGCACGTCCTTGCCGAAGGTGCTGCCCGGGGCCAGCACGTGCGTGCTGCCGCGGGACTTGGCGAGCGCGGCGACCTGCGGCGCGAGCACGGCCGACATCGCATCCTTGTTGGCGGCGTGGTCGACCTGCAGCACGCGCGCGACGCCCGCCAGCTTCGCCGCTTCGCCGGCGACCGCGGCACCGTCGGCGGCGAACACCGCGATCTCGATCTCGCCGCCGATCTTCTGGCCGGCGGTGACCGCCTTGGCGGTGGCGACGTTGAGCTTGCCGCCGGCGTGCTCGGCGACGACCAGGATCCTGTTGCTCATGAGACCAGCCCCTTCTGCCTGAGTGCGGCGATCAGTTCGTCCACCGTCTTCACCACCGTGCCCTTGCCGCGCACCGGCGGCGCCGCGGTTTTCACGTGCTTCACCGCCGGCGCGGCCTGCACGCCGAGATCGGCGAGCGACACCGTCTCCAGCGGCTTCTTCTTCGCCTTCATGATGTCCGGCAGCTTCAGGTAACGCGGCTCGTTGAGCCGCAGGTCGGTGGTGACGACCGCCGGCAGGTCCACTTCCAGCGTTTCCAGGCCGGCGTCGACCTCGCGGGTGACCTTCGCTTTCTGGCCGTCGATCTCGACCTTGGACGCGAACGTCGCCTGCGCGCGATCCAGCAGCGCCGCCAGCATCTGCCCGGTCTGGCCGTTGTCGTCGTCGATGGCCTGCTTGCCGAGCAGCACGATGCCCGGCTGCTCCTTGTCGAACAGCTTTGCCAGCGCGCGCGCCGCCGTCAGCGGCTGCACCTCGCCTTCCTCTTTCACGTGGATCGCGCGGTCGGCGCCGAAGGCGAGCGCGGTGCGCAGCGTCTCCTCGCACTTCGCGCCGCCCAGCGACACGGCGACGATCTCGGTGACCTTGCCCTTCTCCTTGAGCCGCACCGCCTCTTCCATGGCGATCTCGCAGAAGGGATTCATCGAATGCTTGACGCCGTCGGTGACCACGCCCGAGCCGTCGGGCTTCACCTGCACGCGGACGTTGAAGTCCACGACGCGCTTGACTGCCACCAGTGCTTTCATCGGTTCCTCGGTTGCTGATGTTGTCGTCGCCCCGGCGCAAGCCGGGGCCCAGTGCCTTCACGACACTGGATCCCGGCTTGCGCCGGGATGACGCGCGTCGCGGCGCGCGTCACATGTTCGCGTAGTTGGGACCGCCGCCGCCCTCCGGCGCCACCCAGGTGATGTTCTGCGCCGGGTCCTTGATGTCGCAGGTCTTGCAGTGCACGCAGTTCTGCGCGTTGATCTGGAAGCGCGGCGTGCCGTCGGTGCGCAACACCTCGTACACGCCGGCCGGGCAGTAGCGCTGCGCGGGCTCGTCGTACAGGGGCAGGTTCCGGCCGATCGGAATCGAAGGATCGGCCAGCTTCAGGTGCACCGGCTGATGCTCCTCGTGGTGGGTGCTCGACAGGAACACCGAGGACATCTTGTCGAAGCTGAGCACGCCGTCGGGCTTCGCGTAGTCGATGCGCTTCGATTCCGCTGCGGGCTTCAGCGCCGCGTGATCCGGCGTCAGGTCGCGCAGGTGCCAGAAGCCCTTGCCGCCGAGCCAGTTCTGCTCGATGTAGTTCAGCGCGCCGCCCAGGATGGCGCCGAACCGGTGCAGGGCCGCGCCGAAATTGCGGCTGCGATACAGCTCGTCGCAGACCCAGCTGCCGCGGAACGCGGCCATGAAGTTGTCGAGCTCGTCGCCGCCCGCGCCGCCGGCCAGCAGGCGCTCGGCGACCGCCTCGGCGGCGAGCATCCCGGTCTTCATCGCCGTGTGGCTGCCCTTGATCTTGGCGAAGTTGAGCGTGCCGGCGTTGCAGCCGATCAGCGCGCCGCCCGGGAAGGTCATCTTCGGCAAGGAGTTCAGGCCGCCCTTGGTGATGGCGCGCGCGCCGTAGACCAGTCGCTTGCCGCCTTCGAGGTGCCGGCGGATGACCGGGTGGTGCTTGAAGCGCTGGAACTCGTCGAAAGGCGACAGGTAGGGATTCTGGTACGACAGGTCCACGATCAGGCCGACCACGACCTTGCCGTCGTCGAAGTGGTACAGGAACGAGCCGCCCGGATTGGCGTTGTCGAGTGGCCAGCCCGCGCCGTGCACGACCAGGCCCGGCTGGTGCTTCGACGGGTCCACCTGCCAAAGCTCCTTCAGGCCGATCGCGTAATGCTGCGGATCGGCACCTTCGTCCAGGCGGTAGCGCGCGATCAGCCGCTTGCCGATATGGCCGCGCGAGCCTTCCGCGAACAGCGTGTACTTCGCACGGAGCTCGGGGCCGGGCGTGAAGCTGTCGGTCGGCTTGCCGTCGCGGTCCACGCCCTTGTCGCCGATGACGACGCCCTTCACCACGCCGTCCTCGACGATGGCGTCCTGCGCGGCGAAGCCCTCGATCACGTCCACGCCGAGCGCCTGCGCCTGCGTGTTCAGCCACCGGCAGAGATTGCCGAGCGAGACGATGTAGTTGCCCTCGTTGTGCATGGTCTTCGGCACGAAGAGGTTCGGCATGCGGAAGGCCTTCTCTGCGCCCAGGAAGAAGTAGACGTCGTCGCGCTTTGCCGGGGTGTTCAGCGGGGCGCCTTTTTCCTTCCAGTCCGGAAACAGTTCGCTCAGGGCGCGCGGCTCGAACACCGCGCCCGACAGGATGTGCGCGCCGACCTCGGAGCCCTTCTCCACCAGGCAGACCGTGATTTCCTTGCCGGCCTTCGCCGCCACCTGCTTGACGCGGATCGCCGCCGACAGGCCGGCCGGGCCGCCGCCGACGACGGCCACGTCGTACTCCATCACGTCGCGCTGAACGGTCACGTGTGCTCCGAGCCCCTCACCCGCCCTTTCCCGGAGGGAAAGAGGGAAACGAAAAGGCCTCTCCCGCCGGGAGAGGCCGTCGCGCAGCGCCGGGTGGGGCCCGGCGCGTGCTGCGGTGCCGCATTATCGCAGCGCCTGCGCGATCCCGGAAGGCACCGGCACGCGGAATTCGAGCAGCATCTGCGCGAAGGCCTTGCCCTGCGGATCCGTGCGCAGGCTGCTGGCGCCGCCGCCGCCGAGCGCGTGGTACAGCAGGAAGTTGAAGCTCATCGTGCCCGTCAGTTCCCAGCGCTCGACCCGGCCCTGCCCGCCGCCGGCCAGCACGTGCGCGAAGTATTTCCGCACCGCGTCCGGCGTCAGCGCCGCGCGGATGTAGGGCAGGTATTCCGGCTTGCGAGCGATCACGCCGATGTTGACGTGGTCGCCCTTGTCGCCGGAGCGCGCCAGCGCGAGCTTCACCAGCGTCACGGCGTGGTGATGCAGCGTGTCGTCCGGCGCGATGGCCTCGGCGGGCGGCGGCACGAAGCCTCCGCCGGTAGGCACGGCCACGGCGAACCGCTCGTCACCGACCGCGACCTCGATCGGCACGCGCTCCTTCGGCACCAGCAGCGTGAACAGCTTCGGAATCATGTGCGGCTCGGGCCGCCCGCCGCCAAAATAGCCGGTGAAGCCCGGCGCCATGCCGGTCGCCGCCTGCGCGATCTCGCGCGCGAACAGCTTCAGCGCCTTCGGGTTCGGATGCTGCACGGCGATCTTCACCACCACCTCGCGCGTGGTGCGTGCGCCTTCGCGCGCATGCGGGCCGTAGGTGTCCTCGGCGCCGATGCAGTGGATGTCCACGCCGGTGAAGTCGCCGAGCTTCTGCGCCAGCAGCTGGCGACGCACCTTTTCCACCACGGCCGTGGCACTGGCACGGCCCTTCGCCGCAGCGTCGATGCCGCCGATCATGAACAGCGCCGCGCAGCGCATGCCCGCGGGATACGTGGCGCTGACCTTGTAGGTGGCGGTCGGCGCCTGGCCTTTCGCGCCGGTGACGCGCACGCGGTGCTCGCCGGACTGCGCCAGCTTCACGCGCGTGAAGTCCACGGTGACGTCCGGCAGCAGGTAGGCGCGCGGGTCGCCGATCTCGTAGAGCATCTGCTCGAGCACGGTATGCACGCTGACCAGGCCGCCGGTGTCCCGGGGCTTGGTCACGAAGAACGTGCCGTCCGGCTGCACCTCGACGATGGGGAAGCCCATGTCGGCATAGCCGTCCTTCACCAGCTCCCAGTCGGTGAAGTTGCCGCCGGTGCACTGCGCGCCGCACTCGATGATGTGGCCCGCGACCGAGCCCGCCGCGAGCCTGTCGTAGTCGTCCTCGCGCCAGGCGAACTCGTGCATCAGCGGGCCGAGCACGACGGCCGAATCCACGCAGCGCCCGGTGATGACCACTTCCGCGCCGGCGGCCAGTGCCCGCGCGATCGGGATTGCGCCGAGGTAGGCATTCATCGAGACGAACATCGGGGGCTGCGGCTTCCCCGTGTCGAGCTCGAGCACGTCGGCGAACTCCTTCCGGCGCGGCAGCAGGTCGTCGCCGAGCACCACTGCCACGCGCAGCGGCACACCCGCCTTCGCGGCCACCGCCTCCAGCGCCTGCTTGCACGCCAGCGGGTTCACGCCGCCGGCGTTGGCGACGACCTTGATGCCGCGGCGCTTCAGTTCCGGCAGCAGCGGCGCCATCACGTGCTCGACGAAGTCGGTGGCGTAGCCTTCGGCCGGATCCTTCATCCGCTTGGCCGCGAGGATCGACATCGTGATCTCGGCCAGGTAGTCGAACACCAGGTAGTCGAGCGCGCCCTTCTCCACCAGCTGCGCGGCGGCCGTGTTGGTGTCGCCCCAGAAGGCGGAGGCGCAGCCGATGCGGATCGTGTCTTTCATTCAGGTGAGTGCCAGCAGCAGAGCGAGGAGTGCCGCCGCGTAGAGAGCGGCCACGGCGTCGTCCACCATGATGCCGAATCCGCCGTGCACCGCGGCGTCCAGGCGCCCGATCGGCCACGGCTTCCAGATGTCGAAGACGCGGAACAGCAGGAACGCAACGGCCAGCCACAGCCGCTGGTGCGCGAGCCCCACGGCGGGCAGCAATGGCGCCGCCGCGACCAGGAAGCCGACGATCTCGTCGAAGACGATGCCCGGCGCGTCATGCACGCCCAGCAGCCGCGCGCTGCGCCCGCAGATCCAGACACCGCAGGCGAACAGCGCAACCACCACCGTTGCGTAAGCCGCGACGGGCAGCGGGTGCAGGCCGAGCCACAGCACGACGCCGACCAGCGTGCCGGCGGTGCCGGGCGCCTTCGGCGACAGGCCCGCGCCGAAGCCGAACGCCAGCACGTGCTCCCATCGCCCGAACACGACGGACGGCGCCGGCCGCGGCGCGCGGTCCTGCGGACGCTCGCCGACGGCAGGCGGCATTACTGGAAGTGGCGGAAGCCGGAGAACTTGAGGGGCAGCGGCTTGCCCTCGGCCGTGACGAGGCGCAAACCGGGCGTCTCGACGACACGCCCGACGATGGTCAGCGGCACGTTGAGCTTGCGCCGCACCTCGTTGACGGCCTCCGCCGGCAGGCACGCGCACAGCTCGTAGTCGTCGCCGCCGGCCACCTGCAGCTGGATCGTGTACGCGGGCGGCGTCAGGCGGCGGAACACCTCGGACGTCGGCAGCCGGTCCGGCCAGACCTCGGCGCCGACGCGGCTGGCGGCCAGCACGTGCGGCAGGTCGCCCACCAGTCCGTCGGAAAGATCGATCAGGGCGTGCGCGTAGTCGCGCAGCATCTGGCCGGCGCGCACGCGCGGCGTCGGCCGGTCCAGCCGGCCGCGCAGGAATTCCAGCTCTTCCTGGCTCGGCACGTCGGTCAGGGCGAAGCCGGGGTCCAGGCCCTGCGGCGGATCGCTCTTGCGGCGGAACAGGCGGCGCTGCTCGGACTCCGCCTGCATCCGCAGCTGCACGGTGCGCAGGCCCAGCGCCGCATCGCCGAGCGTGCCGGTGACGCAGACGATGTCGCCGTTCTTCGCGCCGGCGCGGCGCACCGCGCGCCCGGCCTGGATCGTGCCGAAGCAGGTAACGGTGATGGAAGCCGGCCCGTGCGTGGTATTGCCGCCGATGAGCGAGACGCCGTGCTGCACGGCGAGGTCACGGAAGCCGCGGCTGAACTCCTTCAGCCAGGACGCGTCGGCCTCGGGCAGCGTGATGGCGAGCAGGCAGGAATGCGGGTCGGCGCCCATCGCGGCCAGGTCCGACAGGCCCGTGGCGAGGGATTTCCAGCCGATGTCGTACGGCGCGGCGTCGTCGTAGAAGTGATGCCGCTCGACCAGCGTGTCGGTGGTGGCGACCAGCTCGTGGCCGGGCGCGAGCTGCAGGATCGCGCCGTCGTCGCCGATGCCGAGCGTGACGTCGGAACGCTTCGGGGTGAGGTCGGCGAAGAACTTCCGGATGACCTCGAATTCGTCCACGCCGCTCCCCTCAGGTGGCGCTCATTCTGCGCGAAAACGCCGCCGGCGCGCAGCGCCGTCCGGCGCGCGCCCGCCGCCGGTCACGCAGGAGGCGCGCCGGGCGTGCCGCCGGCGACCTCGACCGCGCGCACCGTGCGCGCGACCTTGTCGAGCACGGCGTTGATGTACTTGAAGCTCTCCTCGGCGCCGAACATCTTGGTCAGGTTCACCGACTCGTTCACCACCACCTTCCACGGCACTTCCGGCCGGAACATCAGCTCGTAGCTGCCGAGCAGCAGCACCGCACGCTCGACCGGGTCGAGCTGCTCCAGTGCCCGGTCCAGGTATTCCTCGAACGTGTCCGTCAGCAGGCCGGCCTCGCGCACCACGCCGTGCAGCAGGCCATGGAAATAGTCGCGGTCGGCGCGGCCGAGGCCCGGGTCCTCGTGGAACTGGCGCATCAGTTTTTCCGGCGGCGTCTCGTTCACCAGCCACTGGTAGATGGCCTGCACCGTCAGGCGCCGGGCGAGTCCGCGCCGGCTGAGCGGAATGCTGTCGCGATCCATCAGCGCAGGGCCCGCTTCAGGCGCAGCATCTCGAGCACCGCCTGCGCGGCCTCGACGCCCTTGTTGTCCGGGCCTGGCCCGGCGCGGTCACGCGCCTGCCGCGCGTCGTGGACCGTGAGCACGCCGAAGCCGACGGGCAGCCGGTGGCGCAGGGCCACGTCCTGCAGGCCGCGGGCGCACTCCCCGGCGACGAAATCGAAGTGCGGCGTGTCGCCGCGGATCACCGCGCCCAGCGCCACCACGCCGTCGTAGCGGCGCGAGCGCGCGGCCAGCTCGCAGGCCAGCGGCAGCTCGTAGGCGCCCGGCGCGTACAGCTCGGTGACGGCGCGTGCGGCCACGCCCCAGGCCTGCAAGCCGCGGCGCGCGCCGGCCAGCAGCGCCTCGACGATGTCCGCGTTCCAGCGGGTGGCGACGAGCGCGATGCGGGCCCTGGAGAATTCCCCGCGCCCGGGCGCGGCCGGGGCGGTGTAGCCGGTCTTGCTCAAGCGCTCATCCCGGCGAGGCGGCATCAGTCACAGGGGACGTACTCCACCACCTCGAGCCCGAAGCCCGAGATCGCATGCATGCGCTTGGGAGCGGACAGCACGCGCATGCGGCGCACGCCGAGGTCCGACAGGATCTGCGCGCCGATGCCGTAGGTGCGCAGCACCTGGCGGTCGTCGTGCGCGTGGTCGTCCGGGCGCGGCGGCTGCTCGAGCTGCACGATCTGCTGCACCAGCTCGCGCGGCGTTTCGGGCTTGCGCAGGAGCACCACCACGCCGGTGCCCTCCTCGGCGACGCGGTGCAGCGCGCGGCGCAGCGGCCAGCCGAAGTTGGGGTGCTCGCCGCCCAGCACGTCCGACAGGGTGTTGCGGATGTGGACGCGCACCAGCGTCGGCCGCGCCGGGTCCATCGCGCCGCGCACCATGGCCAGGTGCACGGTGTTGTCCACGGCGTCCTGGTAGGTGACGAGACGGAACTCGCCGAACTCGGTCTGCAGCGGGGCCTCGGCCACGCGCTCGATGGTGTGCTCGTTCTGCAGGCGGTACCGGATCAGTTCGGCGATGGTGCCGATGCGCAGCCCATGCTCGCGCGCGAAGCGCTCGAGGTCCGGGCGCCGCGCCATGGTGCCGTCCTCGTTGAGGATCTCCACGATCACCGCCGCCGGCTCCAGGCCCGCCATGCGCGCGAGGTCGCAGCCCGCCTCGGTGTGACCGGCGCGCGTCAGCACGCCGCCCGGCTGCGCCATCAGCGGGAACACGTGTCCCGGCTGCACCAGGTCGTCGGGCCGCGCGTCCTTCTTCACCGCGGTGCGCACCGTGTGGGCGCGGTCGAAAGCGGAGATGCCGGTGGTGACGCCCTCCGCGGCCTCGATCGAAATGGTGAACGCGGTGCGGTGCTTGTCGTCGCCATGGGACACCATCGGCGGCAGCCGCAGCTGGCGGCAGCGCTCGGCGGTGAGCGTCAGGCAGATCAGGCCGCGCCCGTAGCGCGCCATGAAATTGATGTCCTCCGGACGGACCAGGCCGGCCGCCATGAGGAGATCGCCCTCGTTCTCGCGGTCCTCGTCGTCCATGATCACGACCATCTTGCCGGCCCTGAGGTCGGCGACGATGTCCTCGACCGAGTCGAGACCGCGGCGGGCGCTGTCGATGGAAACGGTGCGGGTCATGATCGGGCGGTGCTCAGGCGTTCCAGGTAGCGCGCGACGAGGTCCACTTCCAGATTGACCGGATCGCCGGGATCGAGGCGTCCGAGCGTGGTGTGCGCCAGCGTGTGGGGGATCATGTTAACCCCGAAGCGGCAGGCGCCCCCGCGCGCGTCGGCCACCTCGTTCACCGTCAGGCTGACGCCGTCCACGCAGATCGAGCCCTTGCGCGCGACGTAGCGGCCGAGCGCGGCCGGCGACTCGAACTGCAGGCGCACGCTGCGCGCCTCGTCGCGGCGCGCGCGCAGCCGGCCGACGCCGTCGACGTGCCCGGACACCAGGTGCCCGCCCAGCGGCGTGCCTGCCGTCAGCGCCGTCTCGAGGTTGACCGGTGTGCCGGAGCGCCAGTGCCCGGCGGTCGTCGCCTGCAGCGTCTCCACCGACAGGTCGGCGGTGAACGCCCGTGCGGATTTGGCCACCACGGTCAGGCACACGCCGGACACGGCGATGCTGTCGCCCGCCGCCGTGCCGCGCAGGAATCCCGCGGGGACGGCGATGCCGCAGCGCAGGTCGCCGCCGCGGCGCTCGACGCGCGCGATGCGGCCCATCGCGGTGACGATGCCGGTGAACATCAGGACGCCTTGCGCACGGGGCGCAGCATCAGGCGCAGGTCCGGGCCGACGCGCGCCACGTCCTGGAACGCCAGCTGGATGCGGTCGCTGATCTGGGCGATGCGCGGCAGCTCGGCCAGCGGACGCGCGCGGTCGCCGAGCAGCACCGGCGCGACGTACACCACGACTTCGTCCACCAGGCCCGCTTCGAGCAGCCGCCCGGCCAGCCGCGGACCGACCTCGGCCAGCACCTCGTTGATCTCCAGCCGCGCCAGCTCCGACAGTGCCTGCGGCAGGTCGAGGCTGCGATCCGCTCCGACGCGGCCGCGCACGACTTCGACACCGAGCTGTTGCAGTGCCGCGCCGCGCTCGCGCGCCGGATCCAGCGCGATGGCGATGCGCCGCGCGCCCGGACGCCAGACTTTCGCCTCGGGTCCGGCACGCAAGCCGGTGTCGAGCACGATGCGGTCCGGCACGCGCAGCGGGGTGAAGGCGCGGACCGTCAGCTCCGGGTCGTCCGCCAGCACGGTGTTGGCCGAGGTCAGTACCGCGCCGGCTTCCGCGCGCAGGCGATGCACGTCGGCACGTGCCTCGTCGGAGGTGATCCAGCGGCTCTCGCCGCTGGCCATGGCGGTGCGGCCGTCCACGCTCATCGCCAGCTTCAGCGTCAGCCACGGACGGCCCTGCGTCATGCGCTGGACGAAGCCACGGTTGAGCGCCGCGGCCTCGGCCTGGGCCAGGCCGGTCTCGACCGGAATGCCGGCCGCGCGCAGCGCCGCGGCGCCGTGCCCGGCCACTCGCGGGTTGGGGTCCTGCATGGCGGCGAAGACGCGGGCGACGCCCGCCTTCACCAGCGCGTCGGTGCAGGGGCCGGTGCGGCCGCTGTGGCAGCACGGCTCGAGGGTGACGTACACGTCGGCGCCGCGCGCGCCTTCGCCGGCTGCCTGCAGCGCCGCGATCTCGGCATGCGGCCCGCCGGCGCGCTCGTGGAAACCCTCGCCCACGATCTTGCCGTCACGGACGATGACGCAGCCGACGCGCGGATTGGGGTGCGTGGTGTGCAGGCCGCGGCGTGCGAGCGCCAGTGCGCGCTGCATGTGGCGCGCGGCATCGGCTGCGTCGGTCGGCTCAGGACTTCTGCTTTTCACGCCGGCCCTTCTTGCCATCGCCGTGCGGCTTCCCGGGCTTGTCGGACTTCTCTGGCGGGCGCGCCTCCTCGGCGGGCGGCGCGCCGTCGCCACCTTCGATCAGCGGCAACTGGCTGCGGCGCTGCTCCGCGGTCGGGAACGCCATCAGCCGCTCGATCTCGTCGCGGAACGCGTTCACGTCCTGGAACTGGCGATAGATCGAGGCGAAGCGGACGTAGGCGACGTGGTCGAGGTCGCGCAGCTCCTCCATCACCCAGTCGCCGATCTGGCGCGACGGGATCTCGCGCTCGCCGCTGGCCTGCGCCTTGCGGATGACGTTCTCCACCGCGTGATCCAGCTGCTCCGCGGTCACCGGGCGCTTGAACAGCGCGCTTTCGAAGCCGCGGCGCAGCTTGTCCTCGTTGAACGGCTCGGGGTTGCCCTCGCGCTTGAACACGTGCGGCAGCAGCAGCTGCGCGCGCTCGAACGTGGTGTAGCGCTGGCCGCACTTCTCGCACTCGCGCCGGCGCCGCACCTGCCCGCCGTCCTCCGCCAGCCGCGAGTCGACCACGCGGGTGTCGGGGGCCTTGCAGAAGGGGCAGTGCACGGGGGACGGGGCTAGGGGCTGGGGGCTTGGGGGCCTTGCTGCAGTTTCATGCTGCTTTCCTGCCTGCCTGGTACACGGGAAACCGGGCGCAGGTCTGCTCGACCTGGCCGCGAACCTTCGCGATCGTGGCTTCCACGTCGGCGTTCCTGCTCATCGCGTCGACGATGTCGGCGATCCAGCCGGCGACCTCGCGCATTTCCTTTTCGCCGAAGCCGCGCGTGGTCGAGGCCGGGGAGCCCAGCCGCAGCCCGCTGGTCACGAACGGGGACTTCGGGTCGTTCGGCACGGAGTTCTTGTTGACCGTGATGTGGGCGCGGCCGAGCGCGGCTTCCGCGTCCTTGCCGGTGACGTTCCTGGCGATCAGGTCCAGCAGGAACAGGTGGTTGTCGGTGCCGCCGGAAACCACCTTGTAGCCGCGCTGCAGGAACACGTCGGCCATGGCGCGCGCGTTCTTCACCACCTGCTTCTGGTACTCGGTGAACTCCGGCGCCAGCGCTTCGCGGAACGCGACCGCCTTGGCGGCGATGACGTGCATCAGCGGGCCGCCCTGGATGCCGGGGAACACGGCGGAGTTGAGCTTCTTGTTGAAGTCCTCGGACTGTCCCCTGGTGAGGATGATGCCGCCGCGCGGCCCGCGCAGCGTCTTGTGCGTGGTGCTGGTGACGACGTGGGCGTGCGGCAGCGGGCTGGGGTACTCGCCGGCGGCGACCAGGCCGGCGACGTGGGCCATGTCCACCCAGAACATCGCCCCGGCCTTGTCCGCGATCGCGCGCATGCGCTTCCAGTCCTTCACCCGCGAATAGGCCGAGAAGCCGCCGATCAGCATCTTCGGCTTCGTTTCGAGCGCGATGCGCTCCATCTCGTCGTAATCGATGTAGCCGTCGGCGTTCAGCCCGTACGGCACGATCCGGTAATGCTTGCCCGAGAAATTGGCCGGGTTGCCGTGGGTCAGGTGCCCGCCCTGCGCGAGGTTCATGCCCATCACGGTGTCGCCGGGCGAGCACAGCGCCAGGAACACCGCGGCATTGGCCTGCGCGCCCGAGTGCGGCTGGACGTTGGCGAAGTCGCAGTCGAACAGCTTCTTCACGCGCTCGATCGCCAGCGTCTCGGCGACGTCGACGTGCTCGCAGCCGCCGTAGAAGCGCTTGCCCGGATAGCCCTCGGCGTACTTGTTGGTGAGCGCGCTGCCCTGCGCTTCCATCACCGCCGGGCTGGCGTAGTTCTCCGAGGCGATGAGCTCGATGTGCGCTTCCTGCCGCGCGCGCTCGGCGAGGATGCTGTTCCAGATCTCGGGGTCGGTCTGCGCGACCGTCTTGGGGTGGGTCCACATGGGGTCGGGCGCTCGGGAAAACCACAAGGGCTTGTGGGCGCGCATTGTACGCCGTGTCATTCCCTCTCCCCTCGCGGGAGAGGGCCGACGGGCCGAAGGCCCGCGGGGACGGGGGGGGGAAATCGGCGCCTCAGCCCTTACCTGGCAATCGCCAGCATCCGGTCCAGCGCCGCGCGCGCCGGTACCGCCACCTTCTCCGGCACGCGGATGCGGTTCACCACGTTGCCGACGGCGAGGTTTTCCAGCGACCAGGCCAGGTGCTGCGCGTCGATGCGGAACATGGTCGAGCACATGCAGACCATGGGCGACATGAACTGCACGGTCACGCCTTTGGGCTTCATCTCCTCGGCCAGGCGGTTGACCAGGTTCAGCTCGGTCCCGACCAGCCAGTGCTGGCCCGGCTGCGCCTTCGCGCGCACGGTATTGAGGATGAATTCGGTCGAGCCGACGTAATCGCTGCGCAGGCACACGTCCAGCTGGTTCTCGGGATGCGAGATGACGATGCCGTCCGGGTGCTCCCTGCGGAACGCATCCACGTGCTGCGGCTGGAACATCTGGTGCACCGCGCAGTGGCCCTTCCACAGGATCACCTTGGCCGCGCGGATCTGCTCCGGCGTCAGTCCGCCCATCGGCTGGCCGAAGTCCCACACCACCATCTGCTCCAGCGGCACGCCGAGCTGGTAGGCGGTCCAGCGGCCGAGGTGCTGGTCGGGGAAGAACAGCACCTTCTCGCGGCGCCCGAAGGACCACGTCAGCACGCCCGGCGCGTTGGTCGAGGTGCAGACGATGCCGCCGTGCTCGCCGCAGAACGCCTTGAGGTTGGCGGCCGAATTGATGTACGTCACCGGCGTGACCGTGGCGTCGGCGTCGAGCACCGATGACAGCTCCTGCCAGCACTTGCGGACCTTGATCAGGTTGGCCATGTCGGCCATCTGGCAACCGGCGGCGAGGTCCGGCAGCACCACCGTGCGCTCGCCCCGGGTGACGATGTCCGCGACTTCCGCCATGAAGTGCACGCCGCAGAACACGATGAACTCGGCGTCGAGCTGGCTCGCCTCGCGCGCCAGGCGCAGCGAGTCGCCCTTGAGATCGGCGTGCTTGTAGACCTCGCTGCGCTGGTAGTGATGCCCGAGGATCACCACGCGCTTGCCGAGCATGCGGCGCGCCGCCTCGATGCGGACGTCGCATTGGGCGTCGTCCAGCAGGTTGAAGGCGTCGATCTTCAGTGCGGCGGACATCTCGTGCTGCGCCGGAACGGCCTCAGGGACATGGGAAAGGCACGGTGAAGCTCGTGCACTCGGTGACGGTGAGCTCGACGTGATCCGGGGTCGTCGTCTTGCTGCCGAAGCCGAAACCCGAAACCGGCTTGCCGTAGATGTCGAGCACCGTGGTCGTGCCCTCGTCGTCGTTCAGGTTGCGCAGGTAGGACACCTGCCCTTCCCGCTGCAGGCCGTCGCGCTGCGAACGGACCACGGCCAGGTCGGAGTATTTCTTGGTGGAACCGTGCGGCCGCACCGTCCAGTTCACCTGGCGCGTGATGGTCTGCTGGCCGGTAGTCGGCGCTCCCGCGGAGAACAGGAACGGATCGATTGCCTCGTCGACTGCCGTGAACGTGCCGAGCGCCGTGAGCTGCGCGCCCGGGTAGCTGAAGGCCGGCTCGGTGTCGGGCGTGATGGAAAGATCCACAGCCGTCAACGTGGCCTTGACCGCGTTCAACGCCAGCGGATTGGACAGCACGGACGGAATCGGCTGTACCGGCGCGGCCACGTTCACGGTCACCGTGGTGCTCAAGGCGCTGACGTCCCCGCTCTTGGTGGTGACGAAAACACGCGCCGGGTAGGAACCTGCCGCCGCGTAGACGTGCGTGGCCGCCGTGCGGACCTGCGTGACGCTTTCGCCGTCGCCGAAATCGAAGGTGTACAGCGCCGCCGAATCGCTCGACCCGCTCGCGTCGAAGCGCACGAACAGCGGCGCGGTGCCCTGCACCGCGGTCTGGCCTGCGCCGCCCGTCACCGTGGCGGTCAGCGCGGCTTCGGGGACGGTGCCGGGGGGCGTGGTGTTCAGCGCAACCAGCGTGCCACCGAAGTTGGCGCTGGTGATGCCGCAGGAGTCGAGTGCGCTCACCGTCGGAATGAAGTTGCCGTCCTTCGTGTAGGTGTGGGTGACCTGCCCGAAGGTCGTGAAGGACGTCGGATCGAGCGCGTCCTGCGTCACCGTCGCGGTGCCGTCGCCGAAGCCGAAGACATAGGCGCGCACCGCTGCGCCGTTGGCGTTGACCGCGTCCGCGGTGAGCGTCACGTCGCGCGTACCGGGCGCAATGACCGGAGCTTCCAGGGTGGTGCTGGTCGGATACACCGGGAAGCAGGCGTGGATCAGGTCGCCGCCGACCGGCGTAGGCACCTCGGCCGTGGGCGTGCTGCGCACGATCAGGCGGTTGGCCGCGGTCTGGAAGTGCGGATTGATCCCGTCCTGCGTGAAGTCGAAGCCGAAGCTCGACTGCAGGGAAACGTCCTGTTCCACGTCCGGCAGGCCGTCGTTGTCGTCGTCGAGCTGCGCCGTCACCTTCAGCAGCTCATCCGTGCCCGACACCAGGTCGCCCGTGTACGCGGCGCTCTCGTGCGCCAGCACCGGCGGAGCCACGACCGGCAGCACCTCGATCTGTGCCGCGATGCCCGGCGGCGAAGGGTCATCGGCGCACAGGCCGAGCTCGACCTGCACCTCGTGCGGGACCGCGTCGGGCGTGAAGCCCGACACCAGGCCCGATGTCGGGCTCAGCGTCGCGACCACGTTGCCGCTGCCGTCGTCGAGCACGAAGCGGTCGAAGTCGCCGAGGTCGGTGGTGTCACCCGGGCGCAGCTGCAGCGTCGAGGGCTCGGTGAAGCGCCACAGGATCGGGTTCAGCAGGCCGGAATTCAGCGACGTGTCGGTGCGCACGCGCCCGCCCATCACCGCGAGCAGGTCGAGATTCTGGTCCGCGTTCTGGCCAACGTAGAACAGCGACGAGGCCGGCTGGGGCAGCGTGACGTTGCCGGGCTGCAGCGGGTTGGCCACCACGAACAGCGTGGAGGGGACCTCGTTCACCGTCACCTGCACGCTGGCCTTCAGGCCGACGAACTCGGCCGTGATGGTGACCGGCGTGACCGAGACCTGGTGCGGAATCAGCGTGCCGGCGGAGTACGACGTGCCGCTGAGCGTGTCGAACTTGTAGTCGTTCGCGGGATCCGGGTCGGTGTCGTTGTCGTTGCGCCGCACGATCTGCACCGGCACGCGGTTGGTCGCCGCGTCGGCGACCTCGAGAACGGCCGGGTCGCTGCTGGTCCAGTGCGCGCGCTGCGTGAACGGCGCCTTGCTGCCGTTGGTGAACGTGCCGACCAGCAGGAACTGGTCGCGCAGGCACCGGTAGGCGTCGTAGGTCGCCACGGCGTCTCCGGTACCGGTGGCGGGGATGATCTCGAGCGTCTTCACCGTGTTGCCCTCGCCGATGCTGCCGCAGGCAGCGAGCAGCAGGGCGGTGCAGGCGGCGAGGCCGGTGCGGAATCGATTCGGATGCATCACGGTACCTTTCAGTTCTTGCCGGCGACCGCGGTGCGGATCGACAGCTCGCGCAATTGCTTCGGGTCCACCGCGCCCGGCGCACGGGTCAGCGGGCAGAAAGCGGTCTGGGTCTTGGGGAAGGCGATGACCTCGCGGATGTTCGGCGCGCCGATCATCAGCATCACCAGCCGGTCGAGACCGAAGGCGATGCCGCCATGCGGCGGCGCGCCGTACTTGAGCGCCTCGAGGAGGAAGCCGAACTTCTCCTGCGCCTCCTCCGGGCCGATGCCGAGCTGCTTCAGCACCGCCATCTGCATCGCCGGGTCGTGGTTGCGGATCGAGCCGCCGCCGAGCTCGGTGCCGTTCAGCACCAGGTCGTAGGCCCGCGCACGGATGCCGCCAGGGTCCCGCTCCATCTCCTCGACGCTCTGGATTCGCGACGAGGTGAAAGGATGGTGCAGGAAGATCCAGCGACCTTCCTTCTCGTCGAACTCGAACATCGGGAAATCCACCACCCACAGCGGACGCCAGGCGTTTTCCACGAGCCCGAGGTCCTGTCCCAGCTTGATGCGCAGCGCGCCCAGCGCGTCGCACACCACGCTGCGACGGTCCGCACCGAAGAACACCAGGTCCCCGCTCTGTGCGCCCGTGCGCTCGAGGATGCCCTGCAGCGCCGCGTCGGACAGGAACTTGGTGATCGGCGACTGCAGGCCGTCGCGGCCCTTCGCGGCGTCGTTGACCTTGATGTAGGCGAGACCCTTGGCGCCGTAGCGCCCCACGAACTCGGTGTAGCCGTCGATCTGGCTGCGCGGCATCTCGCCGCCTTTGGGCACGCGCAGCGCGGCGACGCGGCCATCCTTGCTGTTGGCGGGACCCGAGAACACCTTGAACTCGGTGTCCTTCACCAGGTCGGCGACCTCGACCAGCTCCAGCGCGATGCGCAGGTCGGGCTTGTCCGAGCCGTAGCGGCGCATGGCCTCGTCGTAGCTCATGCGCGGGAACGGCTCGGGCAGGTCCACGCCCAGCACCTGCCTGAAGGTGTGGCGGACCATCCGCTCCATCAGGGCGGTGATCTCGGCCTCGTCGAGGAACGAGGTCTCCACGTCGAGCTGGGTGAATTCCGGCTGGCGGTCGGCGCGCAGGTCCTCGTCGCGGAAGCAGCGCGCGACCTGGTAGTAGCGATCGAGCCCCGACATCATCAGCAGCTGCTTGAACAGCTGCGGCGACTGCGGCAGCGCGAAGAAATGGCCGGCGTGCGTGCGCGACGGCACCAGGTAGTCACGCGCGCCTTCCGGCGTCGGTCGCGTCAGGATCGGCGTCTCGACGTCCACGAAGCCCTGCGCGTCGAGCCAGGCGCGCAAGGTCGAGATGATGCGATGGCGCAGCACGAGGTTGCGCTGCATCTCGGGCCGGCGCAGGTCGAGGTAGCGATGCGCCAGGCGGGTCTCCTCGCCGGTGGTCTCGTCGTCCAGCTGGAACGGGATCGGCTCCGAGCGGTTGAGCACCTGCACGTCCTTCGCGAGCACTTCGATCCGGCCCGTCCGCAGGTTGGCGTTCTGCGTGCCGGCCGGCCGCGGCCGCACGGTGCCGGTGATCCGCACCACGAACTCGGAGCGCAGTTTTTCGGCCTGCGCGAAGGTGTCCTTCGTGTCCGGATCGAACACGACCTGCAGCAGGCCCTCGGCTGCCTTGAATGTTTCGGCCCGGTCCGGGTCGCACACGACCTGCACGTAACCTTCACGGTCGCGCAGGTCGATGAAGATCACGCCGCCATGGTCACGGCGACGATTGACCCAGCCGCAGAGCGTCACGCTCTGGCCCATCAGGGCTTCGGTCACCAGACCGCAATAGGTGGTACGCATGAACATGGGGAACCTCAGTGGATTGATCC
>DATLCG010000086.1:0-12707 GCA_035526525.1 Binatia bacterium
GTCGCGCGACTCGCGCCGGTTGATCTGGTTGCCGGCCAGCCGCAGCTGGTCGAACAGGCGGGTCAGCGTGGCGGCGAGGTCCTGGCCGCTCTGGTAGCGCTCGGCCGGGTTCTTCAGCAGCAGGCGCGTGACCACGTCGGACACGCCCTCGGGCAGGTCCGGGCGCAGCTCGCGCGGGCGTGGCGCCGGCTGGGTCTTGATCGCGCGGAACAGCAGCGGCAACTCGGTCACCGGGAACGGTGGCTGGCCGGTGAGGAGCTGGAACATCACTGCGCCCAGCGCGTAGAGATCGGACGTGGGCCCGAGTTTCTCGCGCTTGACCTGCTCCGGCGACATATAGAGCGGCGAGCCGAGCATGCCCTGCTCCTGCTCGCGCTGGACGCCCGGGGTGTTGATCTCGGCGATCGAGAAGTCCATCACCTTGGGCACGCCGTCGCGCGTCAGCATGATGTTGGACGGCTTGATGTCGCGGTGGAGCACGCCCTTGGAGTGCGCGTAGTCCAGCGCCTTGGCGCACTTGAAGATGATGTCGACGACCTGCTGCAGCGGCGGCCGCACGCCGTTGTTGCGGCACAGCGGCATCAGGGTCTCGCCGTCGATGTACTCCATGATGATGTACGACAGGTCGTTCTCCACCCCGGCGTCGTAGAGCGAGACGATGTGCGGGTGCTGCAGCATGCCGGCGGCGCGGGCTTCGGCGAAGAAGCTGCGCTCGTGGTCGCCGGTGGTGCCCATCTTGGCGCGGGCCTCGGGGTCGGACAGCGCGACCTTGATGGCGACGTCGCGCGAGACGAAGCGGTCGAAGCCCTTGTAGACCACGCCGCAGGCGCCGCGGCCGATCTCGCCGCGCACGTCGTACTTGCCGATCAGCTTGGGCGGCGCGTCCGGAAGCGTGGCCTGCTCGCCGGTTTCGGTGCGGGCGGTGTCTTCAACCATGGTCAACCGGTTCATCGCGTATCCGGTCCGCCGCGGGCGGTGCCGGGTGTGCGCCCTCCCTGTTTTGACGGGCGGTGAAGCCCCGCCTGATCTACGGTTCAGGATACCCGCGAGGTCGATATTTAGCCAGCCGCTACAATGCCTTGCATCACACTTTGAACCAGCCCGGCGAAACCCGGCATGCGCGAGAAATTCACCGCCTACCTGCTGCTGATGCGGCTGGACCGGCCGATCGGCATCTGGCTGCTGCTATGGCCGACGCTGTGGGGCCTGTGGTTCGCCGCCGGCGGCGTGCCGCCGCTGCAGGTGCTGCTGGTGTTCATCGCCGGCACCGTGCTGATGCGCTCGGCCGGCTGCGCGATCAACGACTACGCCGATCGCGGCTTCGACGGCCACGTCGCGCGCACGCGCGCCCGCCCCGTCGCGACCGGGCGGGTCACGCCGGATGAGGCGGTGCGCCTGTTCGTCGCGGTGTCGCTGATCGCCTTTGGCCTGCTGACCTCGCTGCGCAACACCCTGGCCCTGGCGCTGGCGGTGCCGGCCGCGCTGCTGGCCGCGCTGTATCCGTTCGCCAAGCGCTGGATCTCGATGCCGCAGGCGGTGCTGGGGATCGCCTTCTCCTGGGGCATCCCGATGGGCTTCGCCGCCGTGCAGCACCGCGTGGACTGGCCGCTGGCGGCGCTGCTGATGGCCGCCAACCTGTGCTGGGTGATTGCCTACGACACCTGGTACGCGATGGTGGACCGCGCCGACGACCTGCGCATCGGCGTGAAGTCGGCGGCAATCCTGTTCGGCCGCCACGACCTGCTGGCGATCGCCCTGCTGCAGGCCGCGGCGCTGCTGCTGCTGGCGACTGCCGGCGCGCTCGCCGGACG
This sequence comes from Binatia bacterium, assembly GCA_035526525.1. Classification (GTDB taxonomy): domain Bacteria; phylum Pseudomonadota; class Gammaproteobacteria; order Nevskiales; family Nevskiaceae; genus JACPFV01. Next base: position 1,812 of record DATLCG010000086.1, read on the forward strand.
CGGCGCGTGCTACTTCCTCGGCCTGGGTATCGCGCTGGCGCTGGCCGCGTGGCAGCAGCGCATGGCGCGCACCCGCGCTCCGCAGGCGTGCCTGCGCGCCTTCCTGCACAACAACTGGTTCGGTGCGGCGGTGTTCGCGGGCCTCGCGCTGGATTACGCGCTGGCCGCTCGCTGACCGCTCACGCCTCGTCGGCGATCCGAGCGCGGCGGGTTCAGGGTGCCTTCATCGCCTCGACCGGATGATGCATTACAGCGCGCGCGCGACCCCGCAACTGGCGGGCCGCGACAGCAGGCAACGAATAAGAAGGTGCGACATGACCACACGCACGATGCTGATGGTATTGGCCGCCGCCCTGGCGGCCGGTTGTGTCACGCATTTCCACGACACCCCGCCACCGGCGATGACGCTGGCCGGCAAGCCTGGCCACTACACGGTGACGCCCAACTGCGTCTTCACACCGCCGGACTGGCCGGCCGAGCTGCAGGCCGACATCTACACGCCTGCGGGCGCGGGCCCGTTCCCGGCCGTGCTGGTGGTGCATGGCGGCGGCTGGTTCCAGGGCTCGCGCGAGGAGATGAACCACATTGCCCGCGCCCTGGCGCGGCGCGGCTTCGTGGCGGTCAACATCGACTATCGCCTGGCGCCGCAGTGGCGCCACCCCGCGCCGGTCGACGACCTGCGCGCGGCGCTGCACTTCATGCAGCAACAGGCCGGGCCGCTGCAGATCGACGCCAGCCGGATCGGCGTCTGGGGCTATTCGGCCGGCGCCCAGCTCGCCGCGCTCGTGGCGGCCACGGGCGCCGAGTCGCACAGCGTCCAGGCCGCGGTGCTGGGCGCCATGCCGGCCGACCTGGTGCGCGGTGGCGAGGAAAACAACCCGTTCATCCAGCGCTACATCGGCCAGGCGTACGTAGATGCGCCGGACCTCTATCGCGAGGCCTCGCCTTCCGAGCACGTCTCGCCGGCGCTGCCGCCAGTCTTTCTCTACAACGGCACCTGGGACCAGATCGTCAACCCGCACAACACGCGCGACATCCACCTGAAGCTCAGCGAGGCGGGCGTGCCCAACGAGTGGTTCGTGATGCACGGCTACGGCCACGTGACTGCCTTCATGTTCGACGGCAGCGCCGTGGATGCGGGCCTCGCGTTCCTGGAGCGGCGCATGAGCCGGCCGGAGCTGCTGGCTTCGCGCGAACGCCGGGCCGCGTCGTTTGCCGCCGCGGAGTTCGGCGCCGCGACCGGGGCTTCCGCCGCCGGCGTGGCGCCGGGCGTTGAGTCGTCCGACTCCCCGGCCCGCGTCGGGATGATGCCCTGACTTCGCGGCGACGGTATGAAAGGTGCGGGCGTCAAGCCGCAAGGAACCACCGTGGTGAATTGCAGGGGAAGGTCAGCGATGATCGAGCGCGCGAAAGGGTTGGCCGTTGGCGCAGGCCTGCTGCTGCTGGCCGGCTGCGCATCCACCCTGGGCCGGCCCGGTGGGCCGCCGCCCGCGCCGGCCAGCACCGATTACAAGAGTGAGCCTGAACAGACTTACACGCCGGCCGGCGCGCCGGCAGCGCTGCACGCCGACGTCTACCTGCCGCAGGGCGCGGGGCCGTTTCCGGCGGTGCTGCTGATCCACGGCGGCGCATGGGTCGGCGGGCTGCGGCTGGAGATGTCGGGCATCGCCCGCCGTCTTGCGCAGCGTGGCTACGTCGCGGTCAACATCGGCTATCGAACCGCGCCGGAGTTCCACTACCCGGCGCCGATCGAGGACGCCTGCACCGCGCTGCGCTGGATGTCCGGGCGGGCCGAGGCCTTCAAGCTCGATCCGCGCCGGATCGGCATCTGGGGCTATTCGGCGGGTGCGCAGATCGGCGCGCTGATCGCGACGCGTCCGGAGCTGTGCCCGGTCCGGCCGGCCGCGATGGTCGCCGGCGGCCTCCCAGCCGACCTGCGCGGCGAGGAGCACAACCCATTCCTCAAGGAATTCTTCGGCGGCAGTGCCGAGGATCTGCCGACGCGCTACGCCCAGGCCTCGCCGATCGTCTACGTCACGTCCGATGACCCGCCGATGTTCCTCTACCACGGCACTTGGGACCGGGTGATCCACACCGACAACGCGCGGCGCATGCACGAGGCGCTCGACCGTGCCGGGGTGCAGAACCAGCTGCGCCTGGTGCATGGCACTGGCCACTTTGCAACCTTCGCTTTCGGCCGCGGCGCGGCCATCGAGTTCTTCGACCGCACCCTGCGCAGGCGTTAAGGCGTGCGGGCCGCGGCCCACACCTCGACCCGCGCGGCGCCGGCGGCGCAGCACACGCGCGCCAGCTCGCCGGCCGTGGCGCCGGTCGTGATCACGTCATCGATCAGCGCCAGGCGCAGTCCGCTCAGGTCCGCGTGCGCGCGAAACGCGCCCTTCAGGTTGCGCCGCCGCTGCGCGCGGCTCTGGCCGGTCTGGTGCGCGGTCGGGCGCCAGCGCTCGACCGAATCGACGTCCACGACAACGCCGGTGCGCTGCGCGAGCACGCGCGCGATCTCGACCGCTTGGTTGTAGCCGCGCCGGCGCAGCCGCGGAGAATGCAGGGGCACCGGCAGCAGGCGCTGCGGCAGCGCCTCCGGGCGTCGCAGCAGCTCACGCGCCATCAGCTCGCCGAGCGTGCGCGCCGACAGGAACTGCGCGCCGTACTTGAGCCGGTGGATTTCCTGATGCACCGGCAGTTCCAGGCGGAATGCCGCCCAGGCGCAATCGAACGGCGGCGGCGCACGCAGGCAGCGCGCGCAGGGCGCGTCGTGAGCCTGCGGCTGCGCGCAGCGCGGGCAGGCGGGGCGGTTCCAAGGCAGGCCCGCGATGCAGCCTTCGCACATCGCGAGCCGCGGGGTCGCCTGATCGCAGAAGCGGCAGCGCGGCGGCAGCAGCCCATCGGCCAATGCCGACCAGTCAACCACGCAGGCGCTCGCCAGGTTGACAACTTCGCCGGGCGCCTCGGAAACTGCGCTGCAAGCGCGTTTCCAGCATCTGTCTCAGGGAAAGCGTTGGTGATATTTGCACTTATTGTGCGCAATTTATAAATAAATGAGCACGATGCTCGTGCTGCCCATGGAAACCCGCATGCCCACTACGCCCGCTACCGACCTTCGCCACGACTGGAGCCGCGCCGAGGTGCAAGCCCTGTTCGAGCTGCCGTTCGCCGATCTCTTGTTCCGCGCCCAAGCCCTGCACCGCCGGCACTTTGAGCCGAACACCGTGCAGCTGTCCACGCTGCTGTCGATCAAGACCGGCGCGTGCCCGGAGGACTGCGCGTACTGCCCGCAGTCGATCCGCTACGACACCGGCCTGAAGGCCGAGCCCTTGCTGGACGTGGACACGGTGATCGAGGCCGCGCGCGCGGCCAAGGCCAACGGTGCGACGCGCTTCTGCATGGGCGCGGCCTGGCGTGCGCCCAAGGACCGCGACGTCGCAAAGGTCGAGACCCTGGTGCGCGAGGTCAAGCAGCTGGGCCTGGAGACCTGCGTGACCCTGGGCATGCTCAAGCCCGCGCAGGCCCAGCGCCTGGCCGACGCCGGGCTCGACTATTACAACCACAACCTCGACACCTCGCCGGAGTTCTACGGCAAGGTCATCACCACGCGCACCTACGAAGACCGCCTCGACACCCTGGCCAGCGTGCGCGAGGCCGGCATCAAGGTGTGCTGCGGCGGCATCGTCGGCATGGGCGAGGACGCCTCCGACCGCGCCGGCCTGATCCAGCAGCTGGCAACGATGAGCCCGCACCCGGAGAGCGTGCCGATCAACAACCTGGTGCAGGTGCAGGGCACGCCGCTGGCCGGCGCGGCCGCGCTGCATCCGCTCGAGTTCGTGCGCACCATCGCGGTCGCGCGCGTGACCATGCCGGCCTCGTACGTGCGCCTGTCGGCCGGGCGCGAGGCGATGAGCGAGGAGCTGCAGGCGCTGTGCTTCCTGGCCGGCGCCAACTCGATCTTCTACGGCGAGAAGCTCCTGACCACGGCCAATCCGCAGAACGACAAGGACCGCGCGCTGCTGGCGCGGCTGGGGATGCGCGGCGAAGACGGGATTCGGGATTCGGGATTCGGGATTCGTGACGCCGCTGCCGCCCAATGCAGCAATCCGCATCCCGCTCGGGCTCTCTGAAAGCCGTGAACCTGCTTCGCGCGACTGCTGTCACGAATCCCGAATCCCGAATCCCGAATCCCGGCCTCGAGGCTCGCCTCGAGGCCGAGCTGGAACGCATCCGCGCGCAGAACCTCTACCGCACGCGCCGGGTCATCGACGGCGCGCATGGCGCGCACATCACGGTCAACGGCCGCGCCTGCGTCAACTTCTGCAGCAACGATTACCTCGGGCTGGCCAGCGACCCGCGCATCGCCGAAGCCGCGCGCGCGGCGCTGGCCGCGTCCGGCACCGGCAGCGGCGCGGCCGCGCTGATCTCGGGCTACAACCGCGAGCACCGCGCGCTTGAAGAAGAGCTGGCCGATTTCACCCGCCGCCCGCGCGCGCTGCTGTTCTCGTCGGGCTGGGCCGCGAACCTGGGCGTGATGCGCGCGCTGCTCAGGCGCGAGGACACCTTGGTGGCGGATGAGCTGAACCACGCCTCGCTGATCGACGGCGGGCGCCTGAGCGGGGCGCGCTACGTACGCGTCAGGCACGCCGACCTCGAGGGGTTCGGGCGTGCGCTCTCGCAGGCAGCCGGCGCCGCAGGCAAGGGGACGACCCTGGTCGCCACCGATAGCGTATTCAGCATGGACGGCGACATCGCTCCGCTGGCCGAGCTGGGAGGGCTGTGCCAGCAGCATGGCGCGACGCTCATCGTGGACGACGCCCACGGCTTCGGCGTGCTCGGGGTCGGCGACCGCGGAGCGCTGTTCACGAATCCCGAATCCAACGTTGCCAAGGCCGAGATCTACGTCGCCACGCTGGGCAAGGCGCTGGGTTGTTCCGGCGCCTTCGTCGCCGGCAGCGAGAACCTGATCGAGTTCCTGATCCAGCGCGCACGCAGCTGGGTGTTCTCGACCGCGCCGCCGCCGGCGCTGGCCGCCGCCGCGCGCGCGGCGCTGCGCATCGTGTCCAGCCAGGAGGGGCAACAGCGGCGCGCACAGCTGTTCGACAACGTGCGCCGCTTCCGCGGGGGCTGGGCCCAGCTCGGGCTCGCGCCCGCTCTTCAATCCGCAATCCGCAATCCCCAATCAGCAATCGCAACGCCGATCCAGCCGATCGTGCTCGGCGACGAGCGCCGCGCGCTGCGGCTGTCGGAAGCGCTGTTCGAGCGCGGCCTGTGGGTCGCCGCGATCCGCCCGCCGACCGTGCCGCCCGGCACCGCGCGCCTGCGCATCACGCTGTCGGGCGCGCACAGCCCCGCCCAAGTCGATGCCCTGCTCGAGGCGCTGGCGGCGGAGCTGCGCGCGGCGGCATGACCCGCACGATCTTCGTCACCGGCACCGACACCGGCGTCGGCAAGACCCTGGTGGCGTGCGCGCTGCTGCGCCGCTTGCGCGCCGACGGCCGCCGCGTGTGCGGCTTCAAGCCGGTGGCGACCGGCTGCGTGCGCACGGCGGACGGCCTGCGCAACGACGATGCGCTGGCGCTGCTCGCGGCCTCCGGCAGCGATGCCGACTACGCCGACGTCAATCCCTACGCCTTCGAGCCGCCGATCGCGCCGCACCTGGCGGCGCAGGCCGCAGGCCGGCGCATCAGCATTCCGGCACTCGACGCGGCGCACGCGCGGCTGGCTCGCGACCACGACGTGATCGTGGTCGAGGGAGCGGGCGGCTGGGCGGTGCCGCTGGACGAGGCCTGGACCCTGGGCGAGTGGGCGGCCGAGCGCGAGTGGCCGGTCGTGCTGGTGGTCGGGATGCGCCTGGGCTGCATCAACCACGCGCTGCTCAGCGCGCAGGCGATCGCGCGGCGCACACGCCTGGCGGGCTGGGTCGCCAACGCGCTGCCGCCGACGATGGCGGCGCTGGAGGAGAACGTCGAGGCGCTGACGGCGCGGCTCACGGCGCCACTCCTGGCGGTGATCGGCAGCCCCGACTCCGCGGTCGCGGCGCTGGACCTCGCGCCGCTGAAGGACCTGCTGAAGCCGGTCCCTACTGGAACCCCGGCGCTCCGATGAACTCGGGCCGCTGCGGCACCTTGAGCACGCGCCGGCTGTCGTAGCCGATCTGCTCCAGGCGCGCCAGCATCGCCGAGTAGACCTCGTCGCCCAGGTAGCGCTGGCGCGCGAGGATCCACACGCGGTCGCGCGAAGCGTCGGCGATCAGGGCGTCCTGGTAATCGCGGTCCACGTAGACGATCACGCGGTCGGCCCAGTGCGAACCCTCGAAATGCCACTGCGCGTGCGTCGCTGCGTCGGTGACCACGGCGGTGCTCTGGGTGCTGCCGCGCGGATGGGCGAAGTCCTTGCCGAAGGCGTAGTAGGTCTCGACGATGCTCCCGTCCGCGCCGAGCGTGTAGTCGACGTAGGCGCCGACCCGCTCGCGCTCGCCCGAGGCCGGGATGTTGGCGATCACGTACCACTTGCCGCTGAAACGTTCCAGGTCCACCGAGTCTGCCGGCAGGGGCGGCGGCAGCTTGGGGGCGGTGGCGCAGGCGGCGAGCGTGAGCGCGAGTGCCAGCGCGAGTCCGCGCGTCATGCGATGTCGTTGGTTGGTCATCGCCCCAACTTACCGCGTTTGCCCGTTAGTGGGAATCCTTGCCCCACACTTCCCGGACACGCGCGTCGCGGCCGCAGGCATGGCGGTAATAGTTGTAGCGGATCGGATTCTTCTTGTAGTAGTCCTGGTGGTATTCCTCGGCCGGCCAGAAGCGCCCGGCCGCGACGATCTCGGTGACGATCGGCTTGCCCAGCTGCTTCCCGAAGCGCGCCTTGGAGTCCAGCGCCGCGGACTTCTCGGCCTCGTCGCGATAGAAGATCGCGCTGCGGTACTGGTGGCCCGCGTCGCAGAACTGCGCATCGGCGGTAAGCGGGTCCACGTGGTGCCAGAACCAGTCGAGCAGTTGCGGGTAGCCGACCTTGGCGCTGTCGTAGCTCACCTCGACCGCCTCGGCGTGGCCGGTGCCGTGCGAGGAAACCTGCTCGTAGGTCGGGTTCTGCTCCTTGCCGCCGGTGTAGCCGGAGGCGACGCCGAGCACCCCGGGCAACTTCTCGAAATCCGATTCCATGCACCAGAAGCAGCCGCCGGCGAAATAGGCGGTGCGGGTTTCGGCCGCGACTGGAAGCGCTGCGAGCAGGCCCAGAGCCAGGAGGAAAGTTTTCATTTTCATCCTCTCAACGCCGGCAGCGCCTCGCCCTTGGGCACGAACCTCAGCGCGACGCCATTGTTGCAATAGCGCAGGCCGGTCGGCTGTGGGCCGTCGTCGAAGCGGTGGCCATGGTGGCCGCCGCAGCGCAGGCAGTGGTACTCGGTGCGCTCGAAGAACAGGGTGCGATCGCTGCGCGTGGCGATGCTGTTGGGCAGCGCCTGCCAGAAGCTCGGCCAGCCGGTGCCGGACGCGTACTTCTTGTCCGCCTCGAACAGCGGCAGGTAGCAGGCAGCGCAGACGAACGTGCCCGGCCGGTGCTCCTCGTAGAGGGGGCTGGAAAACGCGCGCTCGGTGTCCTCGTGGAACAGCACATCGAAAGCCGCAGCGGGCAGCAGCGGTTGCCAGAACGAGGGCGGATGCCCGGCCGTGCCGCGCGGCTTGTCGTCGGTCGCGGCGCGCGCGGCGGTGGGGGCAAAGCCGATCGCGGCCAGGAGCTGCAGGAAGGATCTTCGCTTCATGGGTGTGTCCGGTGGTGTGCTAGGACAATACGACGGGGCGCGCGTTGCGGATGTCGCCGGCAGCACTGCTTTCATGCCTGCGCGTCCTGATTAAAGAACGACTAGTAAAGTTAATTATCAATAAAACAGCACAACGGCGATCCCACAGCGGCGGACATCGCGAGGCGACTTCGCGATCTCAACGACGCTTTGTGCTTTGCGCCCATTTGGCGCGTTGAACTACAATTCCGTGGCTGTTTTCCGGCGCGTTTTTCCGCTCCATGACTTACGACGCCCAGTTGGTGATTGGCCCCAACGCCTCGCTGACGAGGCGGCAGGCTGGGTGGGTGATGGCCGGCATGAGCGGGGTCGGGCTGGGCGTCGCCGGCGTGTGGACGGCACTGGGTTTCTGGCCGGTCCTGCCGTTTGCGGGGCTGGAGCTGGCGGCTTTCGGCGCGGCGCTGGCGGTGTGCATGCACCGCAACCGCTACCGCGAGGTGCTGCGGTTTTCGGCAGGCACGGTCCGGATCGAATTCGGCCTGCTCGGCCAGGGGCCGACCACGCAGCTGGAATTGCCGCGTGCCTGGACGCGGGTGGAGCTGGCGCGGGGCGAGCATCGGCACGAGCCGACGGCGCTGTGGCTATGCTGCTCCGGCCAGCGCGTGCGCATCGGGGTGTGCCTGACGGACGAGGATCGCAGCCGCCTGGCGGCGCGCATCGGGGATTTGCTCAAGCCGCATGGCCGCAAGGCCGCGGCGGCCGCACCGGCAACCGGCACGCCGGTTGCGCGGGACTGGAACATGGGAGATTGAGAAGATGAAGAACGCATGGCTGGCGCGCGGCGCCGCGGGTATCGGGCTGCTGCTGGCTTGCTTCAGCGCGTGGGCCTACACCACCACCAGCGGCGGCTGGAACATGCCGACCGGCGTCACCGAGATCAGCCGCGAGGTCTACCGCCTGCACATGGGCGTGTTCACGGTGTGCGCGGTGATCGGCGTGATCGTGTTCGGCGCGATGATCTACTCGATCGTCAAGCACCGCCGCTCGGTCCACCCCAAGCCGGCCGATTTCCACGAGTCCACCACGGTCGAGATCATCTGGACCATCATCCCGTTCGTCATCCTGATCGGCATGGCGATCCCGGCCGCCGGCACCCTGATCAAGCTGGAAGACGCGCGCGGCGCCGACATGACGGTGAAGATCACCGGCTACCAGTGGAAGTGGCACTACGACTACCTGGGCGAGAACGTGTCGTTCTTCTCGACCTTGGCGGCCGAGTCCAACCGGGCGCGCCAGCTCGATTCCGGCATCGACCCCAACACCGTGCCCAACTACCTGGTGGACGTCGACAACCCGCTGGTGCTGCCGGTGGGCAAGAAGATCCGCTTTCTGGTCACCGCCAACGATGTGATCCACGCCTGGTGGGTGGCGGAGCTCGCGGTCAAGAAGGACGCGATCCCGGGCTACGTCAACGAGGTCTGGACCAAGATCGACGAGCCCGGCGTGTATCGCGGCGTCTGCGCCGAACTGTGCGGGCGCGACCACGGCTTCATGCCGATCGTGGTCAAGGCCGTGCCGGAAGCCGAGTTCGCCGCCTGGCTGGCGCAGCAGAAGGGCGGCACTGACGTAGCCGCGGCCGCTGCCGCGACCGCAACCGATGCGACGCCAGCGCCCGCCGCGCCCGCCGCCACCGAGGTGGCAGCCGCCCCGGCCGCTGCCACGCCGGCAGCGTCCAAGACTCTCACCAAGGACGAGCTGATGGCGCAGGGCAAGAAGGTCTACGAGACGAATTGCCAGGCCTGCCACCAGGCGGAAGGGCAGGGCCTGCCACCCAACTTCCCGGCGCTCAAGGGCAGCAAGGTCATGAGCGGCCCTGCGGCCGTCCACGTCAAGCAGGTGCTCAATGGCAAGGGCCTGATGACGCCGTTCAAGCACCTGTCCGACGCCGACATCGCAGCGGTCGCCACCTACGAGCGCAACTCCTGGGGCAACCAGGGCAGCGTGGTGCAGCCGGCCGACGTCGCCGGCGCGCGCTGAGCGCGCAGCACACCAGCAGAACGCAGCACGAATCGAATTCCGGAGCACACGATGGCTTACAACGACCACGCTCACGCCGACGCGCACGACCACGAGCACGAGCACCACGGCCCGCCGCCGGGGATCATGCGCTGGATCAAGACCACCAATCACAAGGACCTGGGAACGCTGTACCTGTTCCTCTCGTTCACCATGTTCTTCATCGGCGGCGTGATGTCGCTGGTGATCCGCGCCGAGCTGTGGCAGCCAGGCCTGCAGTTCGTCGATCCCGAATTCTTCAACCAGATGACGACGATGCACGCCCTGGTGATGATCTTCGGCGGCGTCATGCCGGGCTTCGTCGGCCTGGCGAACTGGATGGTGCCGATGATGATCGGCTGCTCCGACCTGGCGCTGCCGCGGGTCAACAACTGGGGTTTCTGGATCCTGCCGTTCGCGTTCTCAATGCTGGTCGGCACGCTGTTCCTGCCCGGCGGCGCGCCAGCCGGTGGCTGGACCATGTATCCGCCTCTGGTGTTGCAGACCGGCAACGCGTTCCCGTTCCTGATCTTCGCGGTGCACATCCTGGGCATCAGCTCGATCACCGGCGCGATCAACGTCGCGGTGACGATCCTCAACATGCGCGCGCCGGGCATGACGCTGCTGAAGATGCCGCTGTTCGTGTGGACCTGGCTGATCACCGCGTACCTGCTGATCGCGGTCATGCCGGTGCTGGCGGGCGCGGTCACCATGCTGCTGACCGACAAGTACTTCGGCACCAGCTTCTTCGCCGCCGCCGGCGGCGGCGACCCGGTGATGTTCCAGCACATCTTCTGGTTCTTCGGCCACCCCGAGGTCTACATCCTGATCCTGCCGGCGTTCGGCATCGTCAGCACGATCATCCCGACGTTCGCGCGCAAGGCGCTCTTCGGCTACGACTCGATGGTCTACGCCGTGGCCTCGATCGCGTTCCTCAGCTTCATCGTGTGGGCGCACCACATGTTCACGGTCGGCATGCCGCTGGCCGGCGAGCTGTTCTTCATGTTCGCCACCATGCTGATCGCGGTGCCGACCGGGGTGAAGGTGTTCAACTGGGTCGCGACCATGTGGCGCGGCTCGATGACCTTCGAGACGCCGATGCT
>DATLCG010000117.1:0-19708 GCA_035526525.1 Binatia bacterium
TGGATCCGGAGCGCCGTGCCAAGGGCTATGCCCTGCAGTACGCCTTCGCCATCAGCCGCACGCTCGGCTGGGCCGAGGCCGTGGTGGTAGTGGACGCGGACAGCGAAGTCTCGCCGCACCTGCTGGAAGCCTTCGCCGCGCGCCTCGAGCGCGGCGCGCCGGCGGTGCAGGCGCGCTACGGCGTGCTCAACCCGATGGATTCCTGGCGCACGCGGCTGATCACGGTGGCCAAGGCCTGTTTCCACGACGTGCGCTCGCGTGCACGCGAGCGCCTGGCGCTGTCTTGCGGCATCCGCGGCAACGGCTGGTGCGTGCCGCACCGGACGCTGCACCGCGTGCCGTACCGCGCCTTCTCGCTGGCCGAGGACGTCGAGTACGGGCTGGCGCTCGGCCGCGCCGGGCTGCGCGTGCACTACGCCGACGAGGCCGCCGTGCTCGGCGAAATGGTTTCCGGCGAGCGCGCCGCGCGCAGCCAGCGCCGGCGCTGGGAGCACGGCCGCGCGCAACTGCGCGCCCAGGTGCCGTCGCTGCTGCGGCGGGGAACTCCCGTGGCGCTGGATCTCGCGCTCGACCTGCTGCTGATGCCGCTGGCGTGGGTGGCGCTGTCGATCGTGGTCACCGGTGCGGCGGCATGGTGGCTGCACGCGGAAGCCGCGCTGTGGGCGGCAGCGGCCTGCGGTGCGACCCTGGCCCTGCACGTCGCCCGCGGCGCGCAGCTCACCGGTCTCGGCTGGGATGCCGCCACCGCGCTGCTGCACGTCCCCGGCTTCGTGCTGTGGAAACTGTGGGTGATGGTGCCGGGTCGCGCGGCGTCGGCGCCCTGGCTGCGCACCGAGCGCGAGAACGCGGGTCGCGTGGCGCGTCCGTGAGCGCCACCGCCGCGAGCGCGCAGGCGATGGTCGCGGGCGGCACGCACCGCAGCGTGTTCGCGCGCATGTTCGGCAGCGCCGTCGTCAGCCAGGCGGTGCTGTCGGCGGCCAGCCTGCTGGTCGGCCTGCTGCTGATCCGGCGCACCAGCGACGCGCAGTACGGCAGCTACGTGCTGGTGTTCAACGCGATGATGCTGCTGAACTCGCTGCAGAACGCGTTCTTCAACCCGGTGATGGTCATCCGCATGGCGCGCGCCGATCGCGCCGGCAAGGCCGACGTCGTCGGCGGCCTGTACCGCGAGCAGCTGCGCATGCTGCGGCCGCTGGTGTGGGTGGCGGCGTTCGTGACCGTCGTCCTGCGGCTGACCGGGCACGTGGACAACGCCACCGCGCTGCTGCTGCTCGCCGGCATCGCCGCCGCGCGCGCGGCCCTCAACCGCGAGTACTTCCGCATCTCGCTGCTCGCGCACCGGCGCTCGTCCGACGTGCTGCGCGGCGACCTGTTCTACGTCTTCCTGCTGATCGGCGGTGCGGCGCTGGCGACGCTGACGCCGCTGCCCGCGGCGGTCACCCTGCTCGGCATGAGCCTCGCGGCCATCGCGGCCGGCGGCTGGATGGCGCGGCGCCTGACGCGCGAGGAAGGCTTCAACCCGCAGGGCCTGCCCGGCCTGCTGCGCGAGGTTGCGCCCACCGCGATGTGGACCACCGCCGGTGCCGGCATCCACTGGCTGTTCAGCCAGGGCTACAGCTACATCGTGGCGGTGCAGCTCGACGTCGCCGCCGTCGCCGCCGTCGCCGCCTGCCGCCTGTTGCTGATGCCGGTGAACCTGGTGTCCACGGGCGTGAGCTCCCTGATGCTGCCGATCACCACCGGCTGGCTGCGCGAGTGCACTCCGCGCCAAGTGTTCGCGCGGCTGTGCCTGTTCACCGGCGTGCTGTGCGCCGGCGCGCTCTGCTACGTCGGCGTGATGTGGCTGATGCGCGACTGGATCTTCGCGACGATCCTGAAGAAGGATTTCGCGCAGCGCGACGTGCTGCTCGGCCTGTGGAGCCTGACCGCGATCCTGATGATCCTGCGCGACCAGCTGCTGTACCTGCTGCTGGCCCGGGAGCGCTTCCGCCGCCTGACCGGCCTGGCCGCCGCCAGCGCGCTGCTGTCGCTGGTCACGACCTACTGGGGAATGCTGCTCTACGGCGTCGCCGGCGCGCTGCTCGGCGTGATCGCCGGCGAGCTGCTCAGCGTGGCGGGCATCGTGGTGATGTCGCGGCGGGAGATGCGGCTGGCAGAGGCCGCCTGAGCCGGCCGACGCCCGCTACGACGACCCGCGCCGCTGGCTGCCCGCGACGGTGAGCGGCCGGGCGGATGCCTGCGCCCTCACGATCAGCTGCTCGATCAGGCCGGGCTTGGGCGGCTTGACGAGATGCCTGTCGAATCCCGCCTGCACCGAGCGCTGCACGTCGCGCTCCTGGCCCCAGCCGGTCAGCGCCGCGATGATCGCGCGCTCCATGCCCGGCATCGCGCGCAGGCGCCTGGCCACTTCGTAGCCGTCCATCCCGGGCATGCCGATGTCGAGCAGGACCAGTGCCGGCGGGTGCGCCCGCGCGGCCTCGAGCGCGGCCGGACCGTCGTAGGCGACCGCCACGTCGTGGCCCTGCTGGCGCAGCAGCGCGCCGAGCGTGTCGGCCGCGTCGCGGTTGTCGTCCACCACGAGCGTCCTTACCGCGCTGCCCGCCGGCAGTCGCGCGGCGCCGGCCGCGGAGATGCGCGCGACCGGGGCGGCAACCAGCGGCAGGCGCACGCTCACCAGGGTGCCCTGGCCGGATCCGTCGCTGTGCGCCTCGACGCTGCCGCCGTGCATCTCCACGATGCTCTTCACCAGCGTCAGTCCCACCCCGAGCCCGCTCGCCGCCCGCACCGAGTTCTGGCCACCCTGGACGAAGAGCTCGAACACGCGGGGCAGGACGTCCGGGCTGATGCCGATGCCGTTGTCGCGCACGCCCAGCACGATCTGGCCGCGCTCGGCGCGCGCCTCGATGGCGATGCGGCCCCCGGCCGGCGTGTACTTGGCGGAGTTGGTCAGCAGGTTGGCGATGACCTGCACCAGCCGCTCCGGGTCGCCATCCACGTGCAGCGCGTCGCTGCCGAGCCGCACGTCCAGCGCATGGTGCTGGCGGTCGATCAGCGGCTGGACCGTCTCGATCGCGCGCGCGACCAGCGTGGCCAGCGCCACCGGCTCGCGCCGCAGCTCGATCTTGCCGCGCATCACGCGCGACACGTCGAGCAGGTCGTCCACCAGGCGCGTCAGGTGATGCACCTGGCGCTCCATCACCTCGCGCGCGTGCAGCTGCGTCGGGGCTTCCACGCCCGGCAGGGCGAGGATCTGCAGCGCGTTGCGGATCGGCGCCAGCGGGTTGCGCAGCTCGTGCGCCAGCGTGGCCAGGAACTCGTCCTTGCGGCGGTCGGCCTCGATCAGCGCCTGCTCCATGCGCTTCATCTCGCTGATGTCGGTGTTGGTGCCGAACCAGTACAGGATCGCGCCGCTGGCGTCGCGCAGCGGATTGGTGCGCGTGAGGAACGGGCGGAACACGCCGTCCGCCCCGCGCAGCGGGAACACCATCTCGAACGGCTCGCCGGTGGCCAGGGAGCGCTGCCAGGTCTCCATCACCTGCGGCAGGAGCGCCGGATCGTGCACGGCGCGCCAGCCCCAGCCCTCCATGTCGGCCGGATGCGTACCGGTGTAGTCGTACCAGCGGCGGTTGTACCAGAAGATGTGGCCATCCGGCCGCGCCATCCACGCGAGCTGCGGCAGGGTTTCCGCCAGCAGCCGGAATTTCTCCTCGCTGTCGCGCAGCGCGAGGCCGGCGCGGCGCTCGGCCGTCACGTCCCGATGGATCAGCACGACTTCGCGCAGCTGCCCGGACTCGTCCTTGCGCGGATAGGCCACGGCCGAGACCCAGCGCGCCGCGTCGTCGCCCTCCGCGAAGCCCGGCAGGGTCTGCGCCGGGTCGTAGCGGATCTCGGGGATGACCACCGTCTCTCCGGCGAAGGCGCGCCGGATATACGGCAGCACGCCCTTGGCCTCGAGCTGGGCGTCGCCGAGCATGTTGTAACCGGCGAGCTGCTCCAGCGTCGCGCCCCACAGCTTCGCCCAGGCCGCATTGACCTGCAGCGTGCGCCCGTCCGGGGCCAGCACCTGCACGCTGAAAGGAGCCTGCTCCATCAGTCCGCGGAACCGGCTCGCGCTCTCGCGCACGGCCATCTCGGCGCTCTTGATGTCGGTGATGTCGAGCACGATGCCGACCATGCGCGCGATGGCGCCGTCGGGTCCGCGCACGGTCTTGCCCGAGGCGGCCACCCAGCGCACGCCCTTGCGGGGGTGCCGGATGCGATGCTCGGCGCGGTACGACCCCCCGTTGGCGAGCGCGTCACGCAGCCGCTCGAGCGTGGGCTCGCGATCCTCCTCCATCACCACGGCGATGCCACGCTCGAAGCTGGGTGGCTCCACGGGATCCAGCCCGTAGACCTCGCGGTACTGCTCGGACCAGAACACCTCGTTGGTGGCCGCGTCCCATTCCCACGCGCCGATGCCCGCGTTCTCGTGGATGAGGTTCAGGCGGGCTTCGCGGTCGCGCAGGGCTTGCTGCTCGCGTCGCAGGTCTTCTTCCAGGGCCGCGCGCTCGAGCGCGAGCGCGCACTGATCGGCGAGTGCCTGGAAGAATTCGATGTCGTGCCGCTCGAAGGCGGCCACGTCCGGGAAGCAGAACGCCAGCACGCCCCCCGTGCGCTGCGCAATGCGCAGCGGCAGCGCGATGACCGGACCGCCATGCTCTGGCCCGTGCACGGCAGCCAGCACCGGGTAGCGGCGGTTGCGCTCTTCGCGGGTCGCCACCACCACCATGCGCCCGGTGCGCGCGGCTTCGGCGACGGGGACCGGCGAGTCCACCGGGTAGCTTTCCCACTGCGCGCGCGTGGCGCCCGAGACGCCTTCGAAGCCGACGTTGGCCAGCGTGCGGCCGTCCGCACTCAGCAGCGCCACGACCCCGACATCCGCCCCGAGCCGCTCCAGGCCGTCGTTCATGATGACCGCGGCCACGGCCGGCGCGCTGCGTGCGGCCGCAAGCTTGGCGGTCAGCGACTGCAGGACGGCGAGCCGTGCGGCTGCCGTCGCCGGGTCGGGGATGGGCTGGCGCTCTCTCACTGTCGCAACGATACGGCCTGGGCCTGAATTATAGGCGCCGCCGCCAGGGCCGAAGCGAGATGGACTTCGCTTTTCGCGGGTGAGGTGTCAGGTGCGAGATGCTCGGCGCCGCTTCAGGGGGCGCGGGACAGGGAAGGCGGGACCTTGGGACGGCGCGCGAAAAACAAGCTATGGACGGCTCATTGCTCCCGAATGCACGCTGCCTTGCCTTCACTCCGCGCACACGCAAACCGCGCACTCCCTGCCGTGAAGCGGGATACCGGCGATTGCGAAAACAGCGGGGCGGCGGCGCTGCTGGCTCCCACCTCGAACCAGAACCATTGAAGGTCGGCGGAATCGTTGAAATAAGTGCTGGGCAACAGCGCCACATTGGTTTCCGTGCCCGCACGGACGGCAACCACCACGACGGACGGCCTGACGCTCACCAGGTAGGCCCTGCGGCTTCCAGCCGGGATTTCCGGGTGCGCATCCAGCGCACCCCGCGCTGGAATGATCACTTCCTTGACGGGCTCGATGTACTGGTCGCGCACCCGCCATTTGATCTCGGGCTCCCAGCAGGACGTGCACGTGAAAGCCTGCACCCGCTCGTCATGAGCGACCCAGGGCAGATAGCGGCCGGTGACACGGTCCCACGCGCGGCCGCCGACGGAATCGGAGGAGGTCCGCGCCGTGACCGGGAATATCGCGGGCGCCTGGCCGGGGACCGAAAAGGACATGCAGCCTGCGGCGAGCGCAGGGCCGGTGAACAGAAGCCCGAAGCGCAGCCGGCTCATGCCTGCGCGATCACTTCCCCACCAGCACCGGCGCGCCGCCGCCCTGCACGATCACGCAGTTCTGCGCGGACTTGCAGGCGTCGGAGTAGCGCTTGATGGCCTCGAGCTGCACGAACTGCGCGGCGTCGAGGTGCATTTCCTGGCGGTAGGCGTTGTCGGCGTTGGCGCGGCTGGTTTCGGCTTCCAGGCGCGAGTCCTCGGCGAGCTTGCGCTGCAGCTCGGTCTTGCGGCGCTGCTGCTGGGCGGCGGTGTTGTTCATCTCGTCGATCACGGGCTTGTCCGGCAAGGCCTTGCCCATGTTGACGTTGGCCAGCGTGACGTGGAGGCCGGTGGACTCGATGTGCTTGCGGAATTTCTCCGCGATCTCCGTCTCGATCGACTGCAGCGCGACCGGGTCGATCATGATCGCGGTCATCGGGTACTTCTTGGTGACGTCGCGGACGATGGTGCGGTACTGCTCCTTGAGGTTGTGCTCGTACCAGTCGGTGTAGCCGAAGCTCTTGACGTGGTACGCCGGGTCGCGCCACTGCAGGACGATGTAGCTGTTGTAGTTGATGAAGTTGTTGTCGGCGGTGGACAGGTGGTCCAGCGGCTCGTCGTACTTGATCGGCGTTGTCGCCACCGGCACGCCCTTGGTGGACCAGAAATACCAGGACAGGCCCGGCTGCTGCGTCGCCTCGCGCACGCCGCCGTGCCCGAAGAACCACGGGTTGTCCACGATCACGGTCTCGTAGCCGGGATCCGTGGTGATGGAGTGGCAGCCGGCCAATGCCAGCCCGGCCACGGCAACGACGATCGCGATGCGCTTCATGGGGTCCCCCGACCTGGCGCTGGTGACGCGCCTTCGCATCAGTGTGCACGGGAAGGAGGCGATCGTGCAGGCCCCGTCGTTCGGCTCCGCGAACAGAATCCCCTTCACCCGCGCGGGTGATGCTTCTCGTGCAGCGCCTTCAGCCGCGCGCGCGTGACGTGCGTGTAGATCTGCGTCGTCGACAGGTCGCGGTGGCCGAGCAGCATCTGCACCGCGCGCAGGTCGGCGCCGTGGTCGAGCAGGTGCGTGGCGAAGGCGTGGCGCAGGGTGTGGGGCGAGAGCTTCAGGGTGATGCCGGCGGCGCGCGCATGCAGCTGCAGGCGCTGCGCGAAGTTGTGGCGCGTCATGGCCTCGCCGTTGCGGCTCAGGAACAGCGCCTCCGGCGTGCCGTGGCCGGCCAGCGCGGGGCGTGCGCGGCGCAGGTACTGGTCGATCCAGTGCGCGGCCTCCTCGCCCATCGGCACCAGACGCTCGCGCCCGCCCTTGCCGATCACCTGGATCACGCCGCGCACGGTGTTGACCTGCTGGCGCGGCAGCTTCACCAGCTCGGACACGCGCAGGCCGCAGGCGTACATCAGCTCGAGCATCGCGCGGTCGCGAAGGCCCAGTTCCTCGCCGGTGGCGGGCGCGTCGAGCAACTGCTCGACCTGCGCCGACGTCAGCGACTTCGGCAGCGGGCGGCCCAGGCGCGGTCCCTGGATCAGCACGGTGGGATCGTCCGCACGCACGCGCTCGCGCACGAGGAAGCGGTAGAACCGGCGCAGCGCGGACAGCAGGCGGGCCTGTGTCCGCGGGCTGAACTTGCCGCCGCGGTGGCGCGAAGCCAGGTAAATCTGGATGTCGCCGCTGCCGGCCTCGGCCAGCCTGCGGCCCTCGCGCGCCAGCGCCCGCGCGAACAGCTTCAGGTCGGACCGGTACGACGCCAGCGTGTTGTCCGAGGACCCCTGCTCGGCCCAGATCGTGTCGAGGAAGCGCTCGACCAGCGGGTCCTTGGCGTCGGCAGGCACGGTCACGCTCCTATAATAAGGAGTTGAAATCAGACGACGCACCACGTTGAAAACCCGGGACGGATCACGATTGTCCGAAGCGGCAGCGGGCCCGGCGCCGTTGCCCGGGGAAAAACCCGCGGAAAAACATGGCCCGTCCCTTCTCGCGCTGGCCTACGCGCTGTACGCCGCCGCGGTGCTGGCCGTCATCGTGTTCGTGGCCGGCGCGCTGCTGGTCATGACGCTGCCGACGCAGGCCGCGCGCCGCCGCGCCGGCCGCTGGTCGGTGCTCGCGAGCATGGCTGCGATCGCGGCGCCGCTGCACGTGCGCGGCCGTGAGCACCTGCCGCCCGGGCCCTGCCTGGTGGTGTCGAACCACGCCAGCTACGTGGACGGTCCGGTGCTCGCGGCCGCCCTGCCCGAGCGCTTCACCTTCGTCGTGCAGGACGGCGCCGAGCGCTGGCCCTACGTCGGTCCGGCGATCCGGCGCATGGGCGTGGCCTTCGTCAACCGGCGCAGTGCGCGTGAAGGCGCGCGGCAGACGCGCGCGCTGATCCGCCGGGTGCAGCAGGGCGAGTCGCTGGCGGTCTTTGCGGAAGGCACCTTCGAGAACGCGCCCGGGCTGCTGCCCTTCCGCAACGGCGCCTTCATGATCGCCGCGCACGCCGGCGTGCCGGTGGTCCCTGCCGTGATCCGCGGTACGCGCACGCTGTTCGGCGGCGGACGGCTGCGGCTGCGGCGCAGCCGGGTCGAGGTCGAGTTCTTTCCGGCCCTGGCTCCCGGCGGCGAGCACCGCGAGGCCGTGGTGGCGCTGCGCGATGCCGCGCGCGCGGTGGTGCTGGCGCATTGCGGCGAGCCGGATGCATCGCCCGCGCGCAAGACCGCCGGCGCATGACTCCCGGTCCGCGCGAGCGCTACGAGCGCGCCCTGGCGCGCGGCGGCTTTGCCACCGACGCGGCGCAGCGCCTCGCGGTCGATGCACTGCAGCGAGTGCACGACGAACTGTGCGCACGCAAGCCGAAATGGGGCCTGAGGCGGCGCGCCTGGCCCGCCGTGCGCGGCCTGTACCTGTGGGGCGGCGTCGGTCGAGGCAAGACCTGGCTGGTGGACGCGTTCCACGAGACGCTGCCCTTCTCGCGCAAGCGGCGCACGCACTTCCACCGCTTCATGCTGGACGTGCACGAGCGGCGCAGGAAGCACGCGCACGAGCAGGATCCGATCGCCGGCGTCGCGCGCGACCTGGCGCGCGAGCTGCGCGTGCTGTGCTTCGACGAATTCTTCGTCGCCGACATCGCCGACGCCATGATCCTGGGCCGGCTGATGGAAACGCTGTTCGCCGAAGGCGTCACGCTGGTGGCGACGTCCAACATCCCGCCCGACCGGCTGTACCGAGAGGGCCTGCAGCGCGACCGCTTCCTGCCCGCCATCGCGCTGCTGCAGCAGCACTGCGAGGTGCTGCACCTGGACAGCCCGACCGACTACCGCCTGCGGCACCTGACCGCCGCCGAGATCTACCACTCGCCGAGCGACGCGCAGGCGGAAGCCAACCTGGCGCGCTGGTTCGAGCAGCTCGGCGGCCAGGGCACGAAGGGCAAGCTGCAGGTCGAGGGCCGCGCCGTCACCGCGCGCCGGCACGCCGAGGGCGTCGCCTGGTTCGACTTCCACGAGCTGTGCGAGACCGCGCGCTCGGCCGCCGACTACATCGAGCTCGCGCGCACGCATCACACGATCCTGCTCAGCCGCGTGCCGCGCCTGACGCCGGATCGCGAGGACGCAGCGCGGCGCTTCATCACGCTGGTGGACGAGTTCTATGACCGCGGCGTCAAGCTGATCCTGGCCGCCGAGGTTCCGCGCGAGCGGCTCTACGCAGGCCAGCGGCTCACTGCCGAATTCCAGCGCACCGTGTCGCGGCTGGCGGAGATGCAGTCGCAGGAATACCTGGCCGCACCGCACAAGGCCGACTGACGGCGCGCGTGCAAGGCGGAACACTTTCCGCCGCGGATGTTCCAAAGTGCGTGAAACGCAGCAACCACCGCCGCGCCCCCTGGGGGTGCGGCATCGTGCTGGGCGTTGCGCTGGCGGGCTGCGGCGGCGGCGGAGGCAGCAGCGCCGGCGGCACCGCAGCGCCTTCGGCCGTTCCGCCGCTCGGCGCGGGCCAGCACGGCGATGGCACGTTCTACGCCGCGACCGGCGCCGGCAGCTGCTCCTACGACGCCTCGCCGGACGACCTGATGGTGGCCGCGATCAACCGCCCGCAGTACGCCGGCAGCCACAGCTGCGGCCTGTGCGCCGACGTGACGGGTCCGCGCGGCACGGTGCGCGTGCGCATCGTCGACGTCTGCCCGGAGTGCGCCACGGGCGATCTCGACCTGTCGCGCGAGGCCTTCGCCGCCATCGCCGATCCTGCGGCGGGTCGCGTCCCCATCGAGTGGACGCCCGCCGCGTGCGACGTCACGGGACCCATCGCGCTGCGCTTCAAGGAAGGCAGCTCGCAGTGGTGGCTCGCGGTGCAGGTGCGCAACAGCCGCCTGCCGATCCTGCGCATCGAGCTGCAGACGCCGGCCGGCTTCGTCGAGCTGTCG
The DNA here is from genome assembly GCA_035526525.1 of Binatia bacterium. GTDB lineage: Bacteria > Pseudomonadota > Gammaproteobacteria > Nevskiales > Nevskiaceae > JACPFV01. The sequence goes on from DATLCG010000117.1 coordinate 10,221, forward strand.
CAGCAGGACTACAACTACGCGCTCGAGGATGGCGATCCCGGGGCAGGCCCGTACACCTTCCGCATCACCGCGCTCGGCGGCGAGCAGATCGAGGAAACCGGCATGCCGCTGCGGCCGGGCGAAGAGGTCGCGGGAACGCAGCAGTTCCATTAGCGGCCGCCGCAGGGAAACGCCGACCGCAGTTTTCCCTCTCCCCTCGTGGGAGAGGGCCGACGGCGCGACGCGCCCCGCGGAGAGGGGGCGCTACTGCGCCGGGACCCGCCCCAAGCCCGCCAGCCCCTGCTCGCGCGTCACGCGGCCCGCGTAGCCAAGCTCGCGCCGCGCCTTGTCGTCGCGCACCGTCACCGGCTCTCCGAACAGCCGGATCGCCATGCGCGTCGCCGGCGGCGCGCCGCGCAGCCGGAACGTGTCCCACAGCCATTCCGACGCCGTGGCGAACGCCAGCGCCGCGGCGTGCGGCAGGGACCTGTCGCCGGGATCGACGCCCTGCGTGCGGAACATCGCGGTGACGAACTCGCGCAGCTCCACCGGCGCACCGTCGGTGACGAAATACGCCTCGCCGCCGCGCCCGCGCTCTGCCGCGAGCAACAGGCCCTCGCAGACGTTGTCCACGTGGCAGGTCGAGGTCGGGTAGCGGCCGCCGTCCATCCACAGGAAGCGTCCTGCCTTTACCGCCGCGACCAGCGCGGCGAGCACGGAAGTGTCGTCGTTGCCCCAGATCAGGCGCGGCCGCACCACCACGGTCCGGAATCCCGGTGCGTTGGCGGCGCGCACGCGCTTCTCGGCCTCGGCCTTGGTGTGCGGATAGCGCGGCAGCGGCCTGGCGGGCAGCGGGCGAGATTCGTCGACGTCCACCAGCGGGGAGCCGTCGCACAGCGCGGCCTCGGTGCCGACGTGCACGAAGCACGGCACGCCCGCTGCCTTCGCCGCGTCCAGCGTGTTGCGCGTGCCTTCGACGTTGACCTGCCAGAAGCGCCCGCGCGGCGCCCACTCCGACACTTCCGCGGCCGAATGGAACACGGCGTCGCAGCCACTCATTCCCTGCTGCATCGCCGGCACGTCGTCGAGCCCGCCCATGACGGGCACGGCGCCCAGCGCCTCGACGATGCGCGCCGAGTCGCCCGAGCGCACCAGCGCCCGCACCTCGTCGCCGCGGCGCTCGAGCTGGCGGATCAGGTTGCGGCCGACGAAGCCGGAGCCGCCGGTGACGAAGGCTTTCATGGCCGCAGCATCATGACGGCGCTAGCGCGCGGGACGCGACGCCCGGCCGTCCGCGATCAGCCACGCCAGCCACGCGGCGGCCAGCAGCAGGTCCGCGATCATGGTGAATGCGGCGCGCCCGCTGGCTTCGCCCGCCTGCCACAACGCGAACACCACGATGAAGGCACTGGCCTTGCCGATCGCGCCCGCCGCCACCATCGGCTTCACCACGCGCTCCTGCCTCGCCAGCCATGCATACATGCCGGCCAGCAGGAAGATGAACATCGCCACCATGGCGCGATACAGCAGCGGCACGTCCCATGGCAGGCCGGCGAGCTGTCCCGCGGCCGAGCCCGGCACCAGGAACAGGTACGTGCCGGTGAGATTCACGGCGACGGCGATCCAGAGCGAGACGCGCAGGGTGGAAAGGGTCATGGGCGGAATCCGGGGTGGCGATCCGCGCAGCTTACCGGCGCCCGCACCGCGGGCGCACGCGGCGGCTCAGCCGCGCAGCCAGGTGGCGACGCGGCCGACGCCCTTCAAACCGGCGCCCGCGACGCTGCGCACGCCCCGCCGCCACGGCGAGCCGGCATCGAAGCGGCGGCGCGCGTGCTCGTACAGCTCCACGTCGAGCGCGTTCTCGCGGCGAATCACTTCCGCCGCTTCCGCCGGCACGCGCGACGCATCCCAGCGCCGCCCGGTGTTGCGGCTGCGGTAGAACACCTGCGTCCAGCCCATCGTCCAGGCCAGTTGCGCGACGCTCTCGTCGAAGCGCTCCATCAGGCCGACCCAGTCGAAGTGCCGCTCGAGGTGCGCGATGGCGCGATCGAGATCCGCGCGCTCCAGCGGGCGGTCGTCCCACACGCCGCCCAGCAGCCGCGTCTGCGCGTTGTGCAGCTCCCCGTTCAGGCGGCTGCCCGCGTAGCGCTCCAGCGACCAGCCCGCGCTGGGAGCGTGCAGGTAGTGCGCCGGGCGTGCCCGCACGTACTCGTAGTGGGAAACGATGCGCGCCACCGGGTGGCGCAGCATCGTGATGTAGCGCGCGCCGGGCCGCAGGTACTCGTGCAGGCCGAAGGACTGGTGGCCCTTCAGGCAGTCGATGCGCAGGCGCTCTTCGACCGGCAGCGCCTTGAGCCGCGCGATGGACGCGTCCGCCGCATCGCCGCGGATCTCGAACAGCCGCTCGCGCGGAAACTGCCGCTGCACGATGCGGCTGAGCGTCATGCCGGCCGTTTTCGGGACGTGCAGGAAGACGAGCGGGCGCGCGGGTGTGGGGTGCGTCATGCGCTCGTGATCCTGGGGCGCGGTCCGACCGGCCACACGGGACCTGCGACGGTCACTCCTTCTCCGGCTCGGAATACATTCCGTCCTGCCTGCGCTGATCCTCGTCCTCCGACGTATCGCCCGTCTCGAAATCGGCCGGCGCCACGTCTTCATTGAGGGGACCGTGCGGCTCGGCGGCGAAGCTCGAGCTCTTTTCTTCCTCCGCAGGCTCCGCCGCACCGGCCGTGACCGGCGCAGGGGGTGCGTCAGGCTGGCGCTGGGTGCGCGTTTGGGTGGCAGGCGTCGCGACGCAGCCGGCCATCGTGGCCACCGCGATGACGGCGAACAGCGGAGAGAGACGTTTGCGACGACGCGGATTGGCCATTGGGAATGCCGGTGCGAATGCGGGACTCATCATAGGCGCCTGACTATGCCGCGCGTTTCACATGCATCTCGAAGCCCAGCGCGCGCGCGACCTTGAGGATCGTGTCGAAGGACGGGTTCCCCTCCGCGGAGAGCGCCTTGTACAGCCCCTCCCGCGTGAGCCCGGTGTCGCGAGCCAGCTGGCTCATGTTCCGCGCCCGGGCAATGTCCCCGAGCGCGGCGGCGACGAGCGAGGCATCGCCTTCTTCCAGGCAGGCATCGAGATACGCCGCCATCTCCTTTTCCGACTTGAGGTAGTCGGCGGTGTCGTAGCGACTGATTTTTTCCTTGGCCATGGTCACTTCTCGAACTGGGCAGCGAGCTGACGCGCCTTCGCGATGTCCCGGGCCTGCGTGGATTTGTCGCCGCCGCAGAGCAGGATCGCGAGCACCGGGCCGCGCTGCACGTAATACACCCGGTAGCCGGGGCCATGATCGATGCGCATTTCGGACACGCCGCCACCGACAGGCTTCACGTCGCCGGGATTTCCGAGGCTCAGGCGCCGCAGGCGAGCCAGGATCCTCGCCTTTCCCTGAAAATCCTCCAGCTCCGATAGCCAGCGGTCGAAAGTAGCGCTCTTGACGAGCTCGACCATGTGTCAACCATAGATTACAGCAAGGCGGTTGTCAACCATAGGACACGGGACTTGAGTCGTCCATTTGCAAGGAGCCGCCGTGGCGGCGCGCGGCCCTGTGGGACGCGTCGCAGTGAGCAGCAGGGCGGTGGTCATAGCAGCTGTAGCGTGCTGGCTCAGAATTTTTGCGTAGCCCGGTTGCAATGGCCCGTCTGTGTCCACGCCGGTTGCTCGGTATCGACGCGCTCGTGAGTCACGCTTGCATTGCCGGAGAGACGGTTGATCTGCCCCGCGAAATGGAAGCGCCCGAACCGACCCTTGAACAGTTCCACGTTCTCGAACACCTTGTCCCAGGCGATCTCGCCCTCGGTGATCGTAGCCGGCGACGTGTTGATCAACGTCCCATCAGGTTTCACTTCACTGACCGTCTTGCCGGTGTAATCGACCTTCAGCGTGAAGGAGCCTCCACCCTCTGTCTCGCAAAGCAACGTCACATCCGCAGCGCATGCAAGCGACGGGGCCATGAGGATCAGTGCAACCGCAGGTTTGAAGAACATGACAGTGCTCCAGAAAGATGAGTGCTGTTTGTAATCATCCACGCCACTTCGAACAGGCATTTCTCCAGGTGCCGCGGCGTAGAACCTTGGCGCGCCTCCTCACGCCTTCACGACCCGGCATCTGGATCTGCCGCGACCGACGCAAGATTCGCCGCGCGATCCAGAGGTTGATCGCTGGCGGGATCAAGGCCGCCTCGAAAGGGGTGAACAGGACCATCGCGAGCACCACCTGCTTCAGTCCCGCGCTACGGGCAGCCGGCTCGATCGCGCGGATGGCCCGATCGGCCATCACCGTATGGACGAGCACGGGAACGGCGCTGACAAGTGCCATCCACAGGCAGGACGCCGTCGCCATCTGGCCGGCATCCGCAGCGGCAAACGCGCAAGTGGAACCGAACCAGCCGACATGCAGCACGTATGCGCGCAACAGCCACTTCGCGCGCCGGCGCAGGCGCTCGAGCGCGGCAGGATCCGCAGCCTTCACAACTGGCTCAACTTCCTCAACTCCCGCACCCCCACCGCCAGCACCAGGAAGTCCAGCGGCCCCGCGACGTGCAGTTCCTGCAGCCGCTGGATGCCGAATTTCACCCGCGCCTCGTTTTCCTTCACCCAGTTGTCGATGCGCTCCTCGGCGTTCTTGCCGGGGCGCGTCAGCACCCGGCACGCGATCAGGCGGTGCAGCCGGTACGAATCGTCCCGCAGGTTCGCGCGCGCCAGCGCCTGCCACTTCCCCTGCACCTGCAGGCCGACGATCGAGCTGAGCAGCCACAGGATGCGCAGCTTGTCGCCGACGCCGAAGTAGACGCCCGCGGCCTCGGCCAGCGGCACCTTGGCGTCGAGCGCCAGGTCCACGATGTCCGGCGCGCTGCCGATCGCCATGGTGTTGGCGAGGTCGTGCGCCAGCGCTTTCGGCGTGCCGTCGGTCTCCATGCCCGTGATGGCCTTGTCCCAGTCGTGGCGGTAGCTCGGCGGCAGGATCTCGGGCAGCAGGCCCTCGACCGTCTTGATGCCCTTGCGGTAGCGCTCGATGGTGTCGCCCACGGGCTGCGCCGTCAGCTTGGCGTTCAGCAGCCAGGTGGTCGCATGCTTGATCAGGCCGATGGCGCGGCCGAACAGCCTGAACTGCAGCTGCGCGGCAACCTTGCCGTCGAGCGACTGGATCGCGCTCCAGTAGCGGTCGGCCTCGAACATCTCGTGCGCGGTGGCGTAGGCCTTGAGCACGTCGGCGCGCGGCACGCCGTGGTCCTCGGCGAAGCGGTGGGCGAAGGCGATGCCCATGCGGTTCACCACCGCGTTCGACAGGATGGTGGCGATGATCTCGCGGCGCAGCCGGTGCCTGAGCAGGTGTTCGCGGTGGGTCTTCACCAGCTCGGGCGGGAAATAGCTGAGCAGGTCGCGCTCGAAGAACGGATCGTCCGGTACCTGCGAATGCAGGATCGAGTCGAACAGCGAGATCTTGGCGTAGCTCACCAGCACCGCCAGCTCGGGCCGCGTCAGGCCCTTGCCGCGGGTGCGGCGCTCGGTCATGGACTCGTCGTCGGGCAGGTACTCCACCGCGCGGTTGAGCAGCCCGTCCTTCTCCAGGGTGCGGATCAGGTTGGCGTGCTCGTCGAGCCGGCCCGGCGCCTCGCGCTCGAGCAGGCTGATGCACAGGCTCTGCACGTAGCTGTCGTACAGCACCGCGCGCGCGAGGTCGCCGGTCATGCGGGCCAGCAGCGGGTCGCGCTTCTCGCGCGTCAGCCGTCCTTCGAGCAGCAGGCGGTTGAGCGGAATCTTGATGTTCACTTCGCGGTCGGAGGAGTGCACGCCGCCACTGTTGTCGATGGCGTCGGTGTTCAGGCGCACGCCGTGCAGCGCGGCCTCGATGCGGCCCAGCTGCGTCATGCCGAGGTTGCCGCCCTCGCCCACCACCTTGCAGCGCAGCTCGCGGCCGTTGACGCGGATGGCGTCGTTGGCGCGGTCGCCGACCTCGGCGTGGCTCTGGTACTGGCTCTTGACGTAGGTGCCGATGCCGCCGTTCCACAGCAGGTCCACCGGCGCCTTCAGGATCGCGTTGATCAGCTCGTTGGGCGTGTAGGTGCCCTTGCGCAGCTCGAGCGCCTTCTTCGCCTCGTCGGACAGCTTGATCGACTTGGCGCTGCGCGGGTACACGCCGCCGCCCTTGCCGATCAGGCTCTTGTCGTAGTCGTCCCAGCTCGAGCGCGGCAGCGCGAACATGCGCTCGCGCTCGCGGAACGACTTCTCGGTATCCGGCTCGGGGTCGAGGAAGATGTGGCGGTGGTCGAAGGCCGCGATCAGCCGGATCCTGCGCGACAGCAGCATGCCGTTGCCGAAGACGTCGCCGCTCATGTCGCCGATGCCGGCAACGCTGAACTCCTCCTCCTGGATGTTCTTGCCGGCCTCGCGGAAGTGGCGCTTGACGCTCTCCCACGCGCCCTTGGCGGTGATGCCCATCTTCTTGTGGTCATAGCCGACGCTGCCACCGGAGGCGAAGGCATCACCGAGCCAGAAGCCGTACTCCGCCGACAGGCCGTTGGCGATGTCGGAAAACGTCGCGGTGCCCTTGTCGGCCGCGACCACCAGGTACGGATCGTCGTCGTCGTAGCGCACCACCCCGGCCGGCGGCACGATGCCGTCGCCGACGCGGTTGTCGGTGAGGTCGAGCAGGCCGCGGACGAAGGTCTTGTAGCAGTCGACTCCGGTCTTCAGCCATTCCTCGCGTTTCGCCGGATCGCCGCGCTTCACCACGAAGCCGCCCTTGGCGCCGACCGGCACGATGATGGAATTCTTCACCATCTGCGCCTTCATCAGGCCCAGCACCTCGGTGCGGAAGTCCTGGCGGCGGTCGCTCCAGCGCAGCCCGCCGCGCGCGACCTTGCCGCCGCGCAGGTGGATGCCCTCGACCTCCGGCGCGTAGACGAAGATCTCGAACATCGGCAGCGGCTGCGGCAGCTCCGGCACCTTCTTCGGGTCGAGCTTGATGCTGACGTAGTGCTTGAAGCCGCCGTCGGCGCGCTTCTGGAAATAGTTGGTGCGCAGCGCCGAGCGCACCACGGCGACGAAGGCGCGCAGCACGCGGTCGCCGTCCAGCGTCGCCACCTTGTCGAGCAGCGCGTCGAGCTCCTGCGCCGCCTTCAGCTCCTCGGTCTTGCGCTTCCGGTCGTCGAGCGACGGATCGAACTTGAGCTCGAACAGCTTCACCAGCAGCCGCGCGATCGGCACCTGCTCGGCCAGCAGCTGCTCCATGTAGGACTGGCTGTACGGCAGGCCGGTCTGGATCAGGTACTTCAGGATCGTGCGCAGCGCCACCACCTGCCGCGCCTCCATCCCCGCCGCGAGCACCAGGCGATTGAGGCCGTCGTTCTCGATCTCGCCGCGCCAGCTCGCCAGCAGCGCGGACTCGAACGCCGCGCGCTGCGCTTCGTTGGGCGCGACCCCGGGCGACAGCATCACCGCGAAGGCCTGCACCCACAGGCTGGACGCCGCGTCGGCGTCCTTGGGCTTCACCTCGGTCGGGTCCTGCCAGATGACGCGCAGGCCGAAGTTCTCCAGCGTCGGCAGTACGTCGGACAGGGCGATCGGCTTGCCGAAGGAATACAGCTTCAGCGTCGCGCCCTGCTCCGACACCGCCAGCCGCGGCAGCAGCGGCGCGGCGGCGGACAGGCGCGCCAGCGCCTGCACGTCCAGCACCGCCTCGGCCGGCGGCGTGGTCGAGGTATAGGACAGCGGAAAGGCATCGCTGAAGCGCGCGGCGAGCGCGGCGGTGTCGCCCGGCGCCTTCAGCAGCAGCTCGCGCACCACGTCGCGCCACGTGCGCGTCGCGGCCAGCAGCCGCTGCTCGATCTCGGCCGGCGACAGCGCCAGCGTCGTGCTCGGCGGCGTGCGCACCATGTAGTGGATGCGGGCCAGGCCCTCGCGCAGGAAGTCGGCCTGGCGCTCGAGGCTGGCGCCGCCGCAGATGTCCATCAGCTCCTGGCCGATGCGGTCGCGCAGCTCGCGCGAGTAGCGGTCGCGCGGCAGGTACACCAGGAACGAGAAGAAGCGGCCGTAGCGGTCGCGCCGCGTGAACACGCGCAGCTGGTGGCGGTCGCGCAGCGCGCGGATACCCATGCAGGTGTCGAACAGGTCGTCCTCGCCGGACTGGAAAAGCTCGTCACGCGGCAGGCCCTGCAGGATCTCGCGCAGGTTCTTGCCGGAGTGGCTTTCCGCCGGCAGCCGCGAGCGCTTCAGCACGTATTCCAGCTTGCGCCGCACCAGCGGGATCTGCGTGGCGCGCGCGGTGTAGACGTCGTTGGCGAACAGGCCGACGAAACGGTGCACGCTGGAGACCGAGCCGTCCTTGTGGAAATGCTTCACCGACACCACGTCCATGTAGTCCGGGTGATGGATCGGCGAGCGCGCGTTGGCCTTGGTGACGACGACCACCCGCACCGAGGTGGCGTGCTTCGACAGCTCGTCGCGCGGCGCGATCAGCTCGTCGGTGTCGGCGAAACGCGCTTTCGGCCGCAGCAGGCCCAGCCCCGCGCCGGGGTTGTTGCGGAAGCCGGGTTGCCCGCCGGCGGTCACCACCTTCGCCTCGGAGTAGCCGAGGAAGGTGAAGTGGCCGTCGTCCAGCCACTTCAGCAGCTCCTGCACCTCGCGGAAGTCCGCCGCCTCGGCGCCGTCCGGCACGGCGTCCAGTGCCGCCACGGTCTCGGCCACGCGGCTGCGCATCGGCTGGTAGTCCTCCACCACCACGCGCAGCTCGGCGATGGTCCGGCCGAGGTCGGCCTGCAGCGCGGCGTAGTCCTCGGTTCGCGGCAAGGCCTCGAAGTCGGCGCGGATCAGCGATTCGGCGCGGCCGCCGGCGCCGCTGCCCGCGGTGCCGAGCACGTCCACCAGCTCGTGCTTCTCGTTGCGCACCACGCGCAGCACCGGGTGCACGGTCCAGTCGATGGACGCCCCCGCGGCGCGGATCGCCATGCCGGCGGAGTCGTAGAGAAACGGCATGTCGGCGACGACCGTGCGCAGCGTGGCAAAGCCGCGACTGCCGGCCGCGGCCGCGTCCTGCGGCGGGGTGACCTCGACCCGCGCCTCGCCGGGCGCGAGCGTGCGCGCCAGGTGGAAATGGGCGAGCGCGGAATCGAACAGTTCCGATTCGGTGCGAAGCTTCAGCGTCTCGGTGGAAGCGAGCTCGTAGTACGCGCGCAGGAACTTGCGGAACAGCGTGCGCTGCGGCGCGCCGTCGATGCGCCGGGCCGCCTGCGCCTCCAGGCGTCCGAGCAGCGCGTCGAGCTCTGCACCGGGAGCCGCGGACTGGTCATTCATCTCGTCTCCGCGCGGATGACCTTATTAGTGTTGGGGGCATTCTAGACCCCTCTCCTGGCGCGCGGCGCTGGGTTCGGCACTTCGCGCTGGACCCCTCTCCCCGCGGCGCTTCGCGCCGTCGGCCCTCTCCCCCAAGGGGAGAGGGTAAAAACGAAGCACCTGTC
>DATLCG010000118.1:0-27016 GCA_035526525.1 Binatia bacterium
CTCCAGCATTGCACCGGACAGCGCCACCTCGATGGGGACACGATCCTCGGTGTCGTCCGTCTCGTACAGTCCGCCGATGCCGCGGTAGGTCGGCAGCCCGGAGTCCGCGGACAGGCCCGCGCCGGTGATGACCAGCAGGCGCCGGGCCGCGGCGAGAGCGGCGGCCGCCGCATCCAGGTCGCTGTGATAGTTTTCCGCCCTCGCCTGCATCGGTTCCTCCGCGGGCTGCGCCGCGATTGTTCGCGCGCCGCGGCCGCCCTGACAAGCGCATGCCGCGAAAACCCGCGCACCAGCAGTTCGACACGCCATCGGCAGTGCGAGAGCACGCCTTCCGGCTGTTCGGCCGCTTCGGCTACGAGGGGGTCTCGATCGGCGACATCGCGCGCGCGGCGCACCTGTCGAAAGGCGCGCTCTACTGGCACTTCGACGACAAGCAGTCGCTCTACCTCGACTGCCTGCGCGCACTGCATGCCGTGTTCAACGAGTACATCTTCGACCCGATGCGCGCGCAGACCGATGGCGTCACGCGTCACCTGACGCTGTTCACGGGGCTCGGCCGCTTCCTCAACGACCCCCGGGTCACCCCGGGCATCGCCGGCTACTGGCTGATCCCGTCACGGCCCGACACCGCGCGCCTGCTGCAGGCCCAGCGCGCATTCGAAACCGCCTGCATCGAGACCATGAAAGACACCTTGCGCCTCGGTGTCGAGCAGGGCCGCTTCGATTACAAGGGCGACCTCGACGACATGGCGCGGGCCATCATCGCCCTGGTGGAAGCCGTGGTCGTGCCGATGCGGCACCAGTCCGCCGAGGAGGTACGCCGCATCCTCGGCGTGCTGGCCCGCTCGCTGTTCCGCGCCTACGCCACCGCCGGCGACCTGCTGAAGCTGACCCGCTCGCTGTAGCGAGCGGGTCCGCGACGGCGCTGCTCAGCTTTCCTTCGTCAGCGGCTCCAGCGTCAGCTCCACCCGCCGGTTCTGCTGGCGGCCGTCGCCCGTGTCGTTGCTCGACACCGGGCGTGACTTGCCGTACCCGTTGATCACCATGCGCTCGGACGACACGCCGCGGCCGGACAGGTACTGGCCGACGGACGTGGCGCGCTGCAGCGACAGCCGCTGGTTCAGCTCGTCCGAGCCGGTGCTGTCGGTATGGCCGGCGATGGAGACCAGCGTCTTGTCGTACTCCTTCAGCACCAGGCCGACCGAATCCAGCACCCGGAAGAAGTCCGGGTTGAGGTCGGGGCTGCCGCTCTTGAAGGTGACGTTGCCCGGCATGTTGAGAACGATGTTCTCGCCGTTGCGCGTGACGCTGACGCCGGTACCCTCGAGCTGCTTGCGCAGCTTGGCTTCCTGCACGTCCATGTAGTAGCCCACCCCGGCGCCGGCGATGGCGCCCGCGCCCGCTCCGATCAGGGCGTTCTTGCGGTGCTGCTTGGCGTTGCCCCCGGTTGCGGCGCCGATCAGGGCTCCGGCGAGCGCGCCGGCCGCGGCACCGTAGGCAGACTTGCCCGCCTCGCGCTCGCCGGTATACGGGTTGGTCGTGCAGCCAGCCACCAGGCTGGTGCACAGGAAGGCCGCGATTGCGGCCGACAGGTTGCGGCGTCGATTCATTGGGGAACCCCGTGGTCGTGATTCGAAAGAATTGCCGATTGTAGACCCGCGAAAATTGAAAAAATTTCCCGCCGCGGGTACGGCGGGGCTATTCTTTGGCAGCCCGGCGCGGCCGTCGCCGGCTCGACCATGAGGGGCACCGGAGAAGACTCGGTGGGGCCAGCCGCACGGAGCATCCTGCGCGCCGCAGAGGGCCTGGTCTACGGGCGGCCCCGCCTGACATTCCTTCTGCTCCTGGCGGTGACGGCAGCGATGGCGGCCCAGGCCGCGCGCCTGAAGCCGGACGCCGGGTTCGAGAAGCTCATCCCGCTCGATCACCCGTACATGCAGGTGTTCCGCCAGTACGAGTCGACGTTCGGCGGCGCCAACCTGGTGACGGTCGCCCTGAGGCGGCGCTCCGGGGACATCTACGACGCGGGCTTCCTCGACGCACTCAAGCGCGCCACCGACGAAGTGTTCTTCGTGCCCGGGGTGGACCGCGCCCACGTGACCTCCCTGTTCACCCCCGGCGTGCGCTACGTCGAAGTGGTGGAAGGCGGCTTCGCCGGCGGCGACGTGGTGCCGCGCAACTACGTGCCGTCGCCGCAGACGCTGCAGGCGATCCGGGCCAACGTCGCGAAGGCGGGACTGCTGGGGCGGCTCGTCGCCAACGACCAGCGCGGAGCCATGATCACGGCCGAGCTGCTGGAGCGCCATCCGGTCACCGGCGAGCGCCTGGACTATCGCCAGGTCGCGCGCGAGCTGGAGCGCATCCGGGCGGAATTCACCGGCGCCGACGTGGATGTCCACGTCATCGGCTTTGCGCAGATCGTCGGCGACGTCACCGCCGCGAGCCTCGAGGTCGCGGGGTACTTCGGGGTCGCGCTGGTGCTGACCTTCTTCCTGCTGTGGCTGTTCTGCGGTTCCTGGCGCCTGTCGCTGCTGCCGCTCGGAGCCGCGGTCGCCGCCGTGGTCTGGGAGCTCGGCCTGCTGAAGACCTTCGGCTACGGGCTCGATCCGTTCGCCATCCTGGTGCCGTTCCTGATCCTGTCCATTGGCGTGTCGCACGGCGTGCAGTACATCAACGGCTGGGGCAACGAGGTCGCGGAACACGGGCGCGACAGTCGCGAGGCGTCGGTCGAGACCTTCCGCCGCCTGTTCCTGCCGGGCACCGTCGCGATCCTCACCAACGTCATCGGCTTCGCCACCCTCGCCTTCATCCACATCGAGATCGTCCGCGAGATGGCGGTCAACGCCGCCATGGGAATGGCGGCGGTGATCGTCACCAACAAGGTGATGCTGCCGATCGTGCTGACGCGCGTGCGCCTGCAGGACGTGGCGGAGTTCCGCCGCCGCCAGGAGCGGCGGCGCGATCTCGGCGACCGCCTGTGGCGGCAGGTGTCGGTCTTCGCCACGGCGCGCGGGGCACTGCCGATGCTGGGACTGGCCGGCCTTTCGCTGGCGTGGTCGCTGTGGATGTACCCGGGCCTGCGCATCGGCGACATCCAGGTGGGCGTACCCGAGCTGCGGCCCGACTCGCGCTACAACCGCGACTCCGCCGCGATCGCGCAGCACTTCAACATCGGCGTGGACCTGCTGAAGGTCATCGTCGAGGCCCCGCAGTACGGCTGCGTCGACGCGCGCGTGATGCAGGCCGTGGACAACTTCACCTGGCGCCTGCAGAACACCGCCGGCGTCGAGTCGGTCGCGTCCATCCCGGTGTTCGCCCGCGCCGTGCGCCAGGGCCTCAACGAAGGCAGCCCGAAGTGGCGCGTGCTGCCGCGCAACTCGGCAGCGCTGGCCCAGATCGTGGCGCAGGTGCCGCCGTCCACCGGGCTGCAGAACCCCGATTGCTCGGCGATGCCCGTGCTGGTGTTCACCACCGACCACCGGGCCGAGACCATCGACCGCATCGTCGGAGCGGTGCAGGCCTTCGGCCGCGAGCGCGGCGACGGCGGCCTGCGCTTCGCGCTGGCTTCGGGCAACGTCGGCGTGATGGCGGCGACCAACGACGAGATCCGCGCACGCGAGCTGCTGGTGATCGTCTGGGTGCACCTGACCCTGCTGGTGTTCGTCTGGATCTCGTTCCGCAGCCTGGCGGCGGTCGTCAGCATCATCGTGCCGCTGGTGCTGTGCTCGCTGATGACCTACGGCTTCATGGCGCTGATCGGCGTCGGCATGAAGGCCGCGACGCTGCCGGTGGCCGCATTCGGCGTCGGCATCGGCGTCGACGACGGCATCTACCTGTGGAGCGTGCTGGCGCTGTGGCTGTCGAACGAACGCCCGTTGCGCGAGGCGTATTTCCAGGCCTTGCGTCATACCGGCAAGGCGGTGATCTTCACCTCGCTGTCGCTGATCGTCGCCGTGGTGACCTGGCTGTTCTCCGGGCTGCAGTACCAGGCCGACATGGGCCTGCTGCTGCTGCTGATGTTCACCGCCAACCTGTTCGGCGCGGTGCTGCTCCTGCCGGCACTCGCCTGGCTCACCGTGCGCGGGCCGAACCGCGCCGCCACCGGCTGACTCCAAATGCCCATGAAACCGCTCGCGCTCGCGCTGTGCCTGCTGCCCCTCGCCACCCTCGCCAAGGCGCCGCCGGAAGAGGCGGCGAAGCTGGGCGCCGAGCTCACGCCGATCGGCGCCGAGAAGGCCGGCAACAAGGAGGGCACCATCCCGGCCTGGGAAGGCGGCCTGGCGCAGGCGCAGATGAAGCGGGGCGACAACCCGTTCGCGGCGGACAAGCCGCTGTACACGGTCACCGCGCAGAACGCCGCGCAGTACGCCAAGGTGCTGAGCGAGGGTTACCGGGCGCTGTTTGCGACGTACCCGGATTACAGGATGAACGTCTACCCCACGCGGCGCAGCGCCAGCTACCCGCAGTGGTTCTACGACGCGACGAAGAAGAATGCCGCGACCGTGGATCTCACCGACAACGGCTTCGGCTTCTGCTGTGCCGCCCAGGGCTATCCGTTCCCGATCCCGAAGAGCGGCACCGAAGTCATCTGGAACCACATCATGCGGTACAACACCCGCGGCTGGCGCGGCTACATCAACCATGCCGCGGTGCAGGCCAACGGCGGCAACGTGATCGAGCGCAACTACGTCGAGGTCACGTACATCTACAACAACCCGAAGACGAGCCTGGCCGACCTGAAGAACCAGAACGTCTACGTGCTGACCAAGACCGTCGCGCCGCCGAACAAGGCCGGCGACGCCCACCTGATCCACGTGCCGATCGACCGCATCAAGGAGACCACCGGCGTGTGGCTGTTCAACCCGGCCCAGGGCCGCGTGCGCCGCATCGGCGAGGTCGGCTACGACAACCCGCTGTTCGACGGCCTGATGACGCACGACCAGATGGACATGTTCAACGGCCCGCTCGACCGCTACACGGTCAAGCTGGTCGGCAAGCAGGAGATGCTGATCCCGTACAACAGCTATGCCCTGTACTCGGACAAGGTGAAGTACAAGGACATCGTCCGGCCCGGCCACATCAACCAGGATCTCGCGCGCTACGAGCTGCACCGCGTGTGGGTGATCGAGGCGCAGGTGCGCCAGGGCTTCGCGCACCGGTACCGCAAGCGCACCTTCTACCTCGACGAGGATTCCTGGCTGGTGATGCTGCAGGACATCTACGACGAGCGCGGCCAGTTCTGGCGCACCGCCGAGGCGCACGCGATCAACTATGCCGACCTGCCGGTGGTGGTCAACGGCGTGCAGGTGCACTACGACCTGCAGTCGCGGCGCTACGTCGTCACCAACATGACGAACGAGGAAAAGCAGATGATCGAGCACGACTACGACAAGCCGCCGTCCTACTTCACGCCGCAGCAGCTGCAGAAGTTCGCCATGTCGCATTGACCTGGCGCCGGCGCGGGCGAAGCAGGATTCGCCTGCACCGATTCAGCACCAATTCAGCCGGCCCTCCTACATTGGCGCCACGCCCGCAACTCATGCGGGACGCACTTGCGGAGGCTCCATGAACAAGCTCACGGTTTCCGGCGCTGCCCTCGGCAGCCTGCTGCTGGCGTCCCCCGTGTTCGCCCACCACGACCGTGGCTACGACTACGCCCGCGTCGTCAGCGCCGAGCCGATCGTGCGGCAGGTGCGTGTATCCGAGCCCCGGGACGAGTGCTTCGAGGAGCCGGTGCGCGAGCGCACGGCTTATCGCGGCCACCCGAACCCCGGCGCGATGCTGATCGGCGGCATCATCGGCGGCGTGATCGGCCACCAGTTCGGCGGCGGCCACGGGCGCGACGTGGCCACGGCGGCCGGCGCGGTGATCGGCGCCCATGCGGGCGCGACGCACGGCCGCCATTACGACGAGGTCGACGACCGCACCGTGTACCGGACCCGTTGCCGCACGACCTACCGCACGCATCGGCAGGCCCGCGTGGAAGGCTACGACGTCACGTACCGCTACCACGGCCGCCTGTATCACACGCGCATGCCCTACGACCCCGGCGAGCGCATCAAGGTGCGCGTGGATGTCGCGCCGGTCGACTACGACGATCTAGACTAGGCGCGATGCACCGTCGCGCCCTTCTCGCCGCGTTCCTCGGCGGGCTGCTGCTCCAGCAGTCCGCCGATGCGCTGCCGCGCGACCGCGATCCCGAGCCGCCGCGCACCGAGCAGGGCAAGAATCGCAGGGACGCGAACGACGGCAGGGAGCAGTCGCGGCGGGGCGCGCAAGCCGCGGCCCGCAAGGCGCAGTCGATGAACGGCGGCGGCCGCGTGCTGGCGGTGCATCCCGAGGGCGACGGCTTCCGGGTCAAGCTGCTGAAGGACGGCGAAGTGCGGATCGTCCACGTGCCCGAAGAGCCCGACTAGTGCGCGCACTGGTCGTCGAGGACGACCCCGACCTGCGTGCGCAGATCGCGCGCCACTTCACCGACGAGGGCTTCGTCATCGACGTGGCCGCCGACGGCGAGCAGGGCCTGTACATGGCCATCGAGTACCCGCTCGACCTGGCGGTGGTGGACCTCGGGCTGCCAAAGACTTCCGGCATCGACCTGATCCGGCAGGCGCGCAAGAAAGGCTGCCGCTATCCCATCCTCATTCTCACGGCCCGCGACGGCTGGCAGAACAAGGTCGCCGGCCTCGAGGCCGGCGCCGACGATTACCTGGTCAAGCCATTCCACCGCGAAGAGCTGCTGGCACGCGCCCGCGCGCTGGTGCGACGCTCGGGCGGCTGGGCGGAGCCGAAGCTCGAATCGGGCCCGGTCGTGCTGGACACCGGCGCCAAGAGCGTGACGGTGCAGGGCCAGGCGGTGGACCTGACGGCCTACGAATACCGGCTGCTGGAGTACCTGCTGCTGCACGCCGGCAAGGTCGTGTCGAAGTCGACGCTGACCGAGCATCTCTATTCGGAAGACACCGAACGCGACAGCAACGTCATCGAGGTCTTCATGCGCCGGCTGCGCAGCAAGCTCGACCCGGACGACCGCCTGCACCCGATCGACACGCTGCGCGGCCAGGGCTATCGCTGGACGCTGCCGCGCAAGTAGGGTGTCCGGGTGCTCTCCCTCCGCACCCGCCTGCTGGTCGCTGGATCGACGATCCTGCTCACTTTCCTCGGGCTCTGCGGCCTCGCGCTCGAGCGTGCCTACGGCGAGAGCGCGCAGAAGGCGGAGGAGCAGTGGCTGCAGGGCATCACCTACTCGGTGCTCGGCGCCGCCGATGACGTCAACGGGCGGCTGGAGCTGAACCTGGACGAGGTGCCGGTGCTGCTGCGCAAGCCGCAGTCCGGTCTCGAAGCCTTCCTGCTCGACGACCGTGGCCGCCCGATCTGGCGTTCGCCGGGCGCGCCCGCCGAGATTCCCCGCGTCAAGCCGCCGGACGTGAACGCGTGGTCGTTCCAGCGGCTGGCCGGTCCCGACCGCTTCGCCCTCGCCTTCGGCTTCCGCTGGGTCGGTCCGCACCACGCGGTCAAGCAGTACACCGCGCTGGTGCTCGAGGATCCCGCCGACTACGAGGCGCAGCTGCGGGTCTTCCGTCGCACGCTGTGGGCCTGGCTCGGCGGCGCAGCCGTGGGGCTGCTGGCCGCGCTGCTGCTGGTGCAGTTCTGGGGCCTGGCGCCGCTGCGCCGCCTGGTGGACGAGCTGCGCGCCGTGGAGACGGCGGACCGTGCCGAAGTCGGCGGCCGCTATCCGCCGGAGCTGACGCCGCTCACCGGCGCACTCAACGCGATGATCGTGAGCGAGCGCACGCAGCGCGCGCGCTACCGCAACGCGCTCGGCGATCTCGCCCACAGCCTGAAGACGCCGCTGGCGGTGCTGCGCGGCCTCGGCGAGCAGGCGCCGTTGCCGCCGGCCATGCGCGAATCGCTGGGCGAACAGGTCGCGCGCATGCAGGACATCGTGGATCACCAGCTGAGCAAGGCGTCCACCGCCGGACGCCGCGCCCTGGCGCAGCCGGTGGCCGTGCGCGCCATCGCGGACAAGGTCGTCGCAGCGCTGGCCAAGGTCTACGCCGATCGCGGTCTGGCGATGGAAGCCGGCGTGGATGCATCGCTGATGGCGCGAGTCGAGGATGGCGATCTGTACGAGCTGCTCGGCAATGTGCTCGACAACGCTGCGAAGTGGGCCCGCGCGCGCCTGCGCCTCGTGGCGACCGTCGAGCGCGGCGAGCTCGTGTTGCAGGTCGAAGACGACGGCGAAGGCTTCCCGCCCGACGCCGAGCGGCTGCTCGCGCGCGGAGCGCGCGCCGACACGCGCGCGCCGGGCCAGGGGCTGGGTCTGGCCGCGGTGGCCGAAATCGTCCGCGCGTACGACGGCCGCCTGGAGCTGGGCCGGTCGCAGGATCTCGGTGGAGCGAGCGTGACGATCCGCCTGCCGAATCGCTGATCCGTGCCACTTCGCATGAGTGAAAAACGTGGGTGGACGGCCGCATCCGGTGCTTCCGCTACGGGATGGCTCCCCGCGTGGCCCCTCCGGGGCCACCCCCGCAGCGAAAAGATGCTGCGGGGGCTCCGCGCGGGTCCGCTTTTACTCCCTCCGCGAAAGCCCCGGACGCGGCCTCTCGACTGCGGTGGAATTCGCGCCACCACACACACCCGCACCCCTACCCCGCCAGCTTGAGGAAGTGCTGCCGGTAATACCGCAGTTCCGCGACGGAATCGCGGATGTCGTCCAGCGCCAGGTGGCGGCTTTCCTTGGTCAGGCCGCGCGCGACATCGGGTGCCCAGCGCTGGCACAGCTCCTTGAGCGTGCTCACGTCGAGGTTGCGGTAGTGGAAGTGCTTCTCCAGCGCCGGCATCCAGCGCGCGAGGAAGCGGCGGTCCTGGCAGATGGAGTTGCCGCACATCGGCGACTTGCCGGCGGGCACCCACTGCTCCAGGAATTCGATCGTCGCGCGCTCGGCCTGCATTTCGCCGACGCTGCTGGTGCGCACGCGCTGGACCAGGCCCGACTGCCCGTGCTGGCGCACGTTCCACTCGTCCATCTTCGCCAGCTCGTCGTCGGGCTGGTACACGGCGAGCACCGGCCCCTCGGCCAGCAGCTCGAGCTGGGAGTTCGTCACCAGCGTGGCGATCTCGATGATGCGGTGCTGCTCCGGCACCAGGCCGGTCATCTCGAGGTCGATCCAGATCAGGTTCGCGGGGCTGGCGCTCATGGCGGCACAGCCTACTCCATCGTGTGCGCCGCACGGCGCCACCGGATGCGCGACTCGCCACGCTGCTATCCTGCGCGCCGAAAATTTTTGCGGCGCACGCGGAGGCAGCGGTGGCGGCCCTGCAATCGATTCTCCACAACATCGGCCATACGCCGCTGGTGGAGCTGAAGCACCTCGACGCCGGCGTCTGCCGGCTGTTCGTGAAGCTCGAGAACCAGAACCCGACCGGCTCGATCAAGGACCGCATCGGGCTGTCCATGATCGAAGCCGCCGAGCGCGACGGCAGGATCCGGCCCGGCGGCACCCTGATCGAAGCCACGGCCGGGAACACCGGCCTAGGGCTCGCGCTGGTCGCCGCCCAGAAGGGCTACCGCATGATCCTGGTGCTGCCCGACAAGATGGCGCAGGAGAAGGTGCTGCACCTGCGCGCGCTCGGCGCCGAGACGGTCATCACGCGCTCCGACGTCGGCAAGGGTCATCCCGAGTACTACCAGGACATCGCCGAGCGGCTCGCGCGGGAGACGCCGGGCTCGTTCTACGTCAACCAGTTCGCCAACCCGGCCAACCCGCTGGCCCACGAATCGAGCACCGGCCCGGAGATCTGGGCGCAGTGCGAGCACATGCTCGACGCCGTGGTCTGCGGCGTGGGCTCGGGCGGCACGCTGACCGGCCTGTCGCGCTACTTCGCGCGCGTCGCGCCGCACGTGGAGATGGTGCTGGCCGATCCGAAGGGCTCGATCCTCGTGGACGTGGTGAAGACCGGCAAGCCGCAGAAGGAGCCCGGCAGCTGGCTGGTGGAAGGCATCGGCGAGGACTTCATCCCGCCCAACTGCGACCTGTCGCGCGTGAAGCACGCCTACGAGATTTCGGACGCCGACAGCTTCCACACCGCGCGCGAGGTGCTGCGCAAGGAAGGCATTCTCGGCGGCTCGTCGACCGGCACGCTGGTCGCCGCGGCGCTGCGCTATTGCCGGGAGCAGAAGTCGCCGAAGCGCGTCGTCACCTTCGTGCCCGACAGCGGCAACAAGTATCTCGGCAAGATGTACAACGACTTCTGGATGTTCGAGCAGGGCCTGCTCGAGCGCCCGAAGCAGGGCAACCTGGTGGACCTGATCGTGCGGCGGTTCCAGGAAGGCTCGGCCGTCACGGTCAAGCCCGCCGACACGCTGATGCACGCCTACCGCCGCATGAAGCTCTACGACGTCTCGCAGCTGCCGGTGATGGACGGCGAGCGCGTGGTCGGCATCGTCGACGAGTCCGACCTGCTGATGCACGTGCAGACCGAGCCGATGCGCTTCTCCGACCCCGTGAGCACGGCCATGGTGCGCGAGGTCGAGACGCTCGCCGCCGACGCGCCGCTGAACGACCTGCTGGCGGTGTTCCAGCGCGACCACGTCGCGGTGGTCGCCGACCGCGGCCGCTTCGTGGGCCTGATCACGCGGATCGACCTGCTCAACCACCTGCGCAAGCAGCTCGCATGAAGCGCAAGGCACCGGGATTCGGCACGCGCGCCATCCACGCCGGGCAGGCGCCCGATCCCACGACCGGCGCGATCATGCCGCCGATCTACGCCACGTCGACCTACGTGCAGCAGAGTCCAGGCCGGCACAAGGGCTACGAGTACTCACGCACGCAGAATCCGACGCGCTTCGCCTACGAGCGCTGCGTCGCCGACCTCGAGGGCGCCGCGCGCGGCTTCGCCTTCGCCTCCGGCCTCGCGGCGACGGCCACGCTGCTCGACTCGCTGGAAGCGGGCGCGCACGTCGTGGCGTCCGACGACCTGTACGGCGGCACCTTCCGGCTGCTGACGCGCGTGCGCGCGCAGTCGGCCGGGCTGCAGCTGTCGTACGTCGACCTGCGCGACCCGGCCAACGTCGAGCGCGCGCTGAGGCCCAACACGCGCCTGATCTGGGTCGAGACCCCGACCAACCCGATGCTCAGGATCGCGGACCTCGCCGCCATCGCCCGCATCGCGCGCCGGCGCCGGATCCTGGCGTGCGCCGACAACACCTTCGCCACGCCGTACCTGCAGCAGCCGCTCGCGCAAGGCTTCGACGTCGTGATGCACTCGGCGACCAAGTACCTCAACGGCCATTCCGACATGGTCGGCGGCATGCTCTGCGCGAGCGACGCCGCGCTGTGCGAGCGCCTGGCGTTCCTGCAGAACGCGGTGGGCGGCGTCGCCGGGCCGTTCGATGCGTTCCTCGCGCTGCGCGGTGTCAAGACGCTCGCCGTACGCATGCAGCGGCATTGCGAGAACGCGCAGGAGCTCGCCGGCTGGCTGGAGAAGCATCCCAAGGTCGCGCGCGTGCACTATCCCGGCCTGCGCGCCCATCCGCAGCACGCCCTCGCGCGCCGGCAAATGCGCGATCCGGACGGTTCCGCGGCGTTCGGCGGCATGATCTCGATCGAGTTGCGCGGCGGCCGGCCCGCGGCGCGGCGATTCCTCGAGCGCTGCGAGGTGTTCGCGCTGGCGGAAAGCCTGGGCGGCGTCGAAAGCCTGATCGAGCACCCCGGAATCATGACCCACGCCAGCGTGCCGGCCGCGGCGCGGCGGAAGCTCGGCATCAGCGACGCGCTGTGCCGGCTGTCGGTGGGGATCGAGGACGTGAACGACCTGCGCGCGGACCTGTCGCAGGCTCTGGGCTGAGAAAAGGAAGAGCGCCATGACCAGCAAGCTGACCGAGAAGAAATGCGTGCCGTGCGAAGGCGGCGCCAAGCCGCTGGACGCGCCGCGCGTGGCCGAGCTGATGCAGCAGCTGACGCCGCGCTGGAAGACGGTCACCGGGGGTGAGGCGATCCTCGGCGAGTTCGAATTCAAGAACTACTACCGCACGGTGGCGTTCGTGAACGCGGTGGCCTGGATCGCGCACACCGAGGACCATCACCCCGACGTCATCTTCGGCTACCGGAAAGTGACGGTGCGCTACTGGACGCACAACATCGGCGGGCTGTCGGAGAACGACTTCATCTGCGCGGCGAAGGTGGACGCGCTACTGCCCGAGTAACGCCTTCAGACCGGCATGCGCCCCGCGAAGGCGTGTGACAGCGTGCCGCCGTCCACGTATTCCAGCTCCCCGCCCATCGGCACGCCGTGCGCGATGCGGGTCACCTTGACGCCGCGCGCGCGCGCCATCTCGGCGACGTAGTACGCGGTCGCCTCGCCCTCGACGGTGGGATTGGTGGCGACGATCAGCTCCTGCACCGCGCCGCCGTCCAGCTCCGCCACCAGCGACGGCAGGCCCAGCTGCTCGGGACCGACTCCGTCGATGGGTGAGAGCCGCCCCATCAGGACGAAGTAGCGGCCGCGGTAGTTCGTGCCCTGCTCGATCGCCATCAGGTCGGCCGGCGTCTCGACCACGCACACCTGGCCGGCGTCGCCGCGCTGTGGCGTGCAGTAGGGACACTTGCCGTCCTCCGCGAACATGCGGCAGCGCGGGCAATGGCCGATGCCCTCGAGCGCGCTGGCCAGCGCGCCGCGCAGCACGTCGGCGCCCTGGCGGTCGCGCTCCAGCAGGTGGAAGGCCATGCGCTGCGCATTGCGCGGGCCGACGCCGGGCAGGCGCCGCAGCGCTTCGATCAGCGCCGCCAGCCGCGGGGTGTAGCTGGTCACGCAGTCCTGCCCCGCGCGCCGGGTGCGCCCGGGGCGCGGGACGCGGGCATCAGAAGCCGAGGCCCGGCGGCAGCGGCATGCCGCCGGTGACCTCCGCCATCCTGTCGCGCACCAGCGATTCGACCTTCTGCACCGCGTCGTTGATCGCGGCGGCAACGAGGTCCTCCAGGAATTCCTTGTCCTCCTTCAGCGCGTCGGGCGCGATCTCGACCCGATGCGCCTGGTACTTGCCGCTGAGGGTGACCTTGACCATGCCCGCGCCGGACTCGCCGGTGACCTCGAGCGTGCCGAGCTGTTCCTGCAGGCGCCGCATGTTGTCCTGCATCTGCTGCGCCTGGCGCATCAGCTGACCGATGTTGCCCTTCATTGCCGCCACCTCACTTGCTGCCGTCCACCGGCGTCACCGAGCGCACCGTCGCACCGAACTGCTCCTGCAGCGCGCGCACCGTCGGGTCCTGTGCCACCGCGCTCTCCGCCGCCTGCTGCTTCTGCTGCGCGCGCTGCTGCTCGAGCAGCGCCGGCGTGCGCGTCACCTCGCCCACTTCGACCGCGAGCCGCACGCTTCCGCCCAGCTGGCGCGTCAGCGCCTGCTCCAGCGCGATGCGCCGGTCGTCCTGCAGCAGGTGCTTCATCTTCGGGTCGAGCCGCAGGCGGACCGTGTCGCCGCTGCGCTCGACCCATTCGGTGTGCCGCGCGAGCTGCTTGGGATAGCCCTGCAGGTCCAGTGCCTCGACGCGCTGGTCCCAGGGAGCATCCCCCGCCACGGCTGCAGCGGCCGGTCGCACGGCGGGCGTGGCGGACACGGGCGAGACCATCGGTGCGGCCGGGGCCGCAGCAGCAGCCGCACCGGTCCCGCGAGGCGACGCGCCGGAAGTGCCGGCGGCTGGTGCCGCCTTCATGGCCGCACCGCCGCTCTCGGGACGGAAGGCCAACAGGCGCAGCAGCGTCATCTCGAAATGCGCGCGCGGATCGGGCGCCCACTCGAGATCGCGGCGCCCGTGCACGGCGATCTCGTAGTACAGCTGCACGTCTTCCGCGGGAATCTTCGCAGCCAGCTCGCCGATGGCGGCATCGTCCTCGGCGTCCGCCGCCCTGGGCAGCATCTGCACCAGTGCGATGCGCTGGAGCACGCCGCCGAGCTCCTTCAGCAGCGCCTCGTAGTCAGGTGCCTGCGTGTCGAGCCGCTCGATGCCCGCCAGCACCGCCGCGGCATCGTGCGCAGCGACCGCGCGCAGCAGCGCGTACAGCTCCTGGCGGCCCATCGTGCCGAGCATCTCCTCGACCGCCGCGCGGGTGAGCCGCCCGCCGCAATGGGCAATGGCCTGGTCGAGCAGCGACAGGCCGTCGCGCATGCTGCCGTCGGCGGCGCGCGCCAGCTCGGCCAGCGCGGGCGGCTCCGCCGCGAGCTTCTCCTCAACCAGCACGCGCGCGAGCAGCTCGCGGATGGTCGCCGCCGGCAGGCGCTTCAGATTGAACTGCAGGCAGCGGCTCAGCACCGTGATCGGCAGCTTCTGCGGATCGGTGGTGGCGAGGATGAACTTCACGTGCGGCGGCGGCTCTTCCAGCGTCTTCAGCAGGGCATTGAAGGCCGCCTTGCTGAGCATGTGGACCTCGTCGATGAGGTACACCTTGTAGCGGCCGCGCGACGGCGAGTACTGCGCGTTGTCGATCAGCTCGCGCACGTTGTCGACGCCGGTGTGCGAGGCCGCGTCGATCTCGAGCAGGTCCACGAAGCGCCCTTCGTCCACCTGCTGGCACGACGGGCACTTGCCGCACGGGGTGGGCGTCACGCCGGTTTCGCAGTTGAGGCCCTTGGCGATGAGACGCGCCAGCGTGGTCTTGCCCACGCCGCGCGTGCCGGTCAGCAGGATCGCCGGATGCAGCCGGTCGCCGGCCAACGCGTGCGACAGCGCCTGCACCACGTGCGGCTGCCCGAGCACGTCCTCGAAGCGGCGCGGCCGCCATTTGCGGGCGAGGGCGAGGTAGGACATGGACCCTATGTTAGGCGGTGTCCCGCGCCGACGGGACTCCGGCGCACGGGCGCGCCGTTACCGTTGCTTCCTTCCGGACCTGGCGGGGTTCGCGGCTGCTCGTCGCGGAGGGCCGGCGCGGGCCACCATTGACGGAACTGCGCGATGGTACCGGAACGCGCCGGAAGCCCGACGGTCTTACGGCACAATATGAAAGCCGCCACCGCCCGAGTTTCCGCCGACGTGCCCGCCCGCCTGCCCTGCTTCAAGGCCTACGACATCCGCGGCCGCGTGCCGGACGAGCTGAACCCCGACATCGCCTATCGCCTGGGCCTGGCGTTCGGCAGGCGCTTCTCGCCGAAGCGCGTCGCGCTCGGACACGACATGCGGCATTCCAGCCGCGCGCTGCTGGAGGCGCTGGCGCTGGGCCTGGAGGACACGGGGGCCGACGTGCTCGACATCGGCCTGGCCGGTACCGAGGAAATCTATTTCGCCACGTTTCACGGCCAGCTCGACGGCGGCATCGCCATCACCGCCAGCCACAACCCGGCCGACTACAACGGCATGAAGCTGGTGCGCGCCGGCGCGCGCCCGGTGTCGGGCGACACGGGCCTGCGCGAGCTGGAAGCCGACACCGCGGCCTCCACTGCACGCGTGCCGTCCCGCAAGCCGAAGCTGAAGAGCGTCAGCTTCCGCGAGGAATACGTGCGCCACCTGCTCGGCTACGTGAACCGCTCGCGCCTGAAGCCGCTCACGATCGTCAGCAATCCCGGCAACGGCTGCGCCGGGCTGGTGGTGGACGCGCTCGCGCCGCAGCTGCCGTTCCGCATCGTGCGCATGAACCACGAGCCGGACGGCAATTTCCCGAACGGCATCCCCAACCCGATCCTGCCGGAGAACCGGCCGCCGACCTCGCGCAAGGTGGTCGAGGAACGCGCCGACTTCGGCATGGCGTGGGACGGCGACTTCGACCGCTGCTTCCTCTTCGACGAGCGCGGCGAGTTCATCGAGGGCTACTACATCGTCGGCCTGCTGGCCGAGGCCATGCTGAAGCAGCATCCCGGCTCGAAAATCATCCACGACCCGCGCCTGACCTGGAACACGCAGGACGTCGCGCGCAGCGGCGGCGGCATCGCCGTGCAGAGCAAGACCGGGCACGCCTTCATCAAGGAGCGGATGCGCGCCGAGAACGCCGTCTACGGCGGCGAGATGAGTGCGCACCATTACTTCCGCGACTTCGCCTATTGCGACAACGGCATGATCCCGTGGCTGCTGGTCGCGCAGCTGATCGGCGAGAGCGGCAAGCCGCTGTCGGAGCTGGTCGCGGAGCGCATGCGCCGGTTTCCGGCCAGCGGCGAGATCAACCGCCGGGTGCAGGACATCCCGTCGGTGCTGGCGACGATCGAGCGTCACTATGCCGGCGGCACCGTGGACCGCACCGACGGCCTCAGCCTGGAGTTCGCCGACTGGCGCTTCAACGTGCGCGGTTCCAACACCGAGCCGGTATTGCGCCTGAACGTCGAGTCTCGCGGCGACACCGCGCTGATGCGGCGGCGCACCGACGAGCTGCTCCGACTCATCGGCGGGCAGCCACAGTAAGCCGCGTGCATGCGGCGCCGTCGCCGCATCATGTTGTGCGAAATGCGCGCAACCATTAGAGTTTTCCCCCGACGCAGGGTATCGCGGCTGCTATAGTGAACCGCCCGTCGCGCAAAGCTCGCGCCGGCAATGCCTGAGGGAGACGACATGAAGAAGCGTTCCGCGCTGTGGGTTCTGCTGACGGTCGGCTTTGCGGCACTGCCGCTCGCGGCCCCGGCGCAATACATCCCCGCCAAGACCGTGAGCAGCAGCTCCGGCGCCGGCGACGAGGAAGGCGGCAACCAGTTCGAAACCAGCGACCGCCGCTGGTACATCTCGCCGATGGCGTCGTACAACTTCGTGGACCGCGACGCGCTCCTCGAGGACGGCATCGGCGGCATCTTCTCGGTCGGCAAGCGCATGACCGGCGGCCTCAAGCTCGAGCTGTCCGGCACCTACCACACCTTCGACCCGAGCCGGAGCAGCGATTCGTCGGCGGACATGACGGGAGTCGGCGTCGGCGCGCTGCTGTCGCCGTTCACCTCGATGACGTCGCTGTACGTCGTCACCGCCCTGTACTACGGCCAGGTGAAGAACGCGCCCACCACGCCCGCGACCACGAATTTCGAATACCACACCACCCTGTGGGACGTCGGTGCCGGTTACCTGGTGTCGCTGGGCAACTGGTTCGGCCACGACGTGTTCCTGCGGCCGGAAGCGCGCTATCGCATGGACGGTCACAGCCGCCATGAAGCCGGCGAGAGCGGCAATGGCCACTTCAACGATTTCCTGGGCAACATCGGCCTGCTGATCCCGGTCGGCCACATCATCCAGGCGCCCGAGCAGGTCGCCGTGGTCGAGCCGCAGGCACCGCCAGCCCCGGCGGATGCCGACACCGACGGCATCGCCGACGACGTGGACCAGTGTCCGGACACGCCGGCCGGCACCCCGGTCAACGACAAGGGCTGCGAGGCCGACACCGACGGCGACGGCGTCGTCGACCGCCTCGACAAGTGCCCCGCCACGCCCGCCGGCACGCCGGTGGACGAGAACGGCTGCCCGCTGCCGCCACCGGTCGCGCCGGCGCCCGAGCCCGTCAAGGGCTGCCGCCAGCCGGCACCGGGCGAGCCGATCACGCTCGAGGGCTGCGCCACCGGCGACGCCATCGTGCTGCGCGGCGTGAGCTTCGAGTTCAACAGCGCCCGCCTGACCGCCAACGCCCGCGTGATCCTGAACCAGGTCGCCGACGCGCTGATCGCGGCGTCGGGCCTGCAGGCCGAGATCGGCGGCCACACCGACAGCGTTGGCTCCGATGCCTACAACCAGAAGCTGTCGCTGAAGCGCGCGCGCGCGGTGCACGACTACCTGGTGGCACGCGGTGTCGGCCCGTCACGGCTCAAGGTCAAGGGCTACGGCGAGTCGCAGCCGATCGCGTCGAACGACACCGACGACGGCCGCGAGCTCAACCGCCGCGTCGAGATGAAGATTCTTGGGGAAGCCGGTCCGGGGACTCCCGCCCCGGCGCCCGCGCCGCAGCCTGCGGCGCCCGCGCCGGCCAACTCGCCCGAAGGCGAGAGTGCGAGTCCGCCGCCGTCCGGGCAGTAACGAGCGCCGCCACGCGCGGCTTTGAGGCCCCGCCGGGCACTCGCCGGCGGGGCTTTTTTATTGGGTGAGGGATGGCCGGGCAGACGCTGAAGATCCTGGACGAGCTGGCGCCGGCCGCGCTGCACCATGCGGTCTGGGAAACCTGCCAGGCGCCACGCTGGTACTTCGGCAACCGCTCGGTGGGCGGCGACGCCGAGGCCCTGCCCTTCTGGAAGATGAAGCTGGGCGACGCAGCGGCAGTCACGCAGCTGTGGGAGCACGCGCGCAGCGTGTGCGAATCGCTCGCGGGCCGGCGCCTGCGCGTGGTGCGCCAGTACGCCAACGGCCACACCTATGGGCTCGGCGGCCGCCCCCACCGCGACGACGTGCGCGACGGCACCTTCACGCTGCTGTACTACCCGATGCCGGAGTGGCGCGAGGACTGGGAGGGCGAAACCCTGTTCTTCGGCCCGCGCGGCAACGTCATTGCCGGCGTCGTCCCGCGGCCCAACCGCGCGGTGTTCTTCGATTCGCGCCTGGCCCATGCCGGACGCGCCCCCAGCCGCACCTGCCCTGCCCTCAGGGTCACGGTGGCCTACAAGCTGGAGACTGCCCTGGAGGGCCCGTAGCACGCCGCACGCCGCGGGCCGGTCGCCGCCGCGCGAGCCCGCCGGCGGATCAGGTCCCGTCGATGATGCGCAGCAGCTGCGCGTGGATCAGCTGGGCACGCGAGGCGTCGAGGGCCTTGGCGATGGCCGCGCGATGCTCCTCGGACAGCGTCCGCAGGTCGGCCAGCGTGGCGCAGCGCTCCATCTTCAGCACGAACAGGTAGGACTTCAGGCCCAGCGCCGCGACCACGGTGTCGTTCATGAACTGGTGCGCCATGCGGTAGCGCTCCAGCGGATCGTCCGGCTCGGCAGCAGCGGGCGCCTCGCCCTCGGCGCCGCCCATCCCGGCAAGCGCCACCAGCTTGAGCGACACCAGCTCGTTGTGGAAATCGGGCTTCAGGCCGAGCGTCTGCGCGATCGCCTCGATGTCCGCCAGCGTCCGCGGCCGGTCGAAGAAGAACAGCCCCGCGCGCAGCTTCGGCGACAGGCGCAGGTTCTTGGCCTTCACCTCCGCGTCGCCGCGCTCGGTGCGCCGGTAGCTGACGTCCTGGCTCTCGCTCATGTTCCCTGCCCCCGTTTGCCGCCGCCCCAAAGAAAGGGGCCGGCATGATGCCGGCCCATTTTTGTTCTTTTTACGTTCGGGTGCTCTACAACTCGATGCGTTGCCTCAGAAGGCGTACCAGCCGCCGAACTGCAGGCGGTCCAGGTCGCCGGCGTTGCCGTTTTCCAGCTTGCGCGTGGAGTGCGTGAACTCGAGGCCGAAAGTGAGCTTGTCCACCGGCGAGTACATCAGGTTGACGCGCCCGCTGGCGATGGATTTGGTGACCCCGGCGCCGCTGACGGCCGCGTCATGGTCGGCCTGGAACACGCCCGCCATCAGGCTGGAGCGCCAGCGCGGCGTCCAGGCGTGGCGGTAGGCGGCGAAGCCGGACAGCACCGCGACCGTGGCCAGGCCGCCGCCGTTGTCGGCAACCGCATCCGGAGCCGCCGCCAGGGCCACGTAGCGGCCGATGCCGTCGCCGCCCGTGATCTCGAAGCGAACGTCGTCGCGGCCGCCGAACAGCGGGATCTTGCCCGACACCGACAGGCCCGCACCGGTGGCGCTGCCGTCGACGACGGCATTGGGAGCGTCGCCGCCGGTCGCGGCGCCGTCCGCCTGCAGCTGGCGCACCAGCGCGGCCGCGGCGAAGTCACCCCACGAGGGGCGGAAGTTGTAGCGCACCACCAGGTCAGGCGCCTGCGCGTCGCCCGTGACGAAGGTACCCGTCACCGGCGTGGCGCCGCTCACCGTCGCCGCGTTGCGCAGCACCAGCGTCTCCGGGTTCTCGAGCGAGACCTGCAGATCGCCGCCCGGCAGGCCGGCCCAGGTGTAGCGCACCTGCGGC
This sequence comes from Binatia bacterium, assembly GCA_035526525.1. Taxonomy (GTDB): domain Bacteria; phylum Pseudomonadota; class Gammaproteobacteria; order Nevskiales; family Nevskiaceae; genus JACPFV01. The sequence goes on from DATLCG010000118.1 coordinate 19,939, forward strand.
TGGCGCACGAAGACGGTGCCCTCGGTCGGCCAGCGCAGGTAATCCACGCTGTCCGGCAGCGAGCCCATGTTCTGGAACGTGCTCCAGTCCTGGCCGAACAGCCAGTTGTTGTAGGTCACGAAGGCGCGGCGCAGGCCCGGGTTGTAGGCGTTGGTCGCGATCTCGGTGCCGGCGCCCGGGTTGGACAGGAAGTCCAGCTCGAGGTAGCCGCCGAGCTTGGTCTGGTAGACGTGGGCGTCGATCTTGAAGAACAGCCGCGATTCCTTGGCGTGCGCGTCCAGGAACGAGTGCGAGGACTCGGCGCCGGACGCGGCCACCGGGATGGCGTTCGGGTTGTACAGGTCGCGCAGGCCACCCGGCGTGGAGACGTCGCCGTCCGACAGCGAGGTGAACATGGCATCGAACTTCACGTAGCCGCCCAGGCTGATGTCGGCGTCCGCCACCGGCAGCGGCTTGCTCTCATCGGTCGGCACCTTGATGGTGCCGGCGGCCTTGCGCTCGGCGGCGTGCGCCAGCAGCGGCACGGACAGCAGGAGGCATGCCCCGACTCGGGTCCACTGTTGCATTGGTTTCTCTCCCAGATTATTTGGTGCGGCGAAATTCGCCGCTAATGCACCATGTAGCCGCCGGGCTTGGCTATTGGACGAAGGTCGTAGGGCCCGGGCGGCGCTGCGGAAATCCTAGCCTTTTACGGGAATTCCCGCCTGGATCGGCAGCGACAGGATCCACAGGCCCAGCGTGGTGAACGCCATCATGAGCAGCAGCATCGGCAGCTGGCTCAAGGCAGCGTGGCGCTGCGTCGGGAACGCCTTCAGCGCTTCCAGGTGCGACAGGTACACGCTGACGATGTGGCCGAACAGGATCAGCCACACCTGCGTGTGCCACACCGTGCCGGGCTCCGGCGCGAACGGCGTCAGCAGCCAGCGCCTGGTGGCGAAGATGTCCCAGCCCAGCCCGAACGGGTCGGACACCAGCCGCACGATCTGGCTGCCCTGCGTGAAGATCAGCGTGAAGTAGTGGGTGACGTTGTAGACGAACGCGATGGGGATCAGCGAAAAGGCGAACTGCAGGGTGAGATCCGGCAGCGATCTCCTGCTGGCGGCGATGCGCTGGGCCATCCAGACGAAGATGCGGTAGATCGCCAGGTAGAACCAGGCCGAGGCCACCAGGCTCGCCGTCTGGAACACCAGGTACAGCTTCAGCAGGAACGGATAGGTCCTGACCAGGTCCGGGCCCACCAGGGGCATCAGCAGCTGCGGGTAGATGCCCTTCCAGAAGATGCTGACCCACCACACCGTGTCCTTGATGCCGTCGAAGGCGGTCGAGGACAGCATGAACAGCACGAACAGCAGCAGGCTGTGGTGCTCGGCGCGCTCGGCCAGCAGGCCGGCGAAGGGCTGGCGCAGGCGCAGCTGGCGTCGGCCGTCCTGCCCGGCGTACTCGAACACCGACATCTTCGCGACCAGGCGCAGGAACACCGCGAAGAACTCGCCGTAGCGGAACCAGGCGGCCGCGCCCCACCACCAGGCGGCGCCGAAATTGAGAGCGGTGTATGCCAGCAGGATCACGGACAGCGACAGCGGCCGCGTCGCGCCGAACAGCTCGATCCAGATGAACGCCATGTACAGCGCCAGCGCGGGGTAATAGGCGAGCCGCGCGGGGTATTGCCTGCGGCCCGAAAACGATCCGGGCCGGCGGCGCGCGATTGCGTCCACCATCACGCGCCAGGGATTCACCACCGCGTAGAGGTCGCCGAGCAGCGCGGTGAGATAGGTGAAGCCCAGCACGAACACGATCCAGAACCAGGTCATGTTGAAGTTCTGGTACGCGTTGTTGCGCCCGAACAGGCCGGTGGCGATGCACAGCCACAGCCCGGCCAGCGACAGCGCGCGCAGCACCGCTCGCACCGCCGGGGCGTCGGCCGAGCGGAAGAATTCCGAGTCGAGCACCCGCGTGCGCAGGTTGGCGGCGGCGGCGCCGGCGTTGACGAACCAGCCCACCATCAGGAACGACACCAGCAGGGCGGCCGCGGCACCGTACAGGTACAGCCACAGCGGCACCGGCAGGTTGTAGAGCTTGCCGAAGGAGTGCGCGAGCGCTGGCGCCGGCAGCAGCGCGGCGACGCCGCCCGCCAGGCGGGCTCGCTGCGGGAAGGTCATCGGTGCGGCGAAGCGGCGGCTCAGGATTTCGGCTGCACTTCCAGCGCGCCGAGCTCGACGTTGGCGTGATGCAGCTCGAAGTCGAAGCGGCCCGAGCGATCCGCGGTGAAGCGCAGCTCCGCGGGAGTGCCCGGCACCAGCGCCACGTGCAGGTCGTAGCCGTGCAGGTGCAGCTGGTCGGCGCGGTCGGCGGTCACGCGCAGCAGCACCTCGTCGCCCTGCGTGACGGACAGCGTGGACGGGCCGCTCTCGAGATGCCCGTCCTTCACCACCAGCTCGAAGATCTTCGGCGCGGGCGCGGCCTGCACGGGCTCCGCCGGGGCCGTCGCCACTTCCGCGACCGCCTCGGGCGCGGGTGCGGGAGCCGGTGCCGGCTTGAACAGCACGAACAGCACGACCAGCAGGACGACGCCGATCATGGGGTACAGCAGCACCGGCATTTTCATGGGATCAGGCCAGCAGCGGCACGAGAAACGCGAAGGTGGCGCCGATGGCGTAGATCGCGACCGCCACGAACCAGGTGACGACCGAAAAGCGGCGCGTGCGCGCGCAAGCCGCGGCCAGCGCTGGATCCGCCGGGCACGGCAGCGAGCGGGCACGCCACTGGAACACTCCCGCGACCGCGAGCGCCGCGCCCGCGCCGCCGAACACCAGTCCCTTGTGCGCCGACAGCCACACCAGTTGCGGCACCGCGGTGACAAGGCCCGCGAGCGTGGCGCCGGCGCCGAGCGCCACCAGCAGGGCCGGCAGCGCGCAGCACAGCAGCGTCGAGGAGCTCAGCAGCAGCGTGGCGAACGCGCCGAAGGCGCCGCCGCGCAGCGCGGACAGCTCGGAGGATTTCACGGCTGAGGCCTGGCGCGCAGCGCCGCCAGCGGCTGGTCGGTGCGCCGCACGCTGCGCAGGCTGTAGCCCGCGTCCTGCAGCAGCGTGCGCGCTTCGCGCTCGGAGATGTCCTGCCCCGGCTTGAGCCGCACGGCGACGAGGCCGTTCTCGAGGCTGATGTAGATGTCGTCGGTGGCGCCGAGCGAGCGGAATTTCTTCTCGATGCCCTGCATGCAGTACGCGCAGACCATGCCGTCGACGCGCATCTCCAGCGTGCGGCCCGGCGTACCGGGCGCGGCGGCGAGCAGCAGTGGCAGGAGAACGAGCAGGAACCGGATCGCGCGCATGGGCATCACCTACAGGGTGAACATCAGCGTACCGACAAATTCCCCGTTCTGGTCGGCGCCGCCTTCCAGCCAGACCCGGTGCCAGAAGAAGCGCAGCAGCAGCGCGGCCACGGGGTCGTGGCGCACGCTGCCGGTCATCGCATGGCCGTCGAGCACGATCCAGGTGGCCAGGCCGTCGTACGAATGCAGGTAGGGCGCGACGGCAAACTGCACCTGGTGGTCGCCCTCGCGGAACGTGAACGCGTAGTGCCAGTCGGTGCGCGCCGAGAAATACAGCCGCCGCGTCTCGAAATCGAACTGGCTGCCGAAGTTCGGCACCAGCATCGCGCTGCGCGCGGCGTCATGTGCCGCGCCCAGGCCGCCCCACAGGAACCAGTTGCCCTGCGCCTGCGGCAGGTTCCAGCGTTCCGCCAGCACGTTCAGCCGCAGGTAGCCGATGTCGCGCGAAGGCTGCGAGCCGCCGTGATGATGGCCGCCGCCGGACGCGGACACCGCGTCCAGGTGGAGGAAGCCGCCGCCGAGCGAGAGATGCACGTCCGGCGTGTAGTACGACTCGACCCGCTGCATCCACGGCCGGTACTCGAACGAGGTCGCCACCGCATCCTGGAACGCGATCGGCTTGGCGGCCGCGAGGCCCGGCAGCAGGACGGCGAGCGCGACGGCAACACGCAGGAGCATGCAGGGGAAATACGCGGCGCGCGGCATCGGGGGCAATTAGACCAAGGGACGATCGGCGTCGCCAGTGCGCGGACTACTTCTCCGCCAGCAGCGGCGTGACCACCCGCTCCAGGTCCTCCAGCTTCAGGTACGGCGATGCCGTCCACCCGGTCTTGCGCAGCACGCCCTGGCGATCCAGCACGAAGGTGCGCGGCACCGGGGTCACCGGCTCGATGCCGGGCAGCTTCGATTTTCGATACAGCGCCACCGGCAAATCCACGCCGGCGAGCGCCTTGCGGATGGCATCGGCGTCCGGCGGATCGTCGATGCTCACCGCGATCACCTTCAGTCCGTCCCTGGCGTGGGCCTTCGCGTAGCGCGCGAGCACCGGCAGCTCGGCGCGGCACGGTGCGCACCAGGTGGCCCAGAAATTCAGCACCACGACCTGGCCCTTCGCATCGCCCGAACCCCAGCGCGTGCCGTCGAGCATCGCCAGCTCGTAGGCAGGGCCAGCCGCGATTGCCATGCGTGGCAGCAGCACCAGCGCGGCGAGCAGCGCGAAGGCCCGCGGGCAATCGAAAATGTGAATGGCCTTCGCCTCAGAAGTCGTAGGCCAGGCCTGCGCGCCAGGAGGTCCGTTCTTCCTGGACACCATTCAGGCGATCGAGCACCGGCACCTGCACGCCGGCGCTCACGAGGAAGTCGCTGCCGAGGCGCAGCACCGCGCCGCCGAAGCCCATCAGCATCGTGCCGCCGGAGTCCGGGTCGATCACGCCATCCTCCGCGTTCCTGCTCGCGTGGCGCGCGTCCACGCCGAGCTGCAGTGCGAAGCGCGGGAAGCCGTACTGCGCGGTGAGCGAACCGATCAGGGTCTCGCCGGGGTCGAATCCCTGACGGCCGTGATGGAAGCTGTAATACGTCGCCGAGGCGCTGAGGAAGAAGGGATACGCGTAGTAGCCGTACCAGGCCCCGAGATTGGGCGCGGTCGCGCCGGCGTCGGGCTGCGCATCGATCTCGAGCGGTGCGCCGCTGGCATCGGTCGCTTCCTGTGAAGTGGGCAAACGCACGCCCGCGCGCAGGCCGGCCATGTGGCGCGGCAGCTGCGCCGTGTCCTGCCACAGCACGACGCGGCCGAGCAGGTCGGCGTCGCCCAGACCGCGGCCGTTCTGCTGCTCGCCGGTGCCGGTGCGCAGGCGCTTCTCCACGACCGGCAGCACGACGCCGAGCGTGAACGCCGGGTTGAAGCTGTACGACGCGCCGAAATTCAGGCGCTGCTCGTCCACGTCCTCGCGGTCCACGCCGGCGCCCATGGATTCCGAGCGCGTCATGAACTCGACCGCGGAACGCAGGCGCCCGCTGAAGGGCTTTTCGGCGCCCATCAGCGTGATGGTGTTGTCCCCGCAGGCGCAGGTGGAGCAGGCCGCGGCCGGCGGCGGTGAGAGCGCGGCCAGCAGCAGCCAGAGGATGCGGCGGTTCTGCGGTCGGGCGTAGGTCATGCCGTCCTTATAGCTCCAGCGAACGGGTCGTGCCATTGGCCTTTGGACGCAAACCGGAACCGCCGTTCACTCCGGCCCCATCGAGCGCGTGAACTCCATCACCTGGAACCCGCCGGCCACGCTGGTGAACCAGAACTGCCCCGTTTCGGGCCGGAAGCGCACGCTGGACACGGTCGAGTCCACCGTCAGCCCGGCGGTCGGCGTTTCGGACGAGCGATACAGCGTGTCGGCATTGGGCGCGGGGTTGTAGTACGCGACCTCCCTCGGCGCCGCGGGCACCGACAGGTCGAAGGCGCGCAATCCCGACGCCGACCAGCCGAAAAAGGCGAGATGCGTGTCGTCCGGGTCGTCCACGCTGACGCTGTGCGCGCTGTAGATCGCCTGGTCGGGCTGTGTCGTCATGCAGTTCGCGGGGTCGTTCACTTCCAGCCCGATCTGCGCGACCTGCACCGGTTTCGTCTCGTCGGCGAGGTCGATCACGCGCGCCCCGCCCCACGGGCACGCCATCACGAACGGCATCGTGTCGGTGACGAGCAGGTAGTCATGCCCGCCGACGCGCGCGCGGCGCACGGCGTGCGCGGCGCCGTCCCATTCCAGCCGTCCCAGCACTTTCGGCTGCGCGCCCGGCGCTCGCGCCTGCAACGCGGACACGTCGAGCACCAGCACGCCGCCTTTCGTCGAGCCGGCGAGCTCCCTGCCGGCCGCACCGGGCTGCGGGAACGTGGACCAGGTGACGTAGGCGCGCGTGCCGTCCGCGTTCAGCTCCACGGCCTGCGCACCCGCGGCCGCAAGCTCCGGCAGCACGAACGGGCCGAGCATGGCCGGCGCGCGCACGTTCGACAGGTCGAGCGCGGCGAGCACCGGCGCGGCCACCTGCCCGTCCACGTTCGCATCGGTCAGCCACGCCGTGTTGCCGTCGGCCGCGATGCGCAGCCCGCGCACCATGAAGCTGCCGAGCTGGGCCACGGCGCGGCGCGTCGGGTACTTGCAGCTGTAGACGGCCTGGTAGACCGCGACCTCGTTGCTCGCGCCCGCGAGCACCAGGTGCCGCTCGGCGTTGGCGTGCAGCGCCTCCCACGGGTTGGCGGTCGCCGAGGTCGTGGTGACGCGCGATGGCGGCGTCGGCGTCGCGCCGCCGATCACCGGCGAGCGCGGCGTGATGCGCAGCTGCAGCGTGTAGACCAGCGACGGCTTGGCCGGATTCTTCACGCTCAGAATCGCCAGGCCCACCGCGGGCAGGTCCGCCGGCGGGTCCGGCAGGTTGCACGGGTCGCCCTCGCACTTGTAACCCTCGTCCCATTCCAGGGAGGACGCATCGGCGCCCGGCAGCGGTGCCCCCGGCAACGGCAGGTCGGGGCCCGGCCCCTGCAGCACGACGTCGTTGACGGTCTGGCGCGCCAGGTCGCCCGTGCCGACGTAGGCGCAGTCGTCGAGCCAGGCCAGCTCGTAGTTGCCGCCGCGCTCGAAGCCGGTCTGCGTCTCGAGGATGCCGTAGGCGCCGACGCGCCGGATGCCGCGGCGGTAACCGTCGAGCCCGGCCGCGCCGGCGTCGCCGGCCAGGCGCAGGGCCTGCTCGCTCAGCGGCACCTGGCCCTGC
>DATLCG010000122.1:0-19781 GCA_035526525.1 Binatia bacterium
AGCCGCCGGGCCCGATGTCCCACGGCTCGGAGATCAGCTTCAGCCGGGTCAGTACCGGGTCCTGTCGGATGGTGTCGAAGAAGCCGCTGCCGGGATCGAAGCCGGTGCCCTCGCGTCCCAGCGTCGCGCCGAGGTCGAAGCGGAAGCCGTCGATGCGGAACGCGGTGGCCCAGTAGCGCAGCGAGTCCATCACCATCTGCAGTACGCGCGGGTGCGAGGCATTGACGGTGTTGCCGCAGCCGGTGTCGTTGATGCAGCGGCGCTCGTCGCCGGGTACCAGCCGGTAGTAGCTGGCGTTGTCGAGGCCGCGCCACGACAGCGTCGGGCCCAGCTCGCTGCCCTCGCAGGTGTGGTTGTAGACCACGTCGAGGATCACCTCGATGCCCGCCGCGTGCAGCCGGCGCACCGCGACGCGCAGCTCGTTCAGGTCGCCGTCGCCGGCCATGTACTCGGGGTGCGGCGCGAAATACGAGAGGGTGTTGTAGCCCCAGTAGTTCGTCAGGCCCTTCTCGACCAGCACGCGGTCGTGCACGAAGGCGTGGATCGGCAGCAGCTCGACGGCGGTGACGCCGAGGTGACCCAGGTGGTCGATGAAGCGGCGGTCCGCGAGCGCCGCGAAGCGGCCGCGGCGGTCGGCGCGCAGGTCCTCGCGGCGCATGGACACCCCGCGCACGTGCGCCTCGTAGATGACGGTCTTGGACCACGGCACGTTGGGATGCCGGTCGTCGCCCCAGTTGAAGGCGTCGTCGACCACGACCGCCTTCGGCATGGCGCTGGCGCTGTCGCGGCGGTCCATCGCCAGGTCGCCGCGGGGCCCGCCGATGCGGTAGCCCCACAGCGCGTCCGTCCAGCGCAGCGCGCCCGTGAGTTTCCGCGCGTACGGGTCCAGCAGCAGCTTGTGCGGGTTGAAGCGATGGCCGTGCGCCGGGTCCCAGGCTCCGAAAGCGCGAAAGCCGTAGACCAGGCCAGGGTGCGCGCCGGGCAGGTAGCCGTGCCACACCTCGTCGGTGCATTCGGGCATGGGCAGCTGCCGGAGCTGGCGCCGGCCGGCCGGATCGAACAGGCACAGGTGCACGGCCTCCGCATTGGCGGAGAACACGGCGAAGTTCACGCCGAGCCCGTCCCACGAGGCGCCCAGCGGGTAGGGTCGGCCCGGCGTCAGGCGTTCGGCTGCGGACCTGGTCGGCATGAGCAGTCAGCCGCCCGCGCCGTGGCGCACGGATTCCGCAGCCGCCGCGCGGGTGCGCGCGTTCACGGCGCCTCGGGCGCGAGGAACAGCGTGCCGAGCGGCGGCAGGGTCAGCGACAGGCTGGCGGACTGCCCGTGCGCGGGGACCGGCTGCGCGTGCAGCGCGCCGCCGTTGCCGGAGCCGCTGCCGCCGTATTCGCCGGCATCGCTGTTGAGCAGCTCGCGCCACGCACCGGGCAGCGGCACGCCGACGCGGTAGTCGTGGCGGGTCACCGGCGTGAGGTTGCACAGCACCAGCACCGGCCGCGGGCCGCCGTGCCGCAGGAACGCGAACACCGAGTTGGCGCGATCGTCGCCGACCAGCCACTGGAAGCCGGCGGGGTCGCAGTCGCGCGCGTGCAGCGCGGGCTCTCCGGCGTACAGGCGGTTGAGATCGCGCACCAGGCGCTGCACGCCGCGGTGGCGCGGGTCGTCGAGCAGGTCCCACGGTGGCGAAGCGTCGTGGTTCCATTCGCCGGGCTGTGCGATCTCGCCGCCCATGAACAGCAGCTTCTTGCCCGGGTGCGCCCACATGAAGGCGAAGTAGGCGCGCAGGTTCGCCAGCCGCTGGGCCTCGTCGCCGGGCATGCGCCCGAGCAGCGAGCGCTTGCCGTGCACGACCTCGTCGTGCGACAGCGGCAGCACGAATTTCTCGGAGAAGGCGTACACCAGGCCGAAGGTCAGGTCGTCGTGGTGCCAGCGGCGATGGACCGGATCGTGCGACGCGTAGCGCAGCGTGTCGTGCATCCAGCCCATGTTCCACTTGTAGGAGAAGCCCAGGCCGCCGTGCGCCACCGGCGCCGAGACGCCGGGCCAGGCGGTGGATTCCTCGGCGATGGTGATCGCGCCCGGGCACCGCTGCGCGATCGCCTCGTTCATCTCCTTCAGGAAGGAGATCGCCTCGAGGTTCTCGCGCCCGCCGTGCACGTTCGGCACCCATTCGCCGTGCGAGCGCGAGTAGTCGCGGTAGAGCATCGAGGCCACCGCGTCCACGCGCAGCCCGTCGACGTGGAAGCGCTCCAGCCATTCCAGTGCCGATGCGATCAGGAAGCCGCGGACCTCGTGCCGGCCGAAGTTGTAGATCAGCGTGTTCCAGTCCTTGTGGAAGCCCTCGCGCGGGTCGGCGTGCTCGTACAGCGGCGTGCCGTCGAAGCGCGCCAGGCCGTGCGCGTCGTCGGGGAAGTGGCCGGGCACCCAGTCGAGGATCACGCCCAGGCCGGCCTCATGGCAGCGGTCGACGAAGCGCGCGAACTGCGCCGGCGAGCCATGGCGCGCGGTCGGCGCGAACAGCGACAGCGGCTGGTAGCCCCAGCTGCCGCCGAACGGATGCTCCATCACCGGCAGCAGCTCGAGGTGAGTGAAGCCCAGCCCGGTGGCGTAGGGAACGAGGCGATCGCCGAGCTCGTCCCAGGTCAGGCTGCGGCCGCCGTCCTCGAGGATGCGCAGCCATGACGGCGCGTGCACCTCGTAGACCGAGATCGCGGCGTCCGGCGCGCCGCGGCGCGCGCGCGACTGCATCCAGGCGTCGTCGCTCCAGCGGAACGGCGCCGAGTCCGCGACCATGGACGCCGTCGCCGGCGGCGGCTCCGTGGCCCGCGCCACCGGGTCGGCCTTCGCCACGATGGCGCCGTCGGCGCCGGTCAGCTCGTACTTGTACAGCGCGCCCGGCGCGAGGCGCGGCACGAACAGCTCCCACACGCCGGCGTCGTGGCGCAGGCGCATCGGGTGGCGGCGCCCGTCCCAGCCATTGAAGCTGCCGACCACGGACACCCGCCGGGCGTTGGGCGCCCACACCGCGAAGCGCACGCCCGGCACGCCGTCGACGGCGAGCGTCTGCGCCCCCAGGCAGCGGCCCAGCTCGTGGTGCCGGCCTTCGCGCAGCAGGTGCAGGTCGATCTCGCCCAGCAGCGCGCCGAACGAGTAGGGGTCCTCGGTCTCCTGCGCCGTGTCGTTCCAGCGGATGCGCAGGCGGTAAGGCGCGTCGCTGCGCAGCGCACCGCAGAAGATGCCGGACTCGTGCACGCGCTCCAGCTCGCCGAGCGGCTGGCCGTCGGCGCGCGCCAGCACCGCCACCGAGCGCGCGCCGGGCTGGATCGTGCACACCGTCGGACGTCCGCCGCGGCGATGCGGTCCCAGCACCGCGAACGGATCGGCATGGCGCGCCTGCGCCAGCGCCTCGAGCGCCTCGCGCGGCGGCGCGTGCGGCGGCAGGCCGGGAGAATCAGGCATGCGCCGCCTCCGGTGCCAGCCGCTCGGCCAGCTCGGCCAGGCCGCGCACCGGCACGCCGAGCCAGTGCGGCCGGTTGGCGGCTTCGTAGCGGACTTCGTAGGCCGCTTTCTCCAGCAGGAACAGGTCGAGCATCACGCGCTCGCTTTCGGCGTCGGTCCATGGCTGCGGCGCGGCGGCCGCGACCTCGCGGTAGGCACGCAGGAACGCGCTGCTGGCCCGGTCCGAGAATCGCGCGAGCAGCTCGTCGCGGCGCTTCTGCGCGGGCTCGCTGAGATGCTCCGGGTCGAGCGCGCCCACCGTGGCCACGGCGTAATCGAACGAGCGCAGCAGCCCGGCGACGTCGCGCAGCGGGCTCGTCTTGCGGCGGCGCTCGTCCAGCGTGCGCCCCGGCTCGCCCTCGAAGTCGAGCAGGTAGGCATCGTCCTTCACCACCAGCACCTGGCCGAGGTGGAAGTCGCCGTGGATGCGCGTCGCGAGCGCGAGGCCCGCCGGGCGCAGCCCTGCGGCTGCGTCCAGCAGCGCCTCGCGGCGTTCCACCAGGCGCGCGGCGCGCGCGCGCGTCGCGGGGTCCGGCCATTCCTTGCGCGCCGCCAGCAGGTCGAGCACCTCGCCCAGCAGGCGCGTGGTGTCGCCGGTCCAGGCACGGAATTCCGCCGCGCCGGCGCGCTCCGGCGCGAACGCGGCATCGCCGGTGGGGCGCGCCAGCATCGCGTGCAGCTCGCCCAGCCGGCGGCCGATGACGGCGGCGAAGCGCTCGTAGCCGGCCAGCGCGTCGTCGCGCCCGGCGCCGCCCTCGCCGGTGACCGCGAGGTCCTCGACCGTGCGGCGCAGGTATTCCAGCGTCCAGTTCCAGGCGTCGCCCTGGTTGTTGAGGTAGCCCTGCACGATCGCCAGCGTGTGCGGCACGCCGTCGGCGGTGACGCGCACGACCTCGCCGTACATGGGCGCCACGTTGGCGTAGCCGGCCTCGGTCAGGTAGCGCGTGACCTCGGCCTCGGGGTGCACGCCCGGTTGCAGGTGCCGCACCAGCTTGAGCACCGTCTCCTCGTTCAGCACCAGCGAGCTGTTCGACTGCTCGGTCGACAGCCAGCGCACTTCGGCGCCGGCGCCGGCCTTGAGACCGGCGATCTGACGCGTCGGCAGGAATTTCAGCGCGCCCTGGGGCGTCTCGACCGTCGCGCCCTCGCGCAGCAAATCGAGCAGCGCGCGGCCGAACGGCTTGAGCGAGAACGCGTCGGTCAGGTAGCCGACGCGGCGGCCCTGGCGCACGCGCGCCAGCGCCAGCTGCTGCGGCAATGCCGGCAGCTGCGGATCCTCCCAGGCGATCGCGAGCGGCAGCGCGTAGCGCTCGCCGCGCTCGCCGACGCGCACGTCCACCTCGGCGAGCAGCGCGTCGCTGCCCGGCAGCGGCACGGCATAGGCGAGCCGGGCGCCGGCCAGCTTCTGGTCCTTGGACGCGAACCAGCGCCGCTTCGGCAGGTAGCGCGGCAGCGCGTCGCCTTCGAGCACGCGCAGGTGCTTGCCCTCGGCGGGAATCTCCGCGAGGCCGTTGCGCAGCACCAGGGTATGGAACTCCGGCATCTGCTCCGGCGGCTCGGTGCGCCAGGTCGGCAGCTGCGCTTCCGTGCACAGGTTGAACCAGTAGAAGCCGTACGGCGGAAGCGTCAGCAGGTAGCTGAGCTGCCCGATCGGCGGGAAGGTCGCACCGCCGGTGAGCTCCACCGGCACCTGGCCCGCGAATTCGGCCAGCTCCAGTTCCACGGCCTGCGAGGCGCGCGACAGGTTGGCCACGCACAGGAATTTCTCGTCCCCGGTCTCGCGCAGGAACGCCAGCACCTTGCGGTTCTGCGGGTGCAGGAAGCGGATGGTGCCGCGGCCGAAGGCGTGATGGCGCTTGCGCACGGCCAGCATGTGCCGCATCCAGTTGAGCAGGGAATGCGGGTCGCGCGACTGCGCCTCGACGTTCACCGCCTCGAAGCCGTACAGCGGACCCTGCAGCGCCGGCAGCACCAGCTGCTCCGGATCGGCGCGCGAGAAGCCGCCGTTGCGGTCGGGCGTCCACTGCATCGGCGTGCGCACCCCGTCGCGGTCGCGCAGGTGCACGTTGTCGCCCATGCCGATCTCGTCGCCGTAATAGATGACCGGCGTGCCCGGCATGGACAGCAGCAGCGAGTTCATCAGCTCGATGCGGCGGCGGTCGCGCTCGAGCAGCGGCGCCAGCCGCCGCCGGATGCCGAGGTTGATGCGCGCGCGCCGGTCGGAGGCGTAGGTGGTCCACAGGTAGTCGCGCTCGGCGTCGGTCACCATCTCGAGCGTCAGCTCGTCGTGGTTGCGCAGGAAGATCGCCCACTGGCAGTTCGGCGGGATGTCCGGCGTCTGCCGCATGATGTCGGTGATCGGGAAGCGGTCCTCGCGCGCGATCGCCATGTACATGCGCGGCATCAGCGGGAAGTGGAATGCCATGTGGCACTCGTCGCCCGCCCCGAAGTATTCCTGCGCGTCCTCGGGCCACTGGTTGGCCTCGGCCAGCAGCATGCGGTCCTGGAACGACCCGTCGAGCGCCGCCCGGATCTGCTTCAGGATCGCGTGCGTCTCCGGCAGGTTCTCGTTGTTGGTGCCTTCGCGCTCGATCAGGTAGGGCACCGCGTCGAGCCGCAGGCCGTCGACGCCGAGGTTGAGCCAGAACTTCATGACGCCCAGCACCGCCTTCAGCACCGGCGGGTGGTCGAAGTTGAGGTCCGGCTGGTGCGAGTAGAAGCGGTGCCAGTAGTAGGCCTTCGCCTCCTCGTCCCAGGTCCAGTTGGACTGCTCGGTGTCGCAGAAGATGATGCGCGTGCCGTCGTACTTCTTCGGCGTGTCGGACCAGACGTAGAAGTTGCGCGCGGAGGACCCCGGCTTCGCGCGCCGCGCGCGCTGGAACCACTTGTGCTGGTCGGAGGTGTGGTTGATCACCAGCTCCGTGATGACGCGCAATTTCCGCTTGTGCGCTTCCTTGATGAAGCGGCGCGCGTCCTGCAGCGTGCCGTAGTCCGGGTGCACGCCGGCGTAGTAGGCGATGTCGTAGCCGTCGTCGAGCCGCGGCGACGGGTAGAACGGCAGCAGCCACAGCGTGTCCACGCCCAGCTCCACCAGGTAATCCAGCTTCTGGATCAGTCCCGCGAAATCGCCGATGCCGTCGTTGTTGGCGTCGAAGAACGACTTCACGTGCAGCTGGTAGATGACGGCGTCCTTGTACCAGAGCGGGTCGCCCGCCTGGGCGCGGCCGCGGCCGGGCCCCGGCGCGGCGCGCGAGTCGTCGGCCATCAGGTTTGCTCCGGCCGCACGCGCCACAGCGCGTAGGGCCGCTCCGCGGGCAGCTGGATGCGCTGCCGCTTGCCGCGCCAGACGAAGCGCGCGCCGGACAGCAGGTCCTCGGCGGCCAGCGCCGCGTCGTCCGGCAGGCCCCAGTTCCACAACGGCAGCTCGACGTCCGCGGCCTGCGCGTTGAAAGGATCCAGGCCGATCGCCACCAGCAAGACGTTGTCGCGCGAGGGCGTGGCTTTCTCGAACCACAGCACCTGGTCGTTCCAGGCGTTGTGGAACTGCACGCCGAGGTGCGACTGCAGCGCCGGCTGCGCGCGGCGGATGCGGTTGAGCTGCGCGATCTCGGCGTTGATGTTGCCGGGACGATTCCATTCCCAGGCGCGCAGCTGGTATTTCTCGGAGTCCAGGTACTCCTCCTTCCCGGGCAGCGCGCGGGATTCGCACAGCTCGAAGCCGCTGTACATCCCCCACAGTCCGGACAGCGTGGTCGCCAGTGCCGCGCGCATCAGGAAGCCGGCGCGGCCGCCGCCCTGCAGGAAATGCGGGTTGATGTCCGGCGTGTTGACGAAGAAGTGCGGGCGGAAATGCTCGCGCGCGCCGGTCTGCGTCAGCTCGGTGAGGTAGTCGATGAACTCGCGCTTGGTGTGGCGCCAGGTGAAGTAGCTGTAGGACTGCGAGAACCCCGCCTTGGCCAGGCGCTGCATCGGCTTGGGCCGCGTGAACGCCTCGGACAGGAAGATCACGTCCGGGTCGCGGCCCCGCACTTCCGCGATCATCCATTCCCAGAACGGCAGCGGCTTGGTGTGCGGATTGTCCACGCGGAACAGCTTCACGCCCTGCTGCACCCAGAACAGCACGACGTCGCGCAGCGCCAGCCACAGCGACGGCACCGCGCCCGCCGCGTAGAAGTCGACGTTGACGATGTCCTCGTACTTCTTCGGCGGATTCTCGGCGTAGCGCAGCGAGCCGTCCGGGCGCCACGCGAACCAGTCCGGGTGCTGCTTCAGCCACGGATGGTCCGGCGAGCACTGGATGGCGAAGTCCAGCGCCACCTCGAGCCCGTGCTGCTTCGCCGACGCCAGCAGGCGGCGGAAATCGTCCAGCGTGCCCAGCTCCGGGTGGATGGCGTCGTGGCCGCCCTCCGCGCCGCCGATCGCATACGGGCTGCCGGGCTCGCCGGGCTGCGCCGCCAGCGAGTTGTTGCGGCCCTTGCGGTTCCTGCGCCCGATCGGGTGGATGGGCGGGAAGTAGAGGACGTCGAAGCCCAGGTCGCGGATGCGCGGCAGCTGCGCGATGACGTCGTCGAAGGTGCCGTGGCGCTCGCCGTCGCCGCTCATCGAGCGCGGGAACAGCTCGTACCAGCTGCCGAACGAGGCGGCGCGCCGCTCGGCGAACACCGGGAAGTCCTGCGTGCCCGCCAGGAACGGCCGCGCATCGCGCGAGGCCATCGCCGCCGCCAGCTCGTCCGACAGCAGCAGCTCGACGCTGGCCGCCCGCTCGCCGAGCACATCGGCGGCGAGCGCCGCGCCCTCGCGCAGCTCGAGCGTCACGTCCTGCGCGGCTTCCTGCTTGCGGCGCAGCGCGTGCGTGAAGTTGCGCCACGTGTCGATCCAGCACTCGATGCGGAACAGGTGCAGGCCCGCGCGCTCCGGCACGAAGTCGCCGGTCCAGCGGTCGTTCGGCAGCGCGCGCATCGGCGTCTCGCGCCAGTCCTTCTCGTCCGCGGCTTTCCAGCGCAGCACCGCGGCCAGGTGCTCGTGACCGTCGGCGAAGAGGTCCGCCTCGACGCGCACCCGCTCGCCGACCGAGCGCTTGGCGGCGAAGCGGCCGCCGTCCACCGCCGGGCTGACGGCCTCGATGGCGATGCGCGGTGCACGCGCCGCTTCCGTCACGGCCACGGACGGCGCGCGCACCGGCGCGCCGCGGCGCGCGTGGAGCAGGCGCACTTCGCCCGGCTCCAGCGGCGGCTCGTTCGCGGCATCGGGCGGCAGCCAGCCGTCGGCGCGCGGCAGGATCTCGTCGAAAGGGATCGGCGCGGGCCGGCCGAGATCGCGATTGGCCAGGATCAGCAGCGCCTCGCGCGGCTGCTCGCGCAGCAGCGCGATGCAGGGCGCGTCCGCGCCGGAGAGCGCCAGCAGCGCGCCTTCGCCGCGCAGGCCCTCCAGCCAGGTGTTGGCCTCGCGCACGTCGCGTGTCAGGTCGAAGGCGGGCTCGCGCCGCCAGCGCGCGAAATCGCCGGCGCCGCGCCCCGCTTCGAGCGGCTCGCGCACGCCGAGCTCGAAGCCCATCGGCAGCAGCAGGCCGCAGCCGGTGGCCGCGGCGAGGCGCAGCGCGCGCCGTGACGCGCGCTCCGCCGACACCAGATCCGCGGTGGAGGCCGCGATGCGCGGCGCGAACGGCACCTCGACCGGCGCGACCGGCGGAGCGATGCGCTGCAGCTGCGCATGCTCCGCGAGCAGTCCGCCGGCATGGCGGTCCAACCAGCAGCAGGAGAAGAACGTGTGCGCAAACCCCGCGCCCGCGAGAGCATCGCGCTGCGCGGCGGGCAGCCCCGGCGTCCAGGCCATCACCGGCAGCAGCGGGGTCAGGCGACGCCAGCGAGCTGCATCGAGCCGCTGCGGGGCGAGTGCACGCACGCCGCCGATGCCGGCGTCGCGCCACGCCGCGAGCACGGCAGCGAGATGCTCGGCCGCGGCGTCGGCGACTGCCGGCACCTCCCAGCGCAGTGCCAGCACGTCGCGCGGGTGCGAGGGATGGCGCGGGTCGGGCAGCTCGTCGGATGCGGCAGGCGCAAACCAGTCGGGATGCGCGCGTGCGAGCGGCGAGCCGCGCATGACGAGTTCCAGCGGCAGGTCGAGCATCGGCACGAGGCCCCTGCGCCGGCAATGCGCCGCCAGGTCCGCGAGCGTCTCGCCGCGGCTGCACAGCGCCGGGTCCAAAGGTGCGTCCAGTGCGGGAAAGCCGGTGGCGCCGTCCTCGAACGGCGGCGCACAGAGCAGGTGGGTGAATCCCATGCCGGCGGCGTGCTCGAGCAGGGGGTCCCAGCCTTCGAGCGGGCCCGCCGGCAGCGGCTGCACGTAATAGATGCGGGGGAATGCACCCTCCGCCTGTGCCGCCCGTTGCCGATCCTGCGCAGTCGCCGCTCGCATGCCCCGCTACTCGTCAGAAGCCGTGCGCGGCCACCCGCAGCCCCCGGCGCGCACGGCAATAGACGCAGGGGGGCGGCGAAAGTTTGGGGAAAACGTGAGCCCCTTCACGCTTGCGTGGGGAATTTTGCGAATGCGGCGGACTCCAACCACCCCATGCCCCCTCGCTCTGCGGCCGGGACACCGCGTCCGGCATGAATCCGCTGCCGCCCGTGCTCGAGCGCGGCGACGCGCTGTTTCTCGATTTCGACGGCACGCTGGCCGAAATCGCGCCGCGGCCGGACCTCGTGCGGGTGGACACCCCCCTGGTCGAGGATCTGTTCGCGGTGCAGCGCGCGCTGCAGGGCTGCGTGGCGCTGGTGACCGGCCGCCGCCTGGCGGAGGTGGACCGCTTCCTGCATCCGCTGGTGCTGCTCGGCGCAGGCCTGCACGGTGCCGAGCTGCGCACCGCGCAGGGCGTGAGCTTCGCCGACGCGCGTGCCGACGCGCTGGCCCAGGCCGTGGCCGCGCTGCGCGACCGCTTCGACGCGGCCGAGGGCGTGCTGATCGAGGACAAGGGCCTGTCGGTCGCCGTGCACTACCGCAACGCGCCGGACTGGGCGCAGCACTGCGAGCGCGCCGTGCGCGAGCTGTCGGAGCGCCTGCAGCTGAAGCTCCTGCGCGGCAAGGCCGTGGTCGAGCTGCGCGGCGCCAACGTCGACAAGGGCGACGCACTGCGCACGCTGATGCGGCTGGACGGCTTCCACCGCCGCCGCCCGGTGTTCCTCGGCGACGACGCCACCGACGAGGACGGCTTCGCCGCCGTGGACGCGCTCGGCGGCATCACGGTCAAGGTCGGTCCCGAGGCGAGCCGCGCGCGGCACTGCCTGCCCGACGTGACCGCGGTGCACGACTGGCTGCGGCGCTCGCGCGACGCACTCGGCCAGGAGCAGGCCGCATGAGCCGCCTGGTCGCGGTCTCCAACCGCGTCGCCTCGGTGCGCGGGGCCGCGCGCGCGGGCGGGCTGGCGGTGGCGCTGGCCGATGCCCTGCGCACGCGCGGCGGCGTGCTGTTCGGCTGGAGCGGCCGCATCTCGGACAATCCCGGACGGCGCAACAAGCAGCGCGAGACCGACAACCTCACGCTGGTCACGGTGGACCTGACCGCGCAGGAGCACGAGAACTACTACCTCGGCTACTCCAACCGCTGCCTGTGGCCGCTGCTGCACTACCGGCCGGACCTGACCGCCTACGAGCGCCGCTACGAGGAGGGCTATCGCCAGGTCAACCAGCGCTTCGCGCGCTCGCTGATCAGCGAGCTGCGGCCGGACGACATCATCTGGGTCCAGGACTACCACCTGATCCCGCTCGGCGCCGAGCTGCGCGCGCTCGGCGCGCAGCAGCCGATCGGTTTCTTCCTGCACACCAGCTTCCCCTCGCGCGAGGTGCTGGCGACGCTGCCGAACCACGAGGGACTGGCGCGCTCGTTCCTGGCCTACGACCTGGTCGGCGTGCAGACCGAGGGCGACCGCGAGCGCTTCTGCGAATTCGTGTCGTGCGAGGGCGGGGCGCGGATCGCGCGCGAGCGGCTCCACGCGGCGGGCCGCTCCACGCTGACGCGCTGCTTCCCGGTCGGCATCGATCCGCAGGAGGTGCTCGACTTCTCGCGGACCGGCGACGGCGAGCGCGAGTACCAGCGCATGGCCGGGGCGCTGCGCGGGCGCGAGCTGATGATCGGCGTGGACCGGCTCGACTACACCAAGGGCCTGCTGCGGCGCCTGCGGGCCTTCGAGGTCTTCCTGGCCGAGCACGAGGATGCGCGGCGCAAGGTGGAGCTGCTGCAGGTCGCGCCGGTGTCGCGCGAGGAAGTGCAGGCCTACCAGGACTTCCGCCACGAGCTGGAGCTCGCCGCCAGCCGCATCAACGGCCGCTTCGCCGATTCGGACTGGACGCCGGTGCGCTACGTGAACCACGTGATCTCGCGCCAGCGGCTCGCCGGGCTGTATCGCGCCAGCCGCGTCGGCTTCGTCACCCCCGTGCGCGACGGCATGAACCTGGTGGCCAAGGAATACGTCGCCGCGCAGGACCCGGCCGATCCCGGCGTGCTGGTGCTGTCGCGCTTCGCCGGGGCCGCCGCGCAGATGACCGCGGCGCTGCTGGTCAACCCGTACGACGCGTGGGCCGTGGCCGACGCGCTGCAGGCCGCGCGCACCATGCCGCTCGAAGAGCGCCGCGACCGGCACCAGGACCTGTGGCGCGGCCTGCTGGCCTACGACGCGGCGCGCTGGTGCCGCGAGTTCCTCGACACCCTGGCCACCGAGGGCGCGGAGTCGCGGGTCACCGCGGCCTGACCCGCGCCGTGCCCGTGCCGCGCAGCAGGGCTGGCTGCGCCCCGCTTCCCGCCGCGCGACCGCCCGCCTAAGATTGCCGGGAGGGGGTTTGCGACACCGTGTGGAACATCGTCATTCGCGACGCGCAGGGGCGCACGGTGGCCGAGCGCGAGCTGGCGGCCGGGTCGCTGTCCATCGGCCGTGACGCGGCGCGCGACCTGGTGCTGCCGTCGAAGGCGGCGTCGCGGCGGCACGCACGCGTCGAGCTCAAGCGCGGCGCGCCGCAGATCGTCGACGAGGGCAGCGCCAACGGCGTGCTCGTGGACGGCGCGCGCATCGCCGGGCCCACCGCACTGACCGAAACCAGCCGCGTCGAGATCGCCGAGTTCTCGCTCAGCGTGCAGCGCCAGGCGCCGCCGAAGCCCGCCCCGCCGCCGAAGCCTGCCCGGCCACCGGAGCCGGTCGAGCCCGACCTGCGGCTGGTGCCGCCGGGCGCCGACCTGCCCCCGCCGCCAGCGCCACCGCCGCCTTCGCAGGCTCCGCCCGCCGAAACGCCGCTCGGCCGCATCTTCTTTCCGGATGCGCCGGCGAAGCCGGCCGCCGCGACCCCGCCGGGCGGCGACCCGCACGCGGTGACCTCGCAACTGGAGCGCCACATCAGCAGCGTGCGCAGCTACCGCGAGCAGTCCGCCACCGAGAAGCAGTCGCGCCGCCAGCGCGTGGACGCCGGCTGGGGCGAAGTGGTCACGGCGATGCAGGCGCTGAAGGCGCGCTTCGCCAAGGACGCGCGCGTGCTGGGTTTCGCCGTGAGCCGCGACGCGCGCGAAGTCAGCCTGAAGATCGCCGACGCGTACGAGAAGCGCGGCTATCGCTATTTCCTGCTGTCGCGCGAGCACCCGGACGGCAAGTATCCCGGCGTGGACGCGGTGTGGCTGCGCGAGTTCGGACGCGACGACGCCAGCTTCGAGGAGCCGAAGGCCGCGATGGAGGAATTGTTCCTGCGCATCGCGGGCAGCCTGGCGTGAGGCCGCCGTGAAGCGCACGCGCAAGAACGCGCGCTAGGACCTGGCCGCGGCGTGGCCGCGGCGTTTTTCCTTCAGCAGCTCGGCGGCCGCGGCGAGCGTCAGGGACACGCCGCTGCGGGCCCGCAGCCAGCGCTGCTTCAGCGAGGCGCGCTGCGGCACCGAGATCCACAGGCGCAGCAGGTGGCGGCGGCGCGCGGGCTCCGGCCAGTCCTCGAACGCGGTGCGCGCATGCAGCTGCGTGTGGTTCGACAGCAACTGCACGTCGCCGGGCTCCAGGTCCATGTCGAGGTGGAACTCGGGCGAGTTGGCGATGCCGTCGTAGACGTCGAGCAATTCCTGCTCCGCCGGCGACAGCCGCGGCACGTGTTCGAAGCGCTGCACCGTGCGGTAGTAGTCGCTCTGCCAGAACGTGCGCAGCTCCCCGCCGGAATGGCGGCACGGCGGCAGCGCGAACGCGCGCACGCCGCCTTCGCCCTTGGTGTCGAACCACATCGGCGCGAACAGGCGCGGCGCCAGGTCCGGACGCCGCTTCAGCAGCTCGTTGAACACGGCGACCGACGAGACGATGCGCGACAGTCCGCCCGCCTTCGCCTTCTGCAGGCACAGCAGCCCGACGATGTCGGCGGTGTCCGTGTGCACCTCGAGCTGCTTGTTGGTGCGGTAGTAGCGCACGTCCTGGCCGGTCTTCTGGTCGCGCACGTGGCCGAGCAGGTCGCCTTCCGGGTTCTGCGCACCGGGCGTGCCGAGCCAGTGGCCGAAGCACCAGAAGAAGCGCTCGGACTGCGCCACGGTCCACTTCGCCACCGGCACGCCGCGCACCAGCACGAAGCCGCGGCCGCGATGCACCTCGTCGCGCCAAGCCTCGATGCGCGGGCCCAGCGTCGGCAGCGGAAAGTCGGCGCGGGCCAGCTGCTGCATCGGCCTGTCGCCCGACGCGCGCAGTGCCGACTCGATCTCCGCGACGTCGGCTTCCGACAGCGTCACGATCCAGTCCGTGCGCCCGCGCAGGTCCTCGCCGCGCCACGCCGCGGGGCTCTTCACCGGCTCGCGCGGCAGCGAGTCGTGCGGGCGTGCGAAGTAGTGGAGGGTCTGGGCGCGCAAGGACTTGAACACGGCTCCTATCCCCCGCTCACGGCGTCACGATCGGGAAGCGGCCGTCCGGCTTCTCGAACAGCGAGAAGAACTTCACCAGTTCCAGCCGGCTGCCGGTGACTTTCAGGTCGTCCGACATCAGCGTGTCCTTCAGGCCCGCCTGGCCGGTGAGCATCTTCAGGTACAGCTCGTGCGTCAGCGCCAGCGTGGCGCCGGCGTTGGGGTCGCGGCCGGGATGGTGGTGGAGCACGGCGTTCTTCACGTTCAGCACGTGGCTTTCGCCGAGGTCGGTGAAAACGAGGTTCACCGTCAGGTCCTGGCCCGCGGCCTCCGGTCCCTTGAGCCGCACCGCCATGGCGTCAAGAAAGCGCGTCACCGGCGTGTGGCGCAGCAGGTCCAGCGTCGTGGCGAGGTCGATGCCCTTGTCCGGCTCGCCGTGCCGCAGCTCGAATGCACCCGTCAGGTACACGTCGCGCCACGGCGCGGACTCGGCCTGGTAGCCCAGCTGGTCGTAGGTGCGCGCGAGCAGTTCCTTCGCGGCTGCATTGCCCGGCTCGGCGAACACGACGTGATTGAGCACCTGCGCGGTCCAGCGATACTCGCCGGCATCGAACGACTTCCGTGCCTTCTGCAGCACGGCGTCGGCGCCGCCCATGAACTCGACGTATTTTTTGGCGGCGGCTACCGGCGGCAGCGGGTCGAGGTTGGCGGGATTGCCGTCGTACCAGCCGAAGTAGAACTGGTACACCGCCTTGGCGTTGTGCGACACCGTGCCGTAGTAGCCGTGGCTGGAAAGCTCGCGCTGCAGCTCGGGCGGCAGCTTCAGCTCCTGCGCGATCTCGTTCGGCGTGCCGCCGTCGAGCGCCATGCGCACCGACTGGTCGTGGATGTACTTGTAGGTGTCGCGCTGCGTCTCGAAGAACCGCTGCACGCGCTCGCGTCCCCAGACCGGCCAGGTGTGGCTGCTGAAGTAGACCTCGGCCTCCGGGAACAGGCGCGGGATCTCGTCGAGGTAGCCGGCCCAGCGCTGCGCGTCGCGCACCTTGGCGCCGCGCAGCGTGTAGAGATTGTGCAGCGTGCGCACCGCGATCTCGGCGCAGAGCAGCGCCTTCATCGAAGGCAGGTAGAGGTTCATCTCGGCCGGCGCTTCCGATGCCGGCACGCTCTGGAACACCAGGCGGACGCCGTCCACCGTGAGCTCCTGGCCGGTGCGCTCGACCCGCTCCGTGGGCTCGAGCAGGCCCACCGATCCGTACGCGGGACTCTTGCCGAGCCCCGTGTCGACGTGTCCGCGCGGCGAGCGCGCCAGGCGCTTGCCGTACATGTACATGGAGCGCCGCGCCATGGCGGTGCCGGCAATGATGTTCTCGCTGGTGGCTTCCTCGGCGAACCCGGCCGGAGCGACGATGCGCACCTTGCGCGCCGCCGCGTCCTGCTCGCCGATCACGCCGAGCACGCCGCCGAAGTGATCCACGTGGCTGTGCGTGTAGATCACGGCGACCACGGGTTTCGGCTCCAGGTGCGCGCGCGCGAACGCCATCGCCCGCGCCGCGGTTTCCCTGGCGGTCAGCGGGTCCACCACGATCCAGCCGGTGGCGCCGGCGATGATCGTCATGTTGGAGATGTCGTAGCCGCGCAGCTGCCACACGCCCGGCACCACTTCGAACAGCCCATGCAGGTTGTCGAGCTTCGCCTGGCGCCACAGGCTGGGATTCACGCTCTGCGGCGCATCGCCCTTCACGAAGTCGTACGACGGCATGTCCCACACCGGCTGGCCGCCGGCGCCGGCAATGACGAGGTTCGGATCGCTCGCGATCAGTCCGCGCGTGGCGTCGGCCTCGTCCTGCGGATCGGCCAGCGCCGGGTCCTTCGCGACCTCGGCGTTGTGCGCGACGGTGGCCGCCGTCGGCGCGGTGTGACCCTGTGCGTCGGCATCGGCTGCGACCGGAGCCGAATCGCGATGGCAGGCAGCGAGCATCGCCAGGAACAGCAGCGTCGGAACATGGCGCACGTCAGGCCCCCCGTTTTTCGTGAGGGTAGCGCGGAAACCGCCTCGCTCGCGGCCGCAAGTGCCTGTAGCGCAGGGTCTGCGGGCGAATAGGCAATTCAGCCCGCCGGTTGAGACCTGGTCGGTATCTATTGGCCGGCACAGCGCGCAGTGTGGGGCGCGTCATCCGGGGCAACCGCGTCCGGATCCGACGCTGGTGCGCCGCCGTGCGCACCGGGAGCGGCAAAAATGATGCACGAATTCATCTCCGCGAACCGCGGCGAGTTGATCCAGCGTTGCCGCACGAAAGTTGCGCAGCGTCCGGCGCCGCAGGCCGACGACCAGGAGCTGCAGCACGGCGTGCCGCTGTTTCTGGAGCAGCTGATCAAGACCTTGCAGGTCGAGCAGGCCGCCGGCGCGCATGCCGGCGACGGCGTTTCGGGTCCGGCCGGCGGCGACGAAGGCCATTCCGAGATCGGTGAATCGGCGGGGCGCCACGGCGCGGAGCTGCTGCTGCAGGGACTCAACATCGATCAGGTGGTGCACAACTATGGCGACGTCTGCCAGGCGATCACCGATCTGGCTTTCGAGCAGGGCGTGACGCTCGAAGTGGACGAATTCCGGACCCTCAACCGCTGCCTCGACACTGCGATCGCGCGCGCGGTCACGGAGTTTTCCTGCCGGCGCGAAGAGCAGGTCGCGGGTCGCGAAGCGCAGACGCTCAACGAGCGGCTGGGCATCCTGGCGCACGAACTGCGTGACCACATCCAGACCGCCACTCTCGCGTTCGCCGCGCTCAAGCACGGCACCGTGGGCGCCGGCGGCGCGACCGGCGCCGTGCTGGACCGCAGCCTCAGCAATCTGCGAGGCGTGGTCGACCGCTCCCTGGCCGACGTGCGCATCACCGCGGGCCTGCCCGCGCTGCAGCGCCGCATCTCGGTTGCCGACCTCATCGTCGAGGTGAAGGTCGCCGCCGCGCTCGAAGCTCGCGCCAAGGGACGCGGCTTCATCGTGCCCGCGGTGGATGCGGCGCTGGCCGTCAACGTGGACCGCGACCTGCTGCTGTCGGCGATCGGCAACCTGCTGCAGAACGCCTTCAAGTTCACGCAGGAAGCTTCGGACGTGATCCTGACGGCGTATGGCGCGGGCGACCACGTGCGCATCGACGTGCAGGACCATTGCGGAGGACTGCCGGCCGCTGCCGCGGAAAAGATGTTCCGGCCGTTCGAGCAGCTCGGCCCCGACCGGACCGGCCTCGGGCTGGGGCTGACGATCTGCCGGCGCAGCGTCGAGGCCAATCACGGCACGCTCAGCGTGCGCGACCTGCCGGGGTCGGGCTGCGTCTTCACCATCGAGCTGCCCCGGCACACGGTGGCCACCCAGGCTGCGGCAAGCGCCTAGCTCGGGGAACGCCCGGGCCGGTTCCCGCTCTAACCCCGCAGGGACCCGCTTCCGGCACGACCATGCACACGCCCCTGACCCTCGTGGTCTTCGGCAACGCGTTGAGCGACTGGCTGATCGCGCTCGGCCTGTCCGGCGCCATTGCGCTCGGATTCTGGCTGCTGCAGCGGCTCGCGGTACGCAAGCTCGGCGAACGCGCCGGGCACACGGCGACGCGCGTGGACGACGCACTGCTGGCGATGATCAAGGTCACGCACGTCGGACTGGTGGTGCTGGCGTCGGTGTCGCTGGGTGCGCAATACCTGTCACTGACGCCGCGCGTCTCGCGGCTGCTGGATGGGGCCGCGACCGCGGCGCTGTTCCTGCAGCTGGGTTTGTGGGGCTCGACCCTGCTGCGCTGCTGGCTGTCGCCGTCGCGTGGCCTGGCCATCACCACCCACGCCAGTGCCGCCAGCGGACTGTCCGCGCTCACCTTCATGGCGCGCCTGGTGCTGTGGTCGGTGGTCGGCCTGCTGCTGCTCGACAACTTCGGCATCGACATCACCACGCTGGTGGCCGGCCTGGGCATCGGCGGCATCGCCGTGGCGCTGGCGGTGCAGAACGTCCTGGGTGACCTGTTCGCCTCGCTGTCCATCATCATCGACAAGCCGTTCGTGATCGGCGACTTCGTGATGGTGGAGGACTACGCCGGCACGGTGGAGAACGTCGGCCTCAAGACCACGCGACTGCGCAGCGTCGACGGCGAGCTGATCGTGTTCTCCAACAGCGACCTGCTGCGGGCGCGCCTGCGCAACTTCGAGGTGATGACCGAGCGGCGCGTGGTGTTCGGCTTCGGCGTGCCGCTGGATACCGCGCCGGACAAGCTCGAGCGCATTCCCGCAGTGATCCAGGCCATCGTCGGGCAGCAGCCGAAGGTGCGATTCGAGCGGTCGCACTTCGCCCGGATCACCGGCAAGTCGCTGGACTACGAGACCGTGTACTGGATGACCGATCCCGACTACGGCCTGTACATGGACACGCAGCAGCGCATCAACCTGGCGGTGATCCGCGCGCTGTGCGACCAGCACATCCACCTGGCCAACATGCGTGCCGTGGTCGTCGACAAGGAAGGCGACGAAGCCGATCCGAAAACCGAGGCGGCCGGCCAGACCCCGCCTCCGCCGCAGCCGCGGGGCCACTCCTGAAGCAGGACCGCCCTATTTCCTGTCCGTAGCGGGCGCCTGCTTGTCGGCAGCCGGCGTTTCGGGGGGCGCTGCGGCGCCCGCGTGCTGCTGCATCGCGGCGATCAGCTCGTCGCAGTGCGCGTTGTCGCCGGGGCCGTTGTCGATCAGCGGGACGAGTGCCGCGACCGGCGCGGCGAGGGCGCCGAGCGCGGCGGCGATGGCTCCGCGGGCGATGAGCTTCTCGTCCGGCCGCACCGACGGGTGCTTCAGGCTGCCCCTGAGGTGCAGCGGCGAGCGCAGCGACATCGGCGTGAAGTTCTTCGGCAGCGGGTGCAGCGTCAGGTCGAGCGACTCGTCGCGCAGGTTGACGTCGCCGTCGATCTTGATGTTGGTCTCGGTGGTGTCCACCACGGTGTTGCGGCTGTGCAGCACGCCGTCGCGCACCGCCAGGTCGGCCACCGCGCAGCGCAGCTCGACCGTCTTGCCTCGCTGGAACAGCGCGCGCAGCGTCTCGACCATGTCCAGCTCGGCCAGCTCGTTCAGCAGGGTGTCGACGCGGCCGCCCGACATGGCGATGCCGAAGGTGCCGTCGGCGGTGGCGAGCAGATCGGCCACCGAGTTGCCGGTGCCCTTCAGCTGCGCGCGTCCGCCGATCAGGCCGGCGGACTTCTGCACCAGCGCGCTGCCCTTGAACAGCTGGCGCACGTCCACGCGCTTCACCAGGAAGTCGGCGTCGACCACCGCTTTGGCTTCGCGCGCGTCGACGCGCAGGCGCGATTCGACGCCGCCGCCGCCGATGCCGAAGTTCAGCGGCTCGGTGCGCAGCACGCCGTCGGCCAGGATCGCGTGCACCGACAGGTGGTCGATGGCGTTCTTCTTGTTGCGCAGGCTTTCGGCGG
>DATLCG010000134.1:0-16062 GCA_035526525.1 Binatia bacterium
TACCGGCACCGTGAAGTGGTTCAACGACGCCAAGGGCTTCGGTTTCATCACCCCCACCGGCGGCGGCGAAGACCTCTTCGCCCACTTCAAGGAAGTGCAGGGCAGCGGCTTCAAGACTCTGGTCGAAGGCCAGAAGGTTGAGTTCGTCGCCGCGCGCGGCCCGAAGGGCATGCAGGCCACGCAGATCCGCCCCGTCTAAAGGGCGCTTCTCAGCTGCAAAAAGAACCGCGGCTTCGGCCGCGGTTTTTTATGTACGCCGGTTTTTCCGTCTCATCGGCCCGCTTCGCCGTTCAAGTGCGGTTCATCGTTCGCCGACCGCCCCGTCGCCAGGGAATTTTGCCTCCCCCTCCGGTGGTCAAAGGGTCACGCACACAAGAAAGGAGTACTCGCATGATTAACCTGATCGTCTGGCTGGTGGTTGGTGGACTCATCGGATGGGTCGCCAGCATCATCATGAAAACCGATGCGCAGCAGGGCAAGTTCCTGAACGTCATCGTCGGCATCGTCGGCGCCATGATCGGTGGCTGGCTGCTCTCGCCGATGTTCGGCATCGGCACGATCAACCAGAACAACTTCAGCCCCGGCGCGCTGGTCGTATCGCTGGTCGGCTCGCTGATCCTGCTGGCGATCGTCAACTTCTTCCGCCGTCGCAAGGCCCACATCTGAGCCCTGCTGGCTGAAGTAGCGCAACACGGAGCCGGCTCTCTGGCGGAAACGCCCGGAGGCCGGCTCCATGCTTTTGATGTTCCGCGGCCTCCGATGCCGCATCTGAGAGGCAACCCATGGACCCTACGACCACCGCCCTCCTGGCCCCCGGCGACATGTCCCTGTGGGCGCTCATCCGCAACGCCGACCCGGTGGTCCAGGTGATCCTGGTGCTGCTGGCAGTGTTCTCGGTCTGGTGCTGGGCGGTGATGATCGAAAAGTTCATCGACATGAAAAAGGCGCGCCAGGCGGTTGCGCGCCTGGAGCAGGCGGTCGGCGCCCCGACGATCGATCCGCTGCTGAGCTACAGCGAGGCGCACCCGCTGGCGCGCGTGGTGGAGGCCGGCAACGCCGAGTGGCGCGACGTGCCGACCGAGCACAGCAAGGAAACCCTGGCCGCGACGCGCGAACGCGTCGAGCACGCGATGCGCCTGGAGCTCGGCAACGAGGTGCGGCGCATGCAGAAGCGCCTGCCGTTCCTGGCGACGGTGGGCTCGGCCGCGCCCTTCATCGGCCTGTTCGGCACGGTGTGGGGGATCATGAACGCGTTCATCGGCATCGGCGTGTCGCACGACACCAGCCTGGCGGTGGTCGCGCCCGGCATCGCCGAGGCGCTGATCGCGACCGGCGTGGGCCTGGCCGCCGCGATCCCCGCGGTGATGGCCTACAACAAGTTCGCAACCGAGACCGGCCGCTACTCCGGGCGCATGCAGACCGCGATCGGGCAGTACAGCCTGCGCCTGTCCAAGCGCCTGCCGCCCACCGCGGCGGCGGGCTGACGCCATGGGCATGGGTGCGCCCAAGGGCAACAGCGACGACGAGCTGGGCCCGCTGGCCGAAATCAACGTCACGCCGCTGGTCGACGTCATGCTGGTGCTGCTGATCATCTTCATGGTCACCGCGCCGCTGATGATGGTGAAGCTGCCGATCGAGCTGCCCAAGATCAGCGCCGAGGAAGTCGGCAAGCCCAAGGAACCGCTGATCGTCGGCGTGGACGCCTCGACCCAGCTGTTCTACGGCGAGGAGCCGGTGAGCGTCGACGACATGAAATCGCGTTTGGCCGAGGTGGCCACCACCGAGCCCGATCGCATGGTCTACGTGCAGGCCGACAAGAGCGTGCCGTACGGCCAGGTCATCGACCTGCTCGGGCTGGTCGGGCAGTCGGGGCTGGCGCACGTCTCGCTGATGGCCCAGCAGCCCGGATAGGCGCTTGATGGACGCCGCCCTGCGCAGGCCCGATTCGCTGCCGACCGGCGTGCTGGTCTCGATCGGGATCCATGTCCTGGTCGCTGTCTACATCGTGGTGTCGTTCAGCAATCCGCAGCCGCTGGAGCCGCCCGTCGACCTGTCCAAGGCGATCCCGATCAGCATGGAGATGTTCCGGCCAAAGCCGCCGCCGCCGCCGCCGGAGCCGCCCAAGGTCAAGCCCAAGCCGCAAACGCCCAAGGAAGTCGTCAGGACGACCGCGCCCGAGGCCGAGGTCGAGGTGTCCGAGCCGCCCGAGGAGCCGACCCCGCCGGCGGAGCCGGAGCAGCCGACGATGAGCAGCCAGCAGGCGCAGGCCTCGTACGCGAGCCTGGTCGCCGGCATCATCCAGCGCAACAAGCGCTACCCGCGCGATGCGTTGCAGGACGGCGATGAGGGCGTGGTCGAGGCCTTCTTCGTGGTCAACCACCAGGGCCACGTGATCGCCTATCGCATCGAGAAGAGCTCCGGTGTCTCCTCGCTGGACCAGGAGATCGTGCGGCTGCTCAAGCGCATCGCTTTTCCGCCGATCCCCGACGACGGCGGCGACCCGCAGCGCCGCGAGTTCCGCCTGCCGATCACGTTCAAGATCGCGCAGTGATACGCCGCCGCTCTGTCTAAGCGGCCGGCTCCCGTGCTATGAAGTCTTCCAGGTGCGCCATCCGGCGCATCGTCACGGAGACCGCGCATGAGCAAGGGAATGGACCAGAAGAAGAACACCAAGAAGCAGCCGCTCAAGACGCTGAAGGAAAAGCGCGCCGAGAAGAAGGAGAAGAAGGGCCGGTAGCTCTACGCCGGCAGCGGCTGCAGCAGCACCACTCCCTCCAGCCGGCGCGTACGCGCGCCGCGCTCCAGATAGCGCTCGAAAGGCACGTCGCGCACGCTGCCGTGCCCGCCGGGCGTGGCCGAGCGCAGCACCAGCGTGCCGTCCGGCCGCCGGATCGCCAAGCCAAAGTGGTAGATCGCCTCGGCGACGCCGGCCCGGCGCAGCGAGCGCGCGCCGCGTCCGACCATCAGCACCACGGTCCCGGAGGGGATGCGTTGCAGGCGCTCGCGCCGCTCGGTCTCGCCGCGGGCGCTGGCGCGGCCGAGCAGTTCTGCCGGGGTGAGGTAGCGCAGGCTGGCTTGCTCGAGCGTCCCCGCCGCGTGTGCCTGTGCACCGAGTGCGCCCGGCGGGCGCCGCGCCAGGCGGCGCAGCGCGGCAGCGCGGTCGAGCGACACCGTCAGCGTGGCCATGCGCAGTTCCGGGAACAGCCGCGGCGTGGATTCCGCCAGTACGTGCTTGCCCAGCGCGTTGGGCAGCCAGTCCACGCTGGGCAGGTGCGTGCGGCCATCGAACGAAGGCACGCCGCCGGCGTAGCGCAGCGCCAGGAGATTGGCTTCGGCCTGTTGCGGATCGCGCGCGCGCGCGAGCGCCAGCACGGTTTCGACATAGGTCACGCAATCGAAGGCCGCGAAGCTCAGCAGCGGATCGGGGTCGACCGTCGCGCCGGCACCCTCGCCGAGCGGATCGCGCCGGTAGCGGCGGCCCAGCAGCGCCGCGCTCAGCGTGTCGATGCGCGCGCGCAGGCCAGGCTCCGAGTAGGGCGACTCCGCGCTGGCCCCGGCCAGCAGCGTGGTCAGCTCTTCCTGGACCGTGCCGGCCGGACGCGCGGCACTGGCCAGCGGCAGTGCCAAGGCACACAGCAGCAGCGCGGCTTTGAAAGTCGGGCGTCTCATATCCCTTGGAAACCCGGCGCGGCGCAATGTTCAGCGGCACCATAACCACCCCGCCCGGATCAAATTCGGCCGGCCGCGGTCTGAAGTTCGGAGATATCCATGAACAGACTCCTTGCGATCCTTATCGTCGTCGGCCTGGGCGGCTGCGCCACGAGCGATGACTGGGCCAGCGGCCTGGGCCAGGTGCTGGGCGGCATGCAGCAGCCGGCCGGCCAGCAGCAGGCGCCGCTGGGCGAGGGCGAGATCCTGCTCGGCCTGCGCGAGGCGCTGGCCCAGGGCACGACCCGCGCGATCAACCAGCTCGGCCGCAGCGACGGCTTCTGGCAGGACCTGCGCGTGCGCATCCCGCTGCCCGAGTCGGTCGCCAAAATGGAGAAAACGCTGCGCCAGTTCGGCCAGGGCGCGGCGGTGGACGAATTCCACCTGACCCTCAACCGCGCCGCCGAGCAAGCGGTGCCGCACGTCGCCGACATCTTCGGCAACGCCGTGCGCAAGATGACGTTCCAGGACGCGCGCGCCATTCTCGGCGGCCAGCAGGACGCGGCGACGCAGTTCTTCCGCCGCACCACCGGCGAGGCGATCTACGCCAAGGTGCTGCCGGTCGTCCAGGGCGCGACCCAGCGCGTCGGCGTGACCCAGCGCTACAAGCAGATGGTCGCCAGCTACGCTCCGTTCCTGCAGATGGCCGGCGTCAAGAGCACCGACCTCGACGCCTACGTCGCCGGCCAGGCGCTGGACGGGCTGTTCCTGATGATCGCCGACGAGGAGGCGCGCATCCGCCGCGACCCGATCGCGCGCACCACCGAAATCCTGCGGCGCGTATTCGGCTCGCGCTATTAAGGAACCTCTGATCAAGTCCCGCGACCGCGCGGTGCCCGGAGGGCACCCTCCGGGCGTGGCCAGTTTTGCGCGGGGCTGCGTTGGCCGCCGCTCATGTAGTGCCCGCTACATGTCGCGTCGCCCGCCTTGCCCTGCGCAAAACTGGACACGCCACGCAGTCGCGGACCTAATCAGAGGTTCCCGCGCTACCGAAGCTGTACTGCAGCTGCCCGGACAGCAGCCACAGCGAATCGAAGCCGGCTTCCTTGAAGGCCTCGACCCCGACGCCCGCGGTGAACGCGCGTCCCAGGTCGAGCATCAGCGCCGCGCCCAGGTCGAAGCCGCCGCCGTGGCGCTTCAGCTCCTGGGTCACGCCGCCGGAGCTGGCCGCCTGCTTCGAGCGGTAGTACAGCAGCGAGGCGCGCGGCTGCAGCCACAGGCCGCCGCACATCGGCAGGTGCTGGCTGAAGCCCAACAGCAGCGCCTGCCCGGTCGGCGACACCAGCTGCGCCAGGTCCGAACGCAGCTGCGCGCTGCCGCTGTCGGGGCCCTGCACGCCGATGTCGTAGTCGCCCAGGTCGGCGAAGCCGAGCTCCAGCGCGGTGAAGCGCCCGATCGGCACACCGGCGTAGACCACGCCTGCCGCGCCGCTGCGGTCCACCGTCGCGGTGACGTTGTTGCCGCGGCGCTGCAGCGCGTCGGTGAGGTCCGCGCCCGACTGCGCGAAGCGCGTGACGCCGGCGCGAACGCCAACGTAGGGCCGCGACAGGTGCATCGACAGCTCCAGCGCCTGCGCCGGGCCGCACACGGCGAGCGCAAGGCCGAGCGCAAGCGCTGCGCGACGCAGCGGTGCAGCGCCACCCTCGAAAAGCCGATTCATCGCCGTACTCCCAATACGAAAAAAGCAGGTGATCCCGCGGCAATGATACGCCGGGCCACCGAGGCGCCGGCAAAAGGCTCAGGCCTTGGAGAACACCACGATGCGGTTGGAATTGGTGCCGGCCGCGTTGTTGGACACGCCCCAGATGTTGGCAGTCTTGGTGAAGGCCTGGGTGTTGAGCAGGATCGCCTTGCAGCGCAGGCCGGCGGCGACACCCAGCGGCACGACGTGCTCTTCCAGCCTGATCGTGCCCTTGCGCACCTCGCCGACCTCGAACGCGACCACACCCCCGCTGCGGGTGATGCGGTGGAGCTGGCGGAACACGTCGGCCATGACCGCGGACCATGCCTCGACGGTGCGCGCCATGCTGATGCTCGCGGCGATGCGCTCCGCGGGCAGGTGGTTGAACCAGCAGCGCAGCCAGTTGTCGTCGGCGTACTGCACGACGTCGAGGAACGGCGGCGAGGTGACGGTCAGCTGGATCGAGGCGTCGGGGATTGCGTCGGTGCAGCCGGCGGGGCCGGTGTGGAACCGCGCCACGGACGCCGCCGCGTGCAGGTTCTGCCGGTCCGCGTCGGACAGATCCTTCTGCAGCTGGCGGCTCTTGCGCAGGATCAGCGCATGCGTGTCCCGATAGCCGGGCGCCTGCGCGCGCCGCTGGTTGATGCGCTGCTGGCTCTGCGCGCTGACTGCCTGGTTGGGCGGCAACGAGTAGACCGAGAAGAAGCCCGGCGAATGTCCGGTCAGGCGGTTGGTCGCGACCATGCGGATCCAGCGGTCCAACGGGTCCTCCTGGCCAGCATCGCGGCGCTCGCGCAGGTACTGGCGCAGCGACAGGATCTGGGCCAGCGTGCGCGCCTCGTAGAACATCGACAGGTCGGGCCCGGCATCCACGTCCGCCTGCGCCGGGATCGCGGCCAGCCGCGCCGCGACCTCGGAGATGTCCGGGCAGTCGAGGCGCGGCCGCGCCAGCATCTCCGACAGCGGGTTGGCGTCGTTGGCGACCGGCACGCGGCCGTGCAGCGCCGCCTCGATCGCGGTCGTGCCGCGCCCGCTGAACGGGTCGTAGACCGCGTCGCCGGGCGCGCTGAAGCGGCGGATGAAATAGGCCGGCAGCTGCGGCTTGAAGCAGGCACGGTACGAAACCTCGTGGATCGAGCTGGCCTGGCGCTGGGCCGCGGTCCAGAACTCGCCGACGACGTAGCGCACCGGGATGGCGCCGATCTGCCCGCGCTCCTCGTGCAGGGGAGCGCCGCGGGCGCGGTCGGAGGCGAAGGTCCATTCCGCGCCGGGCGTGTCCGGCTTTACCGCAGGCGCTGGAGCCGGTGCGTGCATGCGGCAGCGTAGTACAAGCGCGGCGTGAATGCGAAGCTGACGGATCGGCCGGCAGCGTTGGTGCCTTTTCTCTAACAACCACCGCCCCAACGGGGTGTCTCATCCTTGTGACGGCTCCAACCCCGTCGCTGGTGCCCCCTTACTTATCCCCTTGGAGGCATCAACCTTCTCACGGCCGCCCCATCCCTGGCGGCCGTTTTTTATGGTGCGCCGCTCAATTGTAGGAGCGGCGTAAGCCGCGACCCGGTGGGTCTACGCAGCCGCGCCGGTCGCGGCTCACGCCGCTCCTACAAAAGCCGCTGCGCTAGTATTCGCCGCGCAGGGCCTTTCCCACCGGAGCTCGACATGATCCCGATGACCCAGCTGTGGCTACCCCTGGTCCTGTCCGCGGTACTGGTGTTCATCGCCAGCAGCGTGATCCACATGGTGCTCAAGTGGCACAACACCGAGTACCTCAAGCTGCCCAACGAGGACGAGGTGCGCGCGGCGCTGCGCAAGGCCGGCCCGCCCGGGCAGTACGTGGTGCCGCACTGCGTGGACATGAAGCAGATGCAGGCTCCGGAGATGCAGCAGAAGTATATCGAAGGGCCGGTCGCCTTCATCATGCTGCGCAAGCCCGGCATGCCGAAGATGGGGCCTGCGCTGGCGCAGTGGTTCGCGCTCAACCTGCTGGTCGCGTGCATCGCCGCCTGCGTCGCGGCTTCGACCTTGCCGCTGGGTGCCTCGCCGGCGCGCGCGTTCCACGTCACCGGCCTGATCAGCTTCATCGCCTACGCCGGCGGCAGCCTTTCCAGCGGCATCTGGAAAGGCCAGCCCTGGAAGAGCGTGGGCAAGGAGCTGCTCGACGCGGCGATCTTCGGCATTGCCGGCGGCGCGCCGTTTGCGCTGCTGTGGCCGGGCTGAGCATCCAATCACGAAAAAAGGGGAACCGCCTTGAACACTCCCAATCCGATGCTCGGGCCCGTCATCGCGCTGGTCCTGTGGTCCGGCGTCATCTGGGCGTGGATGTACCTGACGCGCATCCCCGCGATCCAGCGGGCGCGCATGGTGCTGGACCCCAACATGCCGCGCGGCGAGCAGATGGCCCTGCTGCCGGCCAACGTCCGCTGGAAGGCCGACAACTACAACCACCTGATGGAGCAGCCGACGCTGTTCTACGCCGTGGCGCTGAGCCTGGCGGTGCTGGGCGATGCTTCAGTGCCCAGCCTGGCGCTGGCCTGGACCTACGTCGGCCTGCGCGTCGTGCATAGCCTGGTGCAGGCGACCGTCAACCACATCCTCACGCGCTTCGGGATTTTCTTCGTCTCGTCGCTGGTGCTGTTCGCGCTGGCGATCCGCGCGGCGTGCATGGTGTTCTGAGCCGGAGAACGTTGTTGTGGCGCCGCGTGAGCTGAGTGACGGTGCGCTGGGTGCGCTTGCAGACCAGGCACGGCAAGGGACGCTCGGCCAAACTTCAGCCGCGCTCGGTCCGCCCCGAGATGACCGAACTGCTCGGCGACTCGCGCCTGGCCTCGAGCGACGGCGCCGAGCCGAGCTGGACCTACTGGCGCCAGCACTTTGCCGGCGGGCTCGCGGTGGCGGCGTAGCCACTACAGCCCGGTTGAGATGAAGCGCACCCGGTTGAACGGGTCGCCGCTGCCGCCGTTGCCGTCGGCGACGAACAGCAGGTGCCCGAACGGCGTGGTGGCGATCCCTTCCAGCCCGAAGAACGCGGCCGCGGTGCCGTCCGCGTCGACAAACCCGGCGGTGCCGTTGCCGGCGAAGGTCGTGACGCTGCCGCCGGCGATGCGGCGGATCACGTGGTTGGACGGCTCTGCCACGAACACGGTCGAGCCCACGATCTCCACGTCCTGCGGGCCGCGGAAAGTCGCGCTCAGCAGCGCGCCGTCGGCGTTGCCGGCGACGCCGCTGCCGGCGAAGGTCGTCACCACGCCGGCCAGCGTCACTCGGCGGATGCGGTTGTTGTTCTGGTCCGCGACCAGCAGGGTGCCGTCCTCGTCCAGCGCCAGGCCGTACGGGCGGTCGAAGCGCGCCGCGGTGCCGGTGCCGTCAGCGAAGCCGGCCGTGTCGGCCAGCCCCGCCAGCGGCGTGACGGCCCCGGTGTCGGGGTCCAGCAGCGAGAGCGCGTTGTGCGACAGGTCGCTCAGGGCGATGCGGCCGTCGGGCAGCGCCATCAGGCCGCGCGGGCGGCCGATGTCGCGCGCCACCACCGTCGCCGCGCCGGTGTCGGGGTCGACCTTCCACACGGTGCCGGTGTTGGGGCCATGGGCGCCGGAATCGTTGTCGTCGGTCTGCACGTAGAGGAAATTGTCGAAGCCCCAGGTCAGCCCGAACGGGCGCTGGAACCCGGGCTTGGCGACCAGCGTGCGGACGATGCCGCCGGGCGAGATCGCGCGCACGAGGTTGTTATCGAAATCGGCGATGTAGACCGTGCCGTCGTCGGTCCCGACCTCGACGTTGGCCGGATTGTTGAAGCGCGCGCCCGCGGCACGCCCGTTGACCGCGCCGGCTTCGGCCGCGCCCCACACGTGGGCGCCGCCGTAGGGTGCCGCGTCGAGCAGTTCCTCGTCCTCGTCCTCGCAGCCCGCAACGAGTCCGGCACAGGCAACCAGCAGGAGGATTCGGGCAAGCGTCGCTTTCATGGCAGTTCTCCGGAACACCGCGGCAAGGATGGCCCCCTTTCTACCCCCGGACGGCGCCGCCGGCAATGGGACCGTGCTGGGCGGGAGAACTGCCGCGGGTGGATTGAAAGCTTGCGCGGCATTTATGCTTCCTCCCTCACCCGGGGGAAAACCATGAAGGCCAGGACTGTGCGGCAGCTCGCAGCCGGCGTCGCGCTGATCGTCGGCATGGGCTGCGCCCACGCCGCGCCCAGGCTGGCGAGCGACACGCCGGAGAAATTCAAGCCGGTGACCGAAGCCTTCGACTACGTCAAGCGCGAGGAGATGGTGCGCATGCGCGACGGGGTCAGGCTCAAGACCTTCATCCTGGTTCCCAAGGGCGCCGCGGGCGCGCCGATGCTGCTGATACGCACGCCGTACAACGCCTCTGACCGCATCGCCCACTTCAACAGCCCGCACTTCGCCGCGGCCGTGCCGCAGATGCTCGACACCGCCGCGGCCGCCGGCTACATCGTGGTCAGCCAGGATGTGCGCGGCAAGCACGGCTCGGAGGGCGACTACGTCATGACCCGGCCGCTGCGCGGGCCGCTGAACCCCACAAAGGTCGACCACGCCACCGACACCTGGGACACGATCGAGTGGCTGTTGAAGCACGTGCCCGAGAGCAACCGCCGGGTCGGGACCATCGGCGGCAGCTACGACGGCTTCACCGCGCTGATGTCCACGGTGCACCCGCACCCGGCGCTGAAGGTGTCGGTGCCGTTCGCGCCGATGGTGGACGGCTGGATGGGCGACGACTGGTTCCACCATGGGGCGTTCCGCCAGGACGGCATGCTGCAGTACGTCTACGACCAGGAAGCCACGCGCAAGAGCGGCGAGAAGTGGTGGGCCGGCCGCTACGACACCTACGAGGATTTCCTGCGCACCGGCTCGGCCGGCGCGATGGCCGCGTCGCGTGGCCTGGACCAGCTCGGCTTCTGGCGCGCGCTGTCCGCGCACCCCGCCTACGACGCGTTCTGGCAGGACCAGGCGGTGGACAAGCTGCTGGCAAAAGAGCCGCTGACCGTGCCGATGCTGATCGTCAGCGGTCTGTTCGACCAGGAGGACATCTACGGCGGCCCCGCGGTGTTCAAGGCACTGCAGGGCAAGGACCCGCAGGGCCAGCTGCTGCACCTGGTGCTTGGGCCATGGAACCACGGCCAGTCGCGGCGCGAGGGACGCGCGCTGGGGCCGATCCTGTTCGAGGGCGACACCGCGGCCTGGTTCCGCCGCCAGGTGATGCAGCCGTTCCTCGATCACTGGCTCAAGGACGCTCCGGCGCCGGACACGCCACGCGTGCTGGCCTACGAGACCGGCAGCGACCTGTGGTGGGGCTACGACGGCTGGCCGCGTTCGTGCCGCGAAGGCTGCGCCGAGCCCGCGCAGATGCTGTACCTGCTGCCCGGCGGCCGGCTCGGTTTCGAGCCGCCGGCGGCAGCAGCGCCCGGCTACGAGGAATACGTCTCCGACCCGGCCAAGCCCGTGCCGTACCGCCAGCGCCCGACCTTGCCCACGTCCGCCACCGATTCGACCTGGGGCGAGTGGCTGGTCGACGACCAGCGCCACGCCGCCTCGCGCACCGACGTGCTGGTGTTCGAGAGCGAGCCGCTGACGGCGCCGATGCGTGTCGCCGGCGAGCCCGTCGCGGCGCTGTTCGCCTCCACCAGCGGCACGGATTCCGACTGGGTGGTGAAGCTGATCGACGTGTGGCCCGACGAGGTGCCCGAGCACCCCAAGCTGGGCGGCTACCAGCAGATGCTTTCGGCCGACATCTTCCGCGGCCGCTACCGCGAGGACTTCGCCAACGCGCGCGCGCTGCCGCCGGACCAGGCCGTGCCGTACCGCATCCGCCTGCCCAATGTCAGCCACAGCTTCCTGCCCGGGCACCGGATCATGGTGCAGGTGCAGTCGAGCTGGTTCCCGCTCTACGACCGCAACCCGCAAAGCTTCGTGCCCAACATCATGTTCGCGCCGCCGGCGAGTTACGTGAAGGCGACGCAGCGCGTGTGGCACACGCCGGATGCGCCGAGCGCGATCGAGCTGCCGGTGATTGCGGCGGGCGGTTGACGGGCTTTTCCTTCTCCGACCGGGAGAAGGTGGCGCGTCGGCGCCAGATGAGGGAGAGACTCGCGGCGAGTGATTGCGGCCGGCGTATGACCGTGCCAGCACAGCGGCCTGCTGCCGCTGCCCCCTCTCCCCTGACCCCTCCCCCGCGAGGGGGGAGGGGAACGCGGCGCCTGCCTTTTCATCCCTCTCCCCTTGCGGGAGAGGGTAGGAAGAGGGGTGCGGCGCAAAGCGCCGTAAGAGTCGCTACCTCCCTGTCCTTGCCCGCCGCCTGACCCGCGCCATCGCCAGCTCCCCCGCAAACCCGAGCGCGTAGTTGTACAGCCCCGGCGAGTGGGTGCGGCTGTAGCTGCACTTGCGCGGCTTGCCCGTGGCCGTCGTGGCCGCCGCCTGCACGAACGCGGCGTGCGGGCCAGACAGGTGCGCGAGCATCCGCTCCAGTTCGCGCGCGTTGCCGTAGAACGCGAACTGTGGCTGCGGCAGGCTGCGGAACGAGCACTCCAGGATCTCGCCGACCGTGTAGGCCGCGGCCGGCGGCGCGCCGAGCATGAACAGGCGCACTAGGCGGTTGAGCCAGGTGAACACCTCGACCTGGCCGACGTTGAGGCGAAAGCCGTGCTCGAACAGCGTCACCGCCCAGGACTGCGGCCCGGCCTGTTCGGCCAGGCTGATCGACCGCAGCAGCTGCCCGAGCAGGAAGCGGCGCGTGGCATCGTCCGGGCAGGTGTGGCGCATGACCGCCTCGGCCACGGCTGCATCGTCCCTGCTGAACCCGGCCACTAGGCGCGCCCGGCCCAGCGCAGCAGCAGCACCGACACCGCGCCGCAGCCCGCGATCACGCCGGCCATCGGCACGGCAGTGCCGTCGTAGAGATGCCCGACCAGGTAGCTCATCGCGCCCGCCGTCGCGAACTGCAGCGTGCCGAGCAGCGCCGAGGCGCTGCCGGCACGATCGCCGAACGGCGCCATCGCGGCGGCCGTGGAGTTGGGGAAGGTGAAGCCCAGGCTGGCCATGCACACCCACAGCGTCACCACGATGCCGGCCAGCCCGCCGATGCCGGTCACCGCGCTCAGCGTCATCAGCACGCCGGCGCCGAGGTAGGTGTTCAGCGCGTGACGCAGCACGACCTGCGCCGGCATCCGCCGCAGCAACACGCTGTTGACCTGCGACGCCGCGATCAGCCCCGCCGCGTTGACGCCGAACAGCCAGCTGTACGCGATCGGCGACAGGCCGAAGGCCTGGATGAAGACGAACGACGACACCGTGATGTAGGCGAACATGCCGCCCTGCGCCGCGGCGCCGGCCAGGGCGTAGCCGAGGAACTTGCGGTGCGTCATCAGGTGCGCAAAGCCGCGCAGCGCCGAGAGGATGCTCAGCGAAGCCAGGCGGCGCTCCGGCGGATGCGATTCCGCCAGGCTCAGCGCGACCGCCGCAAAGCACAGCGAGCCGAAGCCGGCCAGCACAAGGAAGATCGCCTGCCAGCCGGCGTAGCGCAGCACCGCGCTGCCGGCCAGCGGCGCGAGCATCGGCGCCACGCCCATGACCAGCACCAGCATCGACAGGATGCGCGCCATGTCCTGCGGCGCGAACCGGTCGCGCACCATCGCGCGCGTGATCACCATGCCGGCGCAGCTGCCCAGGGCCTGCAGCAGGCGCAGCGCGATCAGCGAGTGGATGCTGGGCGCCTGCGAGCACAGGAGCGAGGCGAGCACGAACACCGCCAGCCCGACCAGCAGCGGCGTGCGGCGCCCCCAGCGATCGGACAAGGGGCCGTAGACCAGCTGACCGCCGGCCAGGCCCGCGAAGAACGCCGCCAGCGTCCATTGCACCGCCGCCGGGTCGGTGCCGAGCGCGCGCTGCAGCTCCGGCAGCGCTGGCAGGTACATGTCGATCGACAGCGGCCCGATGGCGACGACCGCGCCGAGCACCAGGAGCCAGCGCAGGGCGACGGTTGGCGGAGTTGCTGGGACGGCAGAAGGCATGGCGGCGAAGCCTAACCCACGGCCCAGCTTTTTTATCCCTCCCTGCCAGCACCGCGCAGCTGCACCGGGCGATGGGTGGAAGCAGCCCGGCGCCTGCGTTTGACAGCGCCAGTCAATGCTCGCAGTGTGTCGCCGGCCGAGCCCGCGGCCCAAGCGAACTGGAGATTTCTTATGGACAAGAAGATTGCAATCCTCCCGGCGTGCGCACTGATGGTGGCCGCGCTCGCGTCGTGCCAGAAGCCGGCCCCGTGCCCCACCTGCCCGCCGCCCCCGCCGCCGCCGGTCGCGATCGACGTCAAGGCCGAGGAAGACGCGATCCGCGCCCAGGTCCAGAAGATGAACGAGACGATCGCGGCCAAGGACGCCGCCGCCACGACCGCGTTCTACGCCGAGGACGCCAGCTTCATGGCGCCGAACGAGGACACCCGGACCGGTGCGGCGATCGGCGAGTCCTGGGCCAACTTCGTCAAGTTGCCCGGGGTCACGCTCACCATTTCGCCGACCAATGTCGAGGTCGACCGCGACGCCGAGATGGCGATCGACAGCGGCACCTACCAGTTCGCCTACGACGGCCCCAAGGGCAAGGTCGAGGACCACGGCAAGTATCTGGTCGTGTGGGAGAAGAAGGACGGGCAGTGGAAGATCGCGTCCGACATCTACAACAGCAGCGTGCCGATGCCGATGGAAGCCGCGGCGCCGGAGCCGGCCAAGAAGTAAGTAGCGCACGGGCCCGGGGTCTTGCCTTCGCCGTCGCGAGGGCAAGACCGCCATGCGGGGTCGCGGCCAGCGGCCGCTCCTACGAGGTACATCAAGCGGCCGGGCGAACCCGGCCGGGTGCCTCAGGTCTTCATGATGTTCTTGCCGGCCGGGCGGTTCTTGACCAGGCCGCGTCCACCGGGGGATTTGGCAGCGCGCTTTTTGGCTGCGGTCATGCGACCGCCGCGGGTCTTCTTCATGTTGCTTTCTCCTTGCGTGGTTTCCGCCCGTTGCCCTGGACGGTGCACCGAGCCTAAGTTGCAGGCTCGGCCGCGGTCTGTTCGTCAGCCCACACAAAATGTAGCGGTCAGCCTTGCTGGAACCTTACCGGGATCACCAGCTGGTCGTCGTGTTCCGGCATGCCCGAGGCGTTCGACTTGCGCAGGATCAGGCGTCCCACGCCACCCGCCGCCGGCGCGGTGAACGACAGCGTGACGTGGAACGGCACGAAGTCCTCGGTCATCCATTCGCCATCCGCCTGTGCGGGCACCGTGACCAGCGTCGCGCCGTCGGGCCCCACCAACGAGACCGGGAACGAAGCCTCGAAGAACCACATGCCGCGCGCCTTGCCATGGATCGTCAGCGGGCTGGCGATGAGCTGGTTCGGCGTGGGCTCGTCGACCTGGATCAGGCCCTGCTTGTCGATGCGGTTGCCCACGTCCTCGGTGAAGCTGCGGCCGTCGCGCGCGCGGCACTGGCGCGGGTAGCTCTCCATCACCGGGTTGCCGGCCGCAACGCAGGCCTCGAAGCTGGACACGACCGGGCGCGGCGCCTGCTTCGGCGCCTGCGGCGGCGCCTGCGGCGCGACGGCGGCCTCGCGCTGCCCGCAGGCGGCGAGCGCGCACGCGGCCAGCAGCGCGCAACGGGCCAGGGCGCTCACGCCGGGCTCCCGAGCCGGCGGCCCAGCTCCCGCAAGAGTGCCGCGCCATCGCCGCGCCAGGAGGCGCCGTGCATGCAGGCCAGCGTCGCCGGCGCGGTCGCGGCGAGGCCCTCCAGGATCGCGGCCGAGCCCGGTGCATGCGCGTAGTAGTCCAGTCCCTTGCGTGCCGCTTCGCTGGGCTCCAGCACGTCGCCCGCGATGACCGGGTGGCGCTCGCCGAACTGAGTGAACAGGTCGCCGCAGAACAGCGTGCGCGTCGTCGTGTCGGAAAGAAATCCGCAGTCCCAGCCATGCGGCACGTGCGGAGCGTCGTGCCAGCGCACCTCGTGGCGGCCCAGCGACAGCATCTCGCCATCGGCCAGGGCGCGCGCCGGACGGTCGGCGAAATCGCCCATGCACACCATCGCCGCGATGCGGCCGCACAGCGGCTCGGCCTGCGGCGCCACCGCCAGGAAATCGTTCAGCGCACCGCATTCGTCCGGCTCGAAGTGCGAGAACGCGACGTAGCGCAGGCTGGCCGGCGGCAGCACTCGCGCGATCGCCGCGCGGGTCAGCTCGAACAGCCGGCGCGGGCCGGTGTGGAACAGCAGCGGCGCATCGTCCTTGACCAGGAACTGGTTGAAGGTGAAACCGCCGGGGATCGCCTCGGGCGGGATCGCGGTGCTGATGCGGAAGATGCCGTCGGCGATCTCGTCGATGCGGGTGCGGTCATCCTGCGGGCTTGCGTTCATCTGGCCCTCCTTGGGCGGGTGCCCGGTGTGGTGAACCGGGCGGGGATTCCATTCAGCCCGGATCATCCGGCAGCCGGCGGCCAGGCGGCAAGCTGGGTTCCACCCCTCATTTCCTGAGCGAGCCGAGCACCCCGCGCAGAATCTGCTGGCCGATCCGGCGGCCGATGGTGGACATCATGCTGCGCGTGGCGCTTTTTACGGCGGCCTCGGCCAGCGTGTCACCGCGTCGCGCCGGCGGCGGAGCCGGCGCCCGGCAACGACCCCGGCTGGTGGGACCGCGGCCGCG
>DATLCG010000136.1:0-5232 GCA_035526525.1 Binatia bacterium
GCGACGTCCTCGAGCTGCGGCACGTTGTGCACCGTCAGCGGCTCGTCCGACAGCAGTGCCGCGCACAGGATCGGCAGCGTCGCGTTCTTGGCCCCCGACGCGCGAATTTCGCCGTCCAGCCGCGTGCCGCCTTCGATCAGCAGCTTGTCCATGATTTCGCCTACCGGTCCTTCGTCTTCAGCTTGAGGGCGTGAATGTCGCGCCCCATGCGGTCACCGAGCGTGGCGTACACCATGCGGTGCTGCTGGAGGAGCGACTTGCCGGTGAAGGCCGGCGACACGACTTCGGCCTCGAAGTGCTGGCCGTCGTCGCCGGTGACGGTGACCGTTGCACCCGGCAAGCCGGCCTCGATCAGGCCTCGGATCTCGTCCCTGGTCACGGCCGCAGCCGGAAGCCGGTGCTCAGCATCCACAGGCACACCGCGGACAGGAGCGCGAAGAAGCCGCCGACCCACGCCAGGCTCTGCCAGACGGCGACGTCGCCGATGCCGAAGAAGCCCTGGCGGAAGCCGTCGATCATGTAGAAGAACGGATTGAGGTGGCTCAGCGCGCGCCAGAACTCCGGCAGCGAGTGGATCGAGTAGAACACGCCCGACAGGAACGACATGGGCAGGATCAGGAAATTCTGGAACGCGGCCAGGTGGTCGAACTTCGTGGCGACGATCGCTGCGATCAGTCCCAGCACCGCGAGCGCGCCGCCCGACAGCAGGAACATGCCCAGCAGCGCGAGCGGGGCATGCACCGGCAGGTGCACGAACGGCCAGGTCGCCAGGTAGAGCACGATTCCCACGATGCCGGCGCGCAGCAGGCTCGCGGCGAGGTAGGCCGCGAACAGCTCCAGCGCCGCCAGCGGCGCCATCAGCACGAACACCAGGTTGCCCATGATCTTCGACTGGATCAGGGACGAGGAAGAGTTGGCGAAGGCGTTCTGGATCACGCTCATCATGATCAGGCCCGGCACCAGGAACTGCGGGTAGCTCACGCCCGGGTAGACCTCGGCGCGCCCCGACAGCACGTGCGCGAACACCAGCAGGTAGAGCAGCGCGGTGATGACCGGCGCGGTCACGGTCTGGCCGAGCACGTTCCAGAAGCGCTTCACTTCCTTCTTCGTGAGCGTGGCGAGGCCGGTGGTGTTGATCTCGAGTGCGTTCATGCGGCGTGCGCCTTCGGTTCGCGCGTCAGTTCCACGAAAATGTCCTGCAGCGTCGGCTC
The DNA here is from genome assembly GCA_035526525.1 of Binatia bacterium. Classification (GTDB taxonomy): domain Bacteria; phylum Pseudomonadota; class Gammaproteobacteria; order Nevskiales; family Nevskiaceae; genus JACPFV01. The sequence goes on from DATLCG010000136.1 coordinate 1,212, forward strand.
GCGCGTGTGCACGTCCTCGACGCGGACGCCGGCGCCCTGCAGCGACTCCAGCACGGCGCCGACCGGGTGCTTCGTGCGGTCGAGCTTCAGCTCGATCTCGCCCTCCTTCTCGCTCACCTGCAGCTGCGCCAGCGCCGGGGGCAGGGTGTTGCCCGACAGGCGCAGCTTGAGGAAGCGGAACGGATGCCGGTTGAGCAACTGCCGCGTGCTCTCGACCACCCGCACGCGGCCCTTGTCGAGGATGGCGATGCGCTGGCACAGGTCCTCGGCTTCCTCGAGGTAGTGCGTGGTCAGGATGATGGTGTGGCCCTGCGCGTGCAGCTCGCGCGTGAACTCCCACAGCGTGCGGCGCAGCTCGACGTCCACCCCGGCGGTGGGCTCGTCGAGGATCACCACCGGCGGCTTGTGCACCAGCGCCTGCGCGATCAGCACGCGGCGCTTCTGGCCGCCGGACAGCGTGCGCATCGACGCGTTGCGCTTGCCGGTCAGCTCCAGCCGCTCGATCAGCTGGTCGATCCACGGCCACGACTCGCGGCCGCAGCCGTAGTAGCCGGCCTGGATGCGCAGCATGTCGGCGACGTTGAAGAAGGGATCGAACACCAGCTCCTGCGGCACCACGCCGAGGTTGCGCCGCGCCTGGCGGAAGTCGCGCACCACGTCGTGGCCGAGCACCGCCACGCTGCCTCCACTCGCACGCACCAGCCCGGCGACGATGCTGATCAGCGTGGACTTGCCGGCCCCGTTCGGCCCGAGCAGGCCGAAGAACTCGCCGCGCGCGACGGTCAGGTCGACGCCGTCCAGCGCAACGGTCTTGCCGTATTGCTTGCGCAGGCCGGAGACCGTGACGGCTTCGGCGGGAGAGGGGCTGGGCATGGGGGCGTGCATTATAGAGAGCCCCGCGCCGGCGACGAGCCGTCCGGTGCGCGGCAGACGCTCGCGCGGCTGCGGGAACGCCGAGGCCATCCGGTAGAATTCTCGGTTCCGGGACGGGGCCAGATGAATCCGGCGACGCTGAAGAAAATGGGCCGCAAGGCTCTCGAGATCGAGCGCGACGCGCTGACGGCGCTGCTGCCGCGCGTGGACGACGATTTCGTGCGCGCATGCCAGCTGCTGCTCAAGTGCAGGGGCCGCGTCGTCGTCATGGGCATGGGCAAGAGCGGCCACGTCGGCGGCAAGGTCGCCGCCACGCTGGCGTCCACCGGCACGCCGGCCTTCTTCGTGCATCCCGGCGAGGCCTCGCACGGCGACCTCGGCATGATCACGCGCAGCGACGCGGTCCTGGCGCTGTCGTATTCCGGCGAGACCGGCGAGATGCTGGCGATCCTGCCCCTGATCAAGCGGCTCGGCGTGCCGCTGATCGCGATGACCGGCCGGCCGAAGTCGGCGCTCGCGAAGGCCGCCGACGTGCACATCGACGTTTCCGTGCGGCAGGAGGCCTGCCCGCTGAACCTCGCTCCGACCTCGAGCACCACGGCCACCCTGGCGATGGGCGACGCGCTGGCCGTGGCGCTGCTCGAGGCCCGCGGCTTCCGCGCGGAGGATTTCGCGCGCCGCCATCCGGGCGGTGCGCTCGGCAAGCGCCTGCTGCTCAAGATCCGCGACCTCATGCACACCGGCGAGCGCGTGCCCAGGGTCACCGCCGCCACGCCGCTGCGTGCCGCGCTGGAGGAAATGAGCCGCAAGGGCTTCGGCCTGACCGCGGTGGTGGACGCGCGCAGCAAGGTGATCGGCGTCTACACCGACGGCGACCTTCGCCGCACGCTCGACCATGGCGCCGTGGACGTGCGCCGCACCACCGTCGGCCAGGTGATGACGCGCGGCGGCAAGCACGTGGATGCCGACCAGCTGGCGGCCGAAGCGGTGAACCTGATGGAGCGCCACAAGATCACGGCCCTGCTGGTGACCGGCAAGGGCGGCCGGCTCGAAGGCGTCGTGCACATGCACGACCTGCTGCGCGCGGGGGTCTACTGATGCCGTTCGGGCCCCGCCTGCGCCAGCGCGCCCGCCGCATCCGCTGCCTGTTTCTCGACATCGACGGCGTGCTCACCGACGGCAAGCTCTATCTCGGCAGCGGCGGCGAGGAGATCAAGACCAACTACGTGCGCGACGGCTACGGCATCAAGCAGCTGCTGAAGGCCGGCCTGCACGTGGCCGTCATCAGCGGCCGCCCTTCCGAGGCCATGCGCCAACGTCTGCAGTTTCTCGGTGTCACAGAAATCGTGCTGGACACCGAAGACAAACTGCCCGCCTACGAGCGCATCTGCGTCAAGCTGGGCCTGCTCGACGAGGAGTGCGCGGTGATGGGCGACGACGCGCCGGACGTGCCGCTGATGCAGCGCGCCGGCCTTGCGCTCACGGTCGCCAACGCGCACCCGACGGCGCGCAAGGCTGCCGACTGGGTCAGCCGTCATCCCGGCGGCGAGGGCGCGGTGCGCGAGGCCTGCGACCTGCTGCTCGACGCGCGCGACTGACCATGCGCGGCCTGTTCCTCGGCGTGCCGCTGCTGTTGTTTGCCGTCGGCGTCTGGCTCGCGATGCACGGCCTGCAGCCGCCGGCGCCCGCGGCGGCCGGCACGGCGCAGGAACTGCCGCGCTACGTGGTGGAGGGCGGCCAGTGGACGCGGCTCGACCGTTCCGGCACTCCCGAATTCCGCGCGACGGCCGAGCGCATCGAATATTTCCCGGACGCCAGCGCGAAGATGCACAAGCTGACGCTGGACTCCATGGGCGGCCGCCGCTCGCCGTGGCACGTCACCGCCGACGAAGGCTACGCGCCGCCGCGCGAGAAGCGCCTGCAGGTGTCCGGCGACGTGGCCGCCACCGGCAGCGCGACGCGCGGCACGCCGCTGGTGTTCCGCACCGATCGCCTCTGGGTAGACCTGCTGCGGCGCGAACTGCGCACCGACTCCGGCGTGGTGGTCGAGAGCGGCACGCGCCGCGCCGCCGGTCGCGGCATGCGCGCGGACTTCAGCGGCGAGCGCGTCGAGCTGCTGAACGACGTGCAGGTCGAATATGCGCCGGAGTCGTAGCGCGCCGCTCCTGCTGGCGCTGCTCGCGGGCGAGCTTTCCCTCGCCGCCGCGCCGCCGCCCGCAGCCCCTCCGGCCCGGACGAGCGCTGCCAGCACCACGCCGGCAGCCGCCAAGCCGAAGTCGCGCGAGGTGGGGAAATACAGGATGCCGGACGGCCCGGTCACCATCACCGCGGACCGCGCCGAATTCGGCCAGGAAGGCGTGATGCAGTATCGCGGCCACGTGAAGCTGGTGTCCGGCCAGCTCGAGCTCACCGGCGAGCGCCTCGACCTCGAGCAGCCCGCAAAGGGCCAATACGTCGCCCGCGTCACCGGCCGCCCAGCAAAGCTGCGCCACGCGGGCGAAGGCCCCGCCCAGCCCCCGATCGCGGCCAGCGCCAACCAGATCGACTACGACAGCCGCATCGGCACCGTCGAGATGAAGCAGGACGTCCAGCTCGACCGCGGCGGCGACGTGCTGAGCGGCGAAACCCTGCTCTACGACGTCGCCGCCCGCCGCATCACCGCCGGCGGCACCGGCAGCCAGGTCCGCATCGTCATCCAGCCGCGCGACAAGTCCCAGCTGCCGGACCCGAAGAAGCTGAGGCCGAAGGAAGGCTGACGGTTCGGGGACAGACCACGGTTTGGCGGTGGAGCCCGCGTCGGCTTCGGGTGGCGGATGGCCGCATCCGGTGCTTCCGCTGGCGGGCTGCGGTGCCTGGGCCGAAGCGCGGGGGAGGCCGCGCGTCGTGCGCCCTAAGCGGCGCCGGCTTCGCCGGTGCCCTGCGCTTCTCGCCCGGAACGGGGTACCGCGCATGCGCGCGCTTCTTCCCACGATGCGGTTGGTGGGAACAAGGACCATGACTCTTTCCTCGCCGAGCGCGTATGCGCTCGTGCCGCCACCGGCGGCCCGCCCCCGCCCCGGGCTGCGATGCTCGGCGCCGCTTCAGGTTGCACGCCGCGCAACCTCCCCCGCGCTCCGGCCCGAACGTGAGGTGGTTGGTTTAAGAAACA
>DATLCG010000162.1:0-29534 GCA_035526525.1 Binatia bacterium
CCGGTGGCGGCACGAGCGCATACGCGCTCGGCGGGGAAAGCGGTATGGCCTTGCTACCGCCAACTCCACAGCGGGGAAGAAGCGCGCGCATGCGCGGTACCTCGTTCCGGGCGAGAAGCGCAGGGCACCGGCGAAGCCGGCGCCGCTTAGGGCGCACGACGCGCAGCCTCCACCGCGCTTCGGCCCAGCCACCGCACCGAGTAGCGGAAGCACCGGACGCGGCCGTCCCCCACCGACTTGCTTTCGTTGGCCCAGTCGTAGCGGAAGCTCCGAGCCATCAGCCGTCCACCCCCTCTCCCGGCGCTGCGCGCGCTCGGCCTCTCCCACGAGGGGAGAGGCTACAGCGGGTGGTTCTTCCGCTCCTTCAGGAATCCTCTTCCGCCTGCTGCGCCGCCTTGCGGCGCTCCTGGAAGAAGTGCTGCAGCAGCGCGCCGCATTCGGGGGCGAGGACGCCGCCGGTCCATTCGATGCGGTGGTTCAGGCGCGGCTTGGCGATGAGGTCGTAGACCGACTGCACGCCGCCCGCCTTCGGGTCCGGCGCGCCGTAGACCAGGCGCGCGACGCGGGCGTGGATCATGGCGCCGGCGCACATCACGCAGGGCTCGAGCGTCACGTAGAGCGTCAGGCCGCCGAGGCGGTAGTTCTCGCGCGACGCGGCGGCGGCGCGCATGGCGACGACCTCCGCGTGCGCGGTCGGATCGTGGCTGGCGATGGGCTGGTTGAAGCCTTCGGCGACCAGCTCGTTGTTCTCGACCAGCACCGCGCCGACCGGCACCTCGCCCTGCGCGGCCGCCTGCTGCGCCAGCTTGATGGCGTGGCGCATCCACCGCTCGTCGCGCTGGACGTTCATGCGGTGGCCAGCGCGCCGCGCAGCGTGACCAGGCCGATGACGATGAACGCCAGCGCGGCCACCAGCTTCACCATGCGCGCCGGAACGTGCTGGCCAAGCCAGCCGCCGGCGAGCACGCCGATCAGTGTCGACAGCACCAGCGCCGAGGCTGCGCCGGCGAACACCACCCAGCGCGCGCCGGGCTGGTCGGATGCGAACAGCAGCGTCGCCACCTGCGTCTTGTCGCCCAGCTCGGCGACGAACACCGACCAGAACACGGCGACGAGCAGCTGCCAGTAGCTGGTGGATTCCATCATTCCCACTCGATGGTCGCCGGCGGCTTGCCGGAAATGTCGTAGGTGACGCGCGAGATGCCGGGCACCTCGTTGACGATGCGGCGCGCGACCAGGTCGAGCAGCTCGTACGGCAGGTGCGCCCAGTGCGCGGTCATGAAGTCGATGGTCTGCACCGCGCGCAGCGCGATCACCGGCTCGTAGCGGCGGCCGTCGCCCATCACGCCGACGCTTCTCACCGGCAGGAACACGGCGAAGGCCTGCGACACCTTGTCGTACCAGCCGGAGCGGCGCAGCTCCCCGATGAAGACGGCGTCGGCGCGGCGCAGCGTGTCGGCCGCGGACTGGGTGACCTCGCCAAGGATGCGCACGCCCAGGCCGGGACCGGGGAACGGATGGCGGAACACCATCTCGCGTGGCAGGCCGAGCTCCAGGCCGATGGCCCGCACCTCGTCCTTGAACAGCTCGCGTAGCGGCTCGACCAGCTTGAGCTTCATCTTCTCGGGCAGGCCGCCGACGTTGTGGTGCGACTTGATCAGGTGCGCCTTCTTGGTCTTGCTGCCGGCGGACTCGATGACGTCGGGATAGATGGTGCCCTGCGCCAGGAATTTCACTCCCTTCTGCCGCTTCGCTTCCTCGTCGAACACCTCGACGAACACGCGGCCGATGATCTTGCGCTTGGCCTCCGGGTCGGACACGCCCTTCAGCTCCGCCAGGAAACGCTTCTCGGCGTCGGCGCGGATCACGCGCACGCCCAGGTGGCGGCCGAACACCTGCATCACCTGGTCGCCCTCGTCCTGCCGCAGCAGGCCGTGGTCGACGAACACGCAGGTCAGCTGGTCGCCGATCGCACGGTGCAGCAGCGCGGCCACAACCGACGAATCCACGCCGCCGGACAGCCCGAGCAGCACCCTGCCCTCGCCCACCTGCCCGCGCACCCGCGCGATGGCGTCGGCGATGATGTTGCCGGCGGTCCAGCGCCCGGCGCAGCCGCAGATGTCGCGCACGAAGCGCGTCAGCAGGCGCTGTCCCTGCCGCGTGTGCGTGACCTCCGGATGGAACTGCACGCCGTACCAGTGGCGGCTGTCGTCGGCCATCGCCGCCAGCGGCAGGTCGCGCGTCGAGGCGGTGCCCTTGAAGCCTTCCGGCAGCTCGGTGACGCGGTCGCCATGCGACATCCAGGCGTCGAGAAAGGCATGGCCGCGCGCGTTGACGCGATCCTCGATGCCGCGCAGCAGCAGCGACTGGCCGCGCACGCGCACCTCGGCGTAGCCGAACTCGCGCGTGTGCGTGCCCTCGACGCGGCCGCCGAGCTGGTGCGCCATCGCCTGCATGCCGTAGCAGATGCCGAGGATCGGCACGCCCAGCCGGAACACGGCGTCCGGGATGCGCGGCGCGCTCTTCTCCAGCACCGACTCGGGACCGCCGGACAGGATCACGCCGGTCGGCGCGAACTCGGCGATCTCCGCGTCGGCCAGGTCCCATGGCCGGATCTCCGAGTACACGCCGCACTCGCGCACGCGGCGCGCGATCAGCTGCGTGTACTGGCCGCCGAAGTCCAGGATCAGGATGCGGTCGCGATGGATGTCCTGCGGCGCGGCGGCCCGCCGCTTCACCCGGCGCTTCTTCACGCGGGCCACGTCACGACTCCGCGCGGTAGTTCGGCGCTTCCTTGGTGATGCTGACGTCGTGCACGTGCGATTCCTTGATGCCCGCGGAAGTGATCTTCACGAAGCGCGGCCGCGTGCGCAGCTCGTCGATGGACTTGCAGCCGGTGTAGCCCATGCAGGCGCGCAGGCCGCCCGCGAGCTGGTGGACGATGGCGGACAGCGAGCCCTTGTACGGCACGCGGCCCTCGATGCCCTCGGGCACCAGCTTTTCCACTTCCGACGTTGTGTCCTGGAAATAGCGGTCCTTGGAGCCCTGGCTCATCGCGCCGAGCGAGCCCATGCCGCGGTAGGACTTGTACGAGCGGCCCTGGTACAGCTCGACCTCGCCCGGCGATTCCTCGGTGCCGGCGAACATCGAGCCGATCATCACGGCGTTGGCGCCGGCGGCCAGCGCCTTGGCGACGTCGCCGGAGTAGCGGATGCCGCCGTCGGAGATGCACGGCGTGTCCGATTTCGATGCGCCCTCGGTGGCCGCCATCACCGCGCTGACCTGCGGCACGCCGACGCCGGCGACGATGCGCGTGGTGCAGATCGAGCCCGGGCCGATGCCGACCTTCACCGCGTCGGCTCCGGCGTCGATCAGCGCCTGCGCGCCCTCGGCCGTGGCGATGTTGCCGCCGATGACCTGCACGTCCGGGTATTTCTTCTTGATCCAGGCGACGCGGTCGAGCACGCCCTTGCTGTGGCCGTGCGCGGTGTCCACCACGATCACGTCGACGCCGGCTTCCACCAGCGCCGCCGCGCGCTCCTCGGTCTCGGGTCCGGTGCCGACCGCGGCGCCGACACGCAGGCGGCCGCGCTGGTCCTTGCAGGCCATCGGGAAGTCGCTGGACTTCTGGATGTCCTTGACCGTGATCATGCCGCGCAGCTCGAAGCCGCCGTTGATGACCAGCACCTTCTCGATGCGGTGCTTGTGCAGCAGCGCCACGACCTCGTCGCGCCCCGCGCCTTCCTTCACCGTCACCAGCCGCTCCTGCGGCGTCATGATCGCGGACACCGGCTGGTCCATGCGCGTCTCGAAGCGCAGGTCGCGGCTGGTGACGATGCCGACCAGCTTCTTGCCGCCCTGCACCACCGGCACGCCGGAAATGCGGTTGGCGCGCGTGATGCGCAGGACGTCGGCGATGGTGGTGTCCGGCGTGACCGTCACCGGGTCGGAGATCACGCCCGATTCGTATTTCTTCACCGACAGCACTTCGGCCGCCTGGCGCGCCGCCGGCATGTTCTTGTGGATGATGCCGATGCCGCCTTCCTGCGCCAGCGCGATGGCCAGCCGCGACTCGGTGACGGTGTCCATGGCCGCGGACAGCAGAGGCAGGTTGAGCGTGATGCGCTTCGTCAGCCGGGTCGCGAGCAGCACCTGGCGCGGCAGCACTTCGGAGTAGGCAGGCTGCAGCAGGACGTCGTCGAACGTCAGCGCTTCGTGCTGGATCCGCATCGGAGAAGGAGTCGAGCCCGCCATGAACCATTATAGAGGGCCGACCGCGCTTCGCCCAGTTTCCGCGCCGGTTCACGGTTGCGGCGGCGTGGCGTAGGCTGCGCGACCAAATGGCCGACCGCACCGTCCTGAGCGTGTCCGATCTGGCCGCCACGCTGCGCGGCCTGGTCGAGACCACGCTGCCCTCGGTGTGGGTGCAGGGCGAGGTTTCCAACTTCCGCAACCCCGCCGGCCACTGGTACCTGACGCTGAAGGACGCGCAGGCCCAGGTGCGCTGCGCCATGTTCCGCAACCGCAACCTCTACGTGCGGCCGCAGCCGAAGGACGGCGACCAGGTGCTGGTGCGCGGCCAGCTGAGCTTCTACGAGGCGCGCGGCGACCTGCAGCTGATCCTCGATCACCTCGAGCCTGCCGGCGAAGGCGCGCTGCTGCGCCAGTTCGAGGAGCTGAAGCGCAAGCTCGCCGCCGAAGGCCTGTTCGACGAGGGGCTCAAGCGCCCCCTGCCGCCCGCTCCGCGCGGCATCGGCGTCATCACCTCGCCCACGGGCGCCGCGCTGCAGGACGTGTTGACCACGCTGCGCCGCCGCTACCCGCTGGGCCGCGTGTACGTCTGGCCGGTGCCCGTGCAGGGCGACAACGCCTGCCCTTCCGTCGTCCGCGCCCTGCGCGAGCTGCCGCAGCGCGCGCCGGTGGACGTGGTCCTGCTGGTGCGCGGCGGCGGCTCGCTGGAAGACCTGTGGTGCTTCAACCACGAGACGATCGCCCGCGCCATCCGCGCCTGCGCGGTGCCGGTCGTCACCGGCATCGGTCACGAAGTGGACTTCACCATCGCCGACTTCGCAGCGGACCTGCGCGCGCCGACGCCGACGTCGGCGGCGGAGCGCGTGGCGCCGGACCTCGCGGACTGGAAAGCCCACGCGGAAGATCTCGCCGAGCGCCTCGCGCACGCCATGCGCGAGCGCATCGAGGAAGGCGCCGCCGAGCTCGAGCGCGGCGTGCAGCGGCTGGAGCGCACCCATCCCGGGCGGCGGCTGCAGGTGCTGGCGCAACGGCTCGATGAACTGCACGAGCGCCTGCGCCGCGCCGGCCCGGCCACGCCGCTGCGCCGGCGCGAGCAGCTGGCTGCGATCACGATGCGCCTGGCGACCGCAGGCCCGCAGCAGCGGCTGGCGCGCCTGCACGAGCGCCTGGCGCTGGCGCGCGAGCGGCTGCACGAGCGCGTGCAGCTGCGGCTGCGCACGGGCGCCGAGCGCGTGCGCGGCGCGAGCGCGGTGCTGGCCACGCTGGATCCGCGGGCCGTGCTGCAGCGCGGCTACGCCATCGTGCAGCGGACGGATGGCGCGGTGGTGCGGGATGCCGCGGTGCTTCAGCCGGGGGAAGAGTTGCGGGCGCGTTTTGCGGCGGGTGAGGCGGTGGCCGAGGTGCGCGGGGTGATGAAAGGCGAAAGCGGGGCGCGCTAGGTCGGTGTTGCGCCCGTGCGCCGCGCCGCCTTGCGCGACAGGTTCATCTGCTCCACCAGGAACTTGATCGCCTCCACCGCGGGTCGGCGGGGCGCTTCGAGAAGCTCGGCGCGAACGGTTCGCTCGTGGGCGGAGACAACGAAAGGTCGGAGGAAGGCCGCGGCCGGGGCTTTCGCGGAGGGAGTGAGAGCGGACCCGCGCGGAGCCCCCGCAGCATTTTCTCGCTGCGGGGGTGGCCCCGGAGGGGCCACGCGGGGAGCCATCCCGTAGCGGAAGCACCGGGCGCGGCCTTCCGTCAGCACCATACGGTCCGGACAAACCGTGGTCTGTCCCCGATTTCTCCCGATGAACCGCAGTCAAAGCCCTTTCTTGCGCCGCTCCGTCACCGTCTCGCCCGCCACGCCCCAGTTGTCGGTCTCGACCTCGTCGATGACCACTACCGTCGTCGCGGGATTCTTCTTGAGCACGCGCTGCAGCAGCTCGGTTGCGCCGCGGATCAGCTCGGCCTTTTGCTCGGCGGTTGCGCCTTCGCGGGTGATCTTGATGTTGATGTAGGGCATGGGGGGCTGGGTTTCTCGATGTGGGCAATGGGGGTGGGCGGGGGTCGAACTGCTGGCCCCCTCTCCCCGCGGGCCTTCGGCCCGTCGGCCCTCTCCCACGAGGGGAGAGGGGGAAGGCGCGGGCCTCTCCCGCCAGGGAGAGGGGAAGACGGTCAGCGGCCGCGGACGCGCTGGCGGCGCTTGCGCTGGCGCGGGGTCAGCTCGTTGTTGCGGCCCTTGTACGGGTTGTCGCCGGTGCGGAATTCGACCACCACCGGCACGCCCTTCAGCTGGAACGCGGCGCGAAACTCGTTGGCGAGGTAGCGCTTGTACGAGCCGGGCAGGCGCTCGGTCTGGTTGCCGTGCACGACGATCACCGGCGGGTTGCGGCCGCCGGCGTGGGCGTAGCGCAGCTTGATGCGGCGGCCGACGACGGCGGGCGGCTGGTTCTTCTCCACCGCGGCCTCGAGCGCGCGCGTCAGCGCGGGCGTCGGCAGCTCGCGGCGGGTGGATTCGTAGACCTCGCGCACGTCCGCCATCAGTCCGGCCAGGCCGGAGCCGTGCATGGCCGAGATGTGGTGCACCGGCATGAAATCCAGGAACGGCAGCTTGAAGTCGACGTCGCTGGACACGCGCTCGCGCGCGCCGGGCGTGAGGCCGTCCCACTTGTTGACCGCCAGCACCAGTCCGCGGCCGCGCTGTGCCGCCAGGCCCAGCAGCCGCGCGTCGTGCACGCCGATCTCGGATTGCGCGTCCACCACCGCGATGACCACGTCCGCGCGCTCGATCGCCTGCAGCGACTTCACCACCGACAGCTTCTCGACGTGCTCTTCCACGCGCGCGCGGCGGCGGATGCCGGCCGTGTCCACCAGCACGTAGCGCTGGCCGTCGCGCTCGAACGGCACGGCGATGGCGTCGCGCGTGGTGCCGGGCTCGCCGTGCGCCAGCACGCGGTCCTCGCCGACCAGGCGGTTCACCAGCGTGGACTTGCCGACGTTGGGGCGGCCGACGATGGCGACGCGGATCGCGCCGTCGTCCTTCTCGTCGGCTTCCGGCGCGCCATCCGCCAGGCCGGCGAGCGCGGCGGCCAGCAGCGCCTCGACGCCCTGCCCGTGCTCCGCCGAGATGGCCCACGGCTCGCCGAGGCCGAGCCCGAAGAACTCCGCAGCGGACTCCGGCCCCAGGCTCTCGCTCTTGTTGGCCGCGACGAACACCGGCTTGCCGCGCTTGCGCAGGTCGTCGGCAAGCTCGCGGTCGGCGCCGGTCAGTCCCGCGCGCACGTCCACCACGAACAGCACGGTATCGGCCTCGTCGAGCGCCGCGCGCGCCTGCCGCTCCGCCATGCGCGCCAGCGCATCGCCACCCGACATCAGGCCGCCGGTGTCGACGACGATGAAGCGGCGCTCGTCGAGCGCGCCGAAGCCGTACTGGCGGTCGCGCGTCAGCCCCGGCAGGTCCGAGACCAGCGCGTCGCGGCTGTGCGTGAGCCGGTTGAAGAGCGTCGATTTGCCGACATTGGTGCGCCCGACCAGTGCCAGGACGGGCAGACGGCTCACGGAATGGTGACCGCCGCGACCTCGCCGTCGGTGTCCACGGCGTACAGCACTTCGTCCTGCACCACCGGCGCGGCGACGACCGGATCGCCGAGCGCGTGCTTGCGCGCGACGATGGTCCCGTCCTTCGGCGACAGCCAGTGCAGCCAGCCGTCCAGGTCGCCCACCACGATCGAGCCGTGCTGGATCGCCGGCGGCGAGACGCGGCGGTACTTCAGCGCCTCCTGCTTCCACACCGCCGCGCCGCTCTCCAGGTCGAAGGCCCAGACCAGGCCGTCCTCGTCGGCCACGATCAGCTTGCCGTCCACCACGGCGACGCCGCTGTAGCTCTTCACCGGCCGGCGCCAGCCGACGCGGCCTTCATCCACGCCGATGGCGGCCAGCTCGCCGCCGAAGCTGGCCGCGTACACGCCGTCGCCGCTTTCGGCGATCTGCGCGTCCACGTCCACGATGCGCTCCAGCTCGGTGCGGCCGACCGGCGCCGACACCACCTGCTCCCACTTCGGCTCGCCGGTCGCCAGGTCGAGCGCGATGGCGTGGCCGTTGTCGAGGCCGGCATAGACGGTATTGCCGTTGATCATCGGCGTGGACATGCCGCGCAGCGTCAGCGGCGGCACGGCGCGGTCGAAGCTCCACTTGCGCGCGCCGTTGTCGGCCGCGAGGCCGAAGATCTTGCCGTCGCCGCAGCGCACGACCACGATGCCGCCGCTGCCCACGGGGGGCGCCAGCACCTCGCTCGACACGCTCGCGCGCCAGGCCGCCGCGCCGTTGGCGCGCTTCAGCGCGACGACTTCGGCATCGGCGGTGCCGATCAGCACCAGGTCGCCGGCCGCGCTCGGCCCCGCGACGGTGCGCGTGCGCGTCTGCGCGTGCCAGAGCGTGTGCCCGTCCTTCGGGCTGAGCGCGAAGACCTCGCCCTCGTGATCCGCGGTGAAGACCGCGTCGGGCCCGACCGAGACGCGCAGGCTCATGTGGCGGTCGCCGGTGCCGTCGCCGGGGCTGCGATCCCACAGCACCTTCGGCTTGAACGCAGGCGACTTGATGTCCACCAGGTCGGCGGGATCGCGCACCGGGCCCTTGCTGCTGCAGCCCAGCAGCGTGGCCGCGGCCAGCGCGGCGATGGCGAATCGGCGCGTCACGACTTCGCGTCCGCCAGGTCGTCGAGCTTGTGCTGCAGGCCGTCGCGCGCCGCGGCCGGCGGGTTGGCCTTGAGCGCCTTCTCGTAGGCCGTGCGCGCCGCGCCCCGGTCGCCCTGGGCCAGCGTGATGTCGCCGCGCAGCTCGAGGTACAGCGGCGCGAAGGCGTCGTCGTCGGCGATGTCGAGCTGCTTCAGCGCGTCGGCCGGCTTGTCCTGCTGCCAGAGCACGCGCGCGAGGCGCAGCCGCGCGATCTTCTTCAGCCCGTCGTCAGCCGACCTGTCGGCGACCCACTGCAGGCGCTGCTGCGCGTCGGCCCAGTCGTTGCGGCCCGCGGCCTGCTGCGCCATCAGCAGCTGGGCCTGCGCCGCGTACGGCGTGTCCCCGAAAGACTCCGTCAGCTTCTGCGCCAGCGCCTTGGCCTCGTCGGGCTTGCCGGCGCTCGCCTTCTTCAGGTCCTCGTACATGGCGGAGGCCGTGACCGCGGTCCGGGTCTGATGCTCCTGCCAGCGCTGCCAGCCGAAGATCGCGGCCAGGCCCAGGGCCAGGCCGGCGGCCAGCGCCTTCCAGTTGTCGCGCCACCAGCGGCGCAGCTGCTCGACTTCAGCTTCTTCTTCGTAGTGGGAGGACATCAGGTTCTCGTTGGGATCTGCAGCAGCGCCGCGAGGCGCTGCGGGACTTCGGGCCAGGACCAGTGCTCGGGCGCGGCGGCGGAGCGCAGCGATTTTACTTGAACCACCTGCCGCGCGGCCTCGTCCTCGCCCAGGATCAGCGCCACGCGCGCCCCGGAGCGGTCGGCGCGCTTGAGCTGGCTCTTGAGCCCCGCCTCGCCCGCGTTCAGCACGATGCGGGCGGCCGGCAAAGCGTCGCGCGCGGCCTCGGCGATGCGGGTGGCGGCGGCGCGCGCCGGCTGGCCGAGCCAGCAGAGGTAGGCGTCGGCCGTGGCGGCCTCGCCTGCCGCGGCCTGCGCTTTCAGCAGCAGCACCATGCGCTCGATGCCGGCGGCCCAGCCGACCCCGGGGGTGGCGGCGCCGCCGAGCTGCTCGACCAGGCCATCGTAGCGGCCGCCGGCGCAGACCGTGCCCTGCGCGCCGAGCGCGGCGGTGGTCCACTCGAACACCCCGTGCGTGTAGTAGTCGAGCCCGCGGACGATGCGCGGATTCACCGTGAAGGCGATGCCGAGGTCGGTCAGGCCCTGCTGCAGGCCGTCGAAATGGGCGCGCGAGCCGGCTTCGAGGTATTCGCCCATCACCGGGGCGCGCTGCACGAGGGCCTGCGTCGCCGGCACCTTCGAGTCCAGCACGCGCAGCGGGTTGGTCTGCAGCCGCCGGCGCGAGTCCTCGTCGAGCTGCGTGGCGTGGTCTTCCAGGAACCTGACCAGGTGCGAGCGGTAGTGCGCGCGCTCCATCGGCGTGCCGAGCGAGTTGATCTCCAGCGTCAGGCCGCCGATGCCGAGCGTGCGGAACAGCCGCGCCGACAGCGCGATCAGCTCCACGTCGATGTCCGGGCCCGGCATGCCGAAGGCCTCGGCGCCGAACTGGTGGAATTGCCGGTAGCGGCCGGCCTGCGGCCGCTCGTGGCGGAACATCGGGCCGGCGTACCACAGGCGCTGCTGCTGGTTGTGCAGCAGGCCGTGCTCGAGACCGGCGCGCACGCACGACGCCGTGCCTTCCGGCCGCAGCGTCAGCGAATCGTTCTCGCGGTCGCTGAAGGTGAACATCTCCTTCTCGACCACGTCCGTGGCGGCGCCGATCGAGCGCTCGAACAGCGCGGTGTGCTCCAGCAGCGGCAACCGGATCTCGGCGTAGCCGTACGCGGCGAAGGCGTCCCGCGCGGCGGCCTCGACCCGCTGCCACAGTGCGGTATCCGCCGGCAGGATGTCGTTGAAGCCGCGGACCGACTGGAACCTGTTCATGAAGCGGCTTTGCGCGCGGCGATCCTGTCCCGCACCAGCTTTTCGAGGCGGTCCACCAGCTCGGCGTTGTGCACCTTGTGCTGGATCTTCCCGTCCACGTACACCGAGTTCGGATAGCCGCCGGCGAGGCCGATCGCCGCTTCGCGCGCCTCGCCCGGCCCGTTCACCACGCAGCCGATGACGGCGACGTCCATCGGCTCGTCGATGTCCTCGAAGCGCTGCTCCAGCTCGGCCACCGCCTTGACCACGTCGAAGTTCTGGCGCGAGCACGACGGGCACGCGATCAGGTTGATGCCGCGGTGGCGCAGCCCCAGCGCCTTGAGGATGTCCCAGCCGACCTTCACTTCCTCGACCGGGTCGGCGGCCAGCGAGATGCGGATGGTGTCGCCGATGCCCTCGCTCAGCAGCAGGCCGAGGCCGATCGACGACTTCACCGCGCCGGCGCGCGCGCCGCCGGCCTCGGTGATGCCCAGGTGCAGCGGCTGGTCGATCAGCGTGGCGAGCTTGCGGTAGGCGAACACGGTCATGAAGACCTCGCTCGCCTTGATGCTGACCTTGAAGTTCTCGAAGTTGTGCCGCTTGAGGATCTCGATGTGGCGCAGCGCCGATTCCACCAGCGCGTCGGCGTTGGGCTCGCCGAATTTCTCCTGGATGTCGGACTCGAGCGAGCCGGCGTTGACGCCGATGCGGATCGGCACGCCGTGATGCTGCGCGCAGGCGATGACTTCCTTCACCTTCTTTTCGCCGCCGATGTTGCCCGGATTGATCCGCAGGCAGTCGGCGCCGCCTTCGGCCGCGACCAGCGCGCACCTGTAGTTGAAGTGCACGTCGGCGACCAGCGGCATGTAGCCGACCTGCTGCTTGATCCGGGCGAAGGCCTTCGCCGCGTCCACCGTCGGCACCGAGACCCGCACGATGTCGGCGCCCGCCTTCTGGCAGGCGCGGATCTGCGCGACCGTCGCCTCCACGTCCTCGGTGTCGGTGTTGGTCATGGTCTGCACCGAGATCGGCGCATCGCCGCCGACCGTGACGCGGCCGACGCGGATGGCTCGCGACTTGCGGCGCTGGATGGTGTGCTGCGGCTTCATGGACGGCGCTAGGGAACGGTGAAGCGCGCGGTGTCGTTCTGGCGGTTGACGTGCGGCGAGAAGTCGAACGGCTGGCCGTCGAAGAACACCTTGGCGTTCTGGGCGTTGCCCAGGAAGACGGTGTACGGCGGCTGGCCCTCGAGGCTCTGGCCCTCGCCCGCGCGGACCAGGCCGATGGCCAGTGTCTTGCCGCGCGCATCCTCGACGCGCACGAACGACGAGGCGCTGAACTCCAGCCGGAGCTGGCTGCCGCTCGCCGATGCGGGGGCGGCAGTCGTGGCCGGCGGCGTGACGCCGGTGGCCGGCGCCGGTGCGGTCACCACCGGGGACACTGCCGGGCCGGCGGGCGCCGGGGAGGTGGCGGACACCGTGGCAGGCGCCTGCGGCGTCGCGGCGGCGTTCTCGGCCTGCGGCGCGGAAGCGACCGGCGCCGCGACCGGACGGCGCGCGGGCTTGTCGTCGACCATCAGGAACAGCACCGCGAGCACGATCACGGTGAGCACCACGACGCCGATGCCCTGCCCGCGCGTGCGGCGCGAGGAGCCGGCGGCGACACCTCCGGCCAGCGGAATGCGCTGCGGCAGCAGGGCCTCGCGCGGGCGCCGCAGGTTCTCGTAGGCGGCGAGCAGCTCGGCCTCGGTCACCGGCAGCACCTTGGCGATCTTGCGGTAGTAGCCGCGCACGTACACCGCCTCCGACAGCGTGCGGAAGTCGTCGCGCTCCAGCGCCTCGAGCGTGTTGCGGGCGAGCTTGAGCTGCGAGGAGACGTCCTCGACCGACATGCCGGCGCGCTCACGGGCCTGGCGCAGCAGCGCGCCCGGGCCGCCCGGCGCGGGCGCGGCGTCGGCAGCGGAAGTCGTCTCGGCGTCGGCGGTCTGCTCGTTCATGGGCGGCCGGTCTTCTTCAGGAGATCGAAGGTTTCAGGGGCATCGGGAAACTGCGTCCTCAGGCGGCGCTCGTAGGACAGCTCGGCCATGCGGTCGCCGAGCACGCGCTCGGTCGCCGCGCCGAGCCACAGGGTCTCCGCGGTCGGCTTGGCCACCGACTCGTAGCGCTGCAGGAAGGCACGCGTGCGCAGGTAGTCCTTCTTCTGGAACGCGATCCAGGCCATCTGCCCGAGCGCCTCCGGGTACTGCGGATTGATGCGCAGCGCCTCGCGCAGGTGGCCTTCCGCCTTGTCGATCTGCTTTGCGCCACGCGCGCAGACGCCGGCGTTGGTCCAGGCCACGGCCGGCGTCGCATATTCCGGGTTCTTCGCCGCCTTCAGGAAGCGCTTCTCGGCCTGCTCGCGCTCGCCGGCGCTGCACAGGAACACCGCGAAGTTGTTCAGCGTGTCGGGATCGTCCGAGTTGAGGTCGAGCGCCCGGTCGTACTCGTTGCGCGCCTGCCGCACGTCGCCCTTGCGGGCGTACACCAGCGCGAGTCCGGAATGCGCCGCGGCGAGGTCCGGGTCCAGCTCCACCGCGTGCTTCAGCTTCTCCTGCGCCAGGTCCAGGTCGCCCTGCCGCATGTACTGCAGGCCCATGTCGGCGTTCAGGCGCGCGGCTTCCTTCAGGTTCGGGCGCGCACCGGACACCGGTCCGGTGTCGGTGGTGGTGCAGCCCGCGAGCAGGGCCAGCGTCAGCGCCGCGATGCGCTTCACGAGCGCACCGTGCGCACGGGAATGTCGCCCAGGCGGTTCTTCTGGCGGCTGCGCACCTGGCCGGCGAGCTGGCCGCAGGCGGCGGCGATGTCGTCGCCACGGGTCTTGCGGGTCATCGTCAGGATGTCCTTGTTGCGCAGGAAGTCGGAGAACGCACGGATGCGTTCCGGCGGAGAGCGCCGGTAGCGCGTGCCGGGAAAAGGATTGAACGGAATCAGGTTGACCTTGGCCGGCAGGCCCGCCAGCAGGCGCGCGAGCTGCCGTGCGTGGTCGATCTGGTCGTTGATGCCGTCCAGCATCACGTATTCATACACGATGTGGGTCTTGCGGTCCTTGTTGCCGGTGTAGCGCCGGCACGCGGCCATCAGTTCGGCCAGCGGGTATTTCCGGTTGATCGGCACCAGCTCGTCGCGCAGCGCGTCGTTGGGCGCGTGCAGCGACACGGCCAGCGCGCAATCGGTGTCCTCGCGCAGGCGGTCCATGAACGGCACCAGGCCCGAGGTGCTCACCGTGACGCGGCGCTTGGACAGGCCGAAGCCGAAATCGTCGAGCAGGATCTGCACCGCCGGCAGCACCGCGCCGTAATTCGCCAGCGGCTCGCCCATGCCCATGAAGACGACGTTCGAGACGATCCGCTCGTTCTGGAAGTCGCCCCCGAGGGTCTTCGCCGCGAACCACACCTGCGCCACGATCTCCGCGGTGCTGAGGTTGCGGGAGAAGCCCTGCGCGCCCGTGGCGCAGAAGCTGCAGTCCATGGCGCAGCCCACCTGCGAGGAGATGCAGAGCGTGCCGCGATCGTCCTCCGGGATGAACACGGTCTCGATCGCCTGCGCGCCGGAGCCGGCCACCTTCAGCAGCCACTTGCGCGTGCCGTCGGCCGAGACCTGGTCGGCCAGCAGCTCCGGCGGCTCGATGACGAAGCGCGCCGCAAGCTGCGTGCGCAGCTCCTTGCCGAGGTTCGACATGGCGTCGAAGTCCGCCACGCCCCGGCGGTAGATCCAGTGCATCACCTGGTCGGCGCGGTAAGGCTTGTGGCCCATGCGCTCGAACTCCGCGCGCAGCGCGGTGCGGTCGAGCCCGAACAGGTTGACGCGGGCGGACTCCACACCGGCCGCGGCCGGTGCGGCGGTGTCACCCTTTTCCTTGCTCACGGCACGCCGTCCCCGCCCGCCTCAGCGCGTGCGCGGGCACAGCTCCGTGGCGCGGAAGAAGTACGCGATCTCGGTACGGGCATTGTCGAGGCTGTCGGAGCCGTGCACCGCGTTCTCGTCGATGCTGCTGGCGAAATCGGCGCGGATGGTGCCGCTGGACGCCTTCTTCGGATCGGTGGCGCCCATCAGCTCGCGGTGCTTGGCGACCGCGTCGGGGCCCTCCAGCACCGACACCATCACCGGGCCGCTGGTCATGAAGGTCACCAGATCCTTGAAGAACCCCCGTTCCCTGTGCACGGCGTAGAAGCCCTCGGCCTCGCGCGGGGTGAGGTGCTTCATGCGCGCGGCGACGATCTTCAGGCCCGCTTTTTCGAAGCGCGCATAGATGTCGCCGATGTGGTTCTTGGCCACGGCATCGGGCTTGATGATGGACAGGGTGCGTTCAACCGACATGGTTCTGGGTCTGGCTCGTTCTTGGAGTGGGAGCGCGGGAGCCGCGCGGGGCAACAAAATCAATAAATTATAGCCGCCTTGGTGGCGGCGCAGCAACGCTTTACGCGGTCTTTTTCAGCGCGAAGCTCTCGCCGCAGCCGCACAGGGCCTCGGCGTTCGGATTCTGGAAGGTGAAGGCCTCGTTCAGTCCGTTCTTGCGGAAGTCCACGGTGATGCCGGCCAGGGCCGCCAGGTCCGCCTTCGCGACTACGACGGTGGCGCCCTCGGACTCGAACACGGCGTCCTCCGCACCCACCGCGTCGGCGTAATCGAGCGTGTAGGCGAAGCCCGAGCAGCCGGATTTCTTCACGCCCACGCGCAGGCCCACGCCGCGCCCGCGGCTCTCGATCTGCCGCCGGATGCGCTGCGCCGCGCCGGGAGTGAGTCGTATCGTCATGCCGTTCCTGCCTTCGCCAATGCGGCCTTCACCGCGTCTTCGCCGAGGAGGGCGCAATGGGCCCGCGCCTCGCCGATTTCAAGGGCCTCGCGGATCATTGGCGCGGCGATCCGCTCCAGCTCCGCCGGCGTGTGTCCGAGCACCCGCTGCGCCAGCCATGCGCCCACCGCGATGGTGGTGGGACAGCCATGGGCCTGGAAGCGGGCGTCGGCCACGCGGCCCTGCGCCATTTTAAGGTGCAGCACGAGAACGCTGCGGTTGGCGGGGGTGTTTGCTCTACCTTCGAGCGCGCCCTCCAGCCGGCCGGACCGTGGCGCCGCGCGAAACAGCTCCCATACCGTGCGGCCATAGCCGAACGGGTCGGCATCGCGCTCAGGCCGCATCGCGCCACAGCGGCGACAGCCCGCGCAGGCGCCGCACCGCCGCGACGACCTGTTGCGCCGCCGCCTCCACCTCCGCCTGCGAGGTAAAGCGCCCGAACGAGAAGCGCAGGCTGGCATCGGCCAGCTCGTCGCTGCGGCCGAGCGCGCGCAGGACGTACGAAGGCTCGCGCGTGGCGGCCGAGCAGGCCGCGCCGCTCGACACGGCGACGTCCGGCAGCGAGGCACGCAGGCTCTCGCCGTCCACTCCCTCGAAGCTGACGTTCAGGATCTGCGGCACGCGCGGCGCGGCCGCGGCGTTGAGGTGGATGCGGTCGAGCGCGCCGAGCGCGCCCCACATCGCGTCGCGCAGCACGGCGGCGCGCACGGTGTCGGCCGGACCTTCCGCGGCGGCCAGCGCGAAGGCCTCGCCCATGCCGGCAATCTGGTGCACCGGCAAGGTGCCGGAGCGCATGCCCTGCTCGTGCCCGCCGCCGTGCAGCAGCGGCGCCAGCCGCGCGCGCGGCTGCTTGCGCACGAACAGCGCGCCGATGCCCTGCGGCCCGTGTGCCTTGTGGGCCGACAGCGACAGCAGGTCCGCCGGCACGCGCCGCAGGTCGATGGCGACGCGCCCCATGGCCTGCGCCGCATCCACGTGCAGCAGCACGGCGCGCTCGCGCAGCGCCGGCGCCAGAGCCTCGATGTCCTGGATCGCGCCCGTCTCGTTGTTCACCCACATCAGCGAGACCAGCAGCGTGTCCGGCGCCAGCGCCTCCAGCACCTGCTGCGGCGCGACGCGCCCGTCCGCGCCGGGACGCAGCCAGGTCACGCGCACGCCGCGCGTCTCGAGGTCGCGGCAGGTGTCCACCACGGCCTTGTGCTCGGTCAGCGCCGTGATCACGTGGCGGCCGCGCGAGCGGTAGAAATCCAGCGCGCCCTTGATCGCGAGGTTGTCGGACTCGGTGGCGCCCGAGGTCCACACGATCTCCGCCGCATCGGCGCCGATCGCGGCCGCGACCTGCCCGCGCGCGCGCTCCACCGCCGCGCGTGCAGCGCGGCCGGCCAGGTGCTCCGACGCCGCGTTGCCGTGCGGCGCGGTTGCGCCGGGGCGCAGGAACGGCTCCATCGCGGCGAGCACCCGCGGGTCGAGTGGCGTGGTGGCGGCGTGGTCGAGATAGATCATGCGGTGCGCGCCGGCAGCGTTTCGCGCAGCACGGCCTGCAGCGCGGCGACGAAGCCGTCGACATCGGCATCGGTGTTGTCCTTGCCGACGCTCACGCGGATCGCGCACAGCGCGATCTCCGGCGGCACGCCCATCGCCAGCAGCACCGGGCTGGGCTCGTCGCTGCCGCTGGCGCAGGCGCTGCCGCTCGACACCGCGAAGCCTTTCTTGTCGAGCAGGCCGAGCAGCGTCGCACTGTGCAGCGGCGGGATCGCGAACTGCGAGGTGTTGGCCACGCGCGGCGCGCCGCGGCCGAAAAAGCGCACGCCGGCGATGCCATCGAGAGCGCGCTCGAGCCGGTCGCGCAGGCGGCCGCCGTGCGCGGCGCGCGCGGCCAGCTCCGCCGCGGCGAGCTCCGCCGCGACGCCGAAGCCGGCGAGCGCGGCGACGTTCTCGGTGCCGCCGCGCAGCCCGCGCTCCTGGCCGCCGCCGTGCAGCAGCGGCTCGATCTGGGTGCCGGACTCGACGATCAGCGCGCCGGCGCCCTTGGGTCCGTAGAGCTTGTGGCTCGACAGGCTCAGGCACTGCACTCCCAGCGCCGCGAAGTCGACGGGGATCTTGCCGGCTGCCTGCACCGCGTCGGCGTGGAACGCGGCGCCGGCGCCGTGGGCCGCGGCCGCGAGCGCGGCCACGTCCTGGATCACGCCGGTCTCGTTGTTGGCCAGCATGCAGGAGGCGATGCCGACCGCACTGCTCCGCAACTGGCGCTCGAAGCGGCGCGGGTCCACCCGCCCCTCGCCGTCCACCGCGATGGCCTCGACCACGCGGCCGCTTCCGCCGAGCGCCTGCATCGGCTCCACCACGCAGGGATGCTCGATGGCGGAATACAGCAGCCGCCCTGCGCGCCACGAGGCGAGTCCCTTCAGCGCCAGGTTGTTCGCCTCGGTGCCGCCGCTGGTGAACACGACCTCGCCGGGCTGCGCGCCGACCAGCGCGGCGACCTGGCCGCGGGCGGTCTCGACCGCATCGCGCGCGGCGCGGCCGAAGCGGTGCTGGCTCGAGGCATTGGCGTACGGGCCGCCGAGGTAGGGCTCCATCGCCGCGCGCACGCGCGCATCCAGCGGCGTGGTGGCGTTGTGGTCGAGGTAGATCACCTCACTTCTTGGCCGCTTTCGGCGCTTCGCCTTCCCCGGGCGTGAGGTCGAGCACCGAGCCCTCCGCGCAGAAATCCGGCAGCTCCAGCTTCTTCAGCTCCAGCTCCGGCATTCGCGCGTCGAGCCGGTGCAGCGTCTGGCACAGCTGGATCACGCGATCGTCGAGCTGGTGGATGTGGTCCAGCATCGCGCCGATCGCGTTCGCCACCGGATCGGGCATGTCGCGCGTGAGGCCGTACGCGTCGAAGCCCATCTTCCGCGCGATCGCCACGACCTTGTCCGAGGGCTCGCGCGTCTCGCCGACCACCCGCGCCGGCACGCCGACCACGGTCGCGCCCGGCGGCACTTCGCGCACCACGACGGCATTGCTGCCGATGCGCGCGCCGGCGCCCACGGTGAACGGCCCCAGCACCTTGGCGCCCGCGCCGATGACGACGCCGTTGCCGATGGTGGGGTGGCGCTTGCCCTTGTTCCAGGAGGTGCCGCCGAGCGTCACGCCCTGGTAGAGCGTGACGTCCTCGCCGATCTCCGCGGTCTCGCCGATGACCACGCCGGCGCCGTGGTCGATGAACAGGCGCCGGCCGAGCGTCGCACCCGGGTGGATCTCGATCAGCGTGAGCCAGCGGCCGAAGCCGGACACCACGCGCCCCAGCCAGCGCAAGCCGTGGCGCCAGAGCCAGTTCGCGGCGCGATGGATCCAGACCGCCTTCAGGCCCGGATAGCAGGTCAGCACTTCCCACGTGGTGCGTGCCGCCGGATCGCGCTCGAACACGCTCCGGATGTCTTCCTGCATGCGCTCGAACATGGCTGTGCGGAACTCTGGAAAAACCGCCTGCGACGGTGGCGCGATCTTACCGCGCGCGCCCTCAGGACCCGGGCTCGCGTGGCGGCAGCCGCGCCTCCACGTGGGCGAGGAAGCCGCGCAGGATGTTCATTTCATTGGCATCCGGGGCGGCGCGGCCGAACAGCCGGCGCAAGCGCGGCAGCAACTGCTTCGGGTGCCTGGGGTCCAGGAACTCCACGCGCACCATGAGCCGCTCGAGATGCTGGTACAGCCGCTCCATCTCGGCATGCGCGACGGGCTCGCGCTCCGGCACGGGCAGCGCGCCCTCGCCCGCGGCGACGCGCACTTCGTACGCGAGCACCTGCACGGCGGCGGCGACGTTGAGGGCGCTGTACGCCGGGTTCGCCGGGATCGACACGAGCTCGTGGCACAGGTGCATTTCCTCGTTGGTCAGGCCGATCCGCTCGGGCCCGAACACGATGGCGATGCGGCCGCCGGTCTGCCCCGCCATGCGCGCCGCCCACTCGCGCGGCGCCCAGGTGTTGTGCGGCAGCGAGCGCAGCCGCGCCGAGCTGCCGGCGACCAGCGCGCAGTCGGCCACTGCCGCGGGCAGGTCTTCCACCACGCGCGCAGACGCCAGCAGGTCCTTGGCGTCCACCGCCATCGCGTCGGCCTGCGGATCCGGAAAGGCCCGCGGCGCCACCAGCACCAGGTCGGCGAGGCCCATGGTCTTCATGGCGCGCGCGGCGGCGCCGATGTTGCCGGGATGCTGCGGCCGCACCAGCACGATGCGCACGCGGTCGAGAAGGCTCATCGCGACAGTGTCGGCGCTCGCCGCCGCGAGTGCCAGCCGCGCGCAGTCCATTCCCTTACACTGCGCGCCCGCTTCCGGCCGCCGCTCCCACCGATGCACGCTCTCGTCAACATCGCCGTCTCCGCGGCGCGCGCGGCCGGCAACCTGATCATGCGCAACCTCGAGCGGGCGGACACGCTGCAGGTGACGCGCAAGAGCCTCAACGATTTCGTCTCGGACGTGGACCGCAACGCCGAGGCCGAGATCGTGCGCCAGATCCGCAAGGCCTATCCCGACCACGCCATCGTGGCGGAGGAAGGCGGCGCCAGCGGCAAGCACGACTTCACCTGGATCATCGATCCGCTGGACGGCACCACCAACTTCCTGCACCGCTTCCCGCACTTCGCGGTGTCCATCGGCGTGCAGCACAAGGGCAAGCTCGAGCACGGCGTGATCTATGCGCCCTGCACCCAGGACCTGTTCGCCGCCAGCCGCGGCGTCGGCGCCATCCTCAATGGCCGCAAGATCCGCGTCAGCAAGACCTCGCAGCTGGAGGACAGCCTGATCGGCACCGGCGTGCCGATCGGCGCCGGCAGCAACCTCGACGCCTACCTGCCGCAGCTGCGCGCCATCGTCGAGAAGACCGCCGGCGTGCGCCGCGCCGGCTCGGCGGCGCTGGACCTGGCCTACGTCGCCTGCGGACGGCTCGATGCGTTCTGGGAGCTGAACCTGAAGCCCTGGGACATGGCCGCGGGCATCCTGATGGTGCAGGAAGCCGGCGGCATCGTCAGCGACCTGTACGGCGGCGATGCGGACCAGGCGCTGGGCAGCGGCAACATCCTCGCCGCCAGCCCGAAGCTCTACGACCTGATCGGCCCCCTGCTGCGGAACCGGACCCCGGCGAAGGCCTGACGGCCCGCGCTACGGCAGGCCGTCGCCTTCCTTCTCGAGCTTCGGCGGCAGCAGGTCGTCGCGCGAAACGCCGAGCGCCACCGCCAGGCTGGTCGACACGTAGATCGACGAATACGTCGCCACGATCACGCCCACGATCAGCGTCGCCGAGAAGCTGTGCACGCTCGGCCCGCCGAGCACCAGCAGCGCGGTGCACACCAGCAGCGTGGTCAAGTGCGTGATGATCGAGCGCAGCAGCGTCTGGTTCACCGAGAGATTGACGATCTCGAAGATCCCCATGCGCCGCAGGTTGATCAGGTTTTCGCGCACGCGGTCGAAGATGACCACGGTCTCGTTGTTGGAGTAGCCGATCAGCGCCAGGATCGCGGCCAGCGTGGTCACGTCGAACTCGATCTGCGTCGCCGACAGGAAGCCCAGCGCCATCACCGCGTCGTGCACCAGCGCCGCGATCGCGCCCGCCGAGAACTTCCACTCGAAGCGCAGCATGATGTAGACGAAGATGCCGATGAAGGCGAACAGCAGCGCCAGGCTGCCCTTCTGCGTCAGCTCGTCGCCCACCTGCGGCCCGACGTACTCGATGCGGCGCTTGCACGGCTTCGCCGGGTCCGCGCACTGGTCCTGCGCGCCGAGCGCGGACAGCACGCGCGAGCTGAACTGCGCGGCGCTGGCGTCCTTCGGCACCTGCAGGCGGATCAGCACGTCGGTGGTGCTGCCGAAGTGCTGCGCCACCGCGTGCTCGAAGCCGGCCTTGGCGAGATCGCCGCGCACCTGCTCCAGCTCGACCCCCTGCGGATAGGTCACCTCGACCAGCACGCCGCCGGTGAAGTCGATGCCGAGATTCAATCCGCGCGTCAGCACCAGCGCGATCGAGGCGATCGTCAGCACCAGCGACACGATCAGGCCCGTGCGGCGCTGGGCCATGAAGTCGATCTTGGGAACGCGGGCGAAGAATTTCATGGCATCACCAGACCGGGACGTCCTTCATCTTCCTGCGGGCGAACACCAGCTGCGCCATGGCGCGCGAGCCGACGATCGCGGTGAACTGCGAGCTGATGATGCCGATGGCCAGCGTGATGGCGAAGCCCTTCACCGCGCCGGCGCCGAGCGCGAACAGCACCACCGTGCCGATCAGCACGGTCACATTGGCGTCGGCGATGGTGAGGAAGGCGCGGTCGTAGCCGGCCTGGATCGCGGCGTGCGGGCTGTTGCCGGCGCGCAATTCCTCGCGGATGCGCTCGTAGATCAGCACGTTCGCGTCCACCGCGATGCCCATGTGCAGCACGATGCCCGCGATGCCCGGCATGGTCAGCGTGGCGCCCACCAGTGACAGCACGGCCACCACGATCAGCAGGTTCATCAGCAGCGCGCCGACCGCGAACAGGCCGAACACGCGGTAGTAGAAGATCATGAAGCCGGCGACCAGCGCGAGGCCGAGCGCCGCGGCCTCGAAGCCCTGGCGGATGTTGTCCTCGCCGAGGCTGGCGCCGACCGTGCGCTCCTCGACGATGGCGATCGGCGCCGCCAGGGCGCCGGCGCGCAGCAGCAGCGCGAGGTCGTGCGCTTCCTTCTGCTCCAGGCCGGTGGTCTGGAAGCGCTTGCCGAAGACGCCGCGGATCGTCGCGACCGAGATGATCTCCTCGATCTGGCGCCTCTCGCGCACCGGCTGGCCCTGCGCGTCGTAGTTGGTGACGATCTCGTTCTCGCGGTACAGCACCGCCATCGGCTTGCCGACGTTCTTCTCGGTGAACCCCAGCATTCGCTTGGCGCCGCCGCCGTCGAGCGTCACCGACACCGCCGGCTGGCTGCTCTGCTGGTCGTAGGTGGCCTGCGCGTCCACCAGCTCGTCGCCCTTGGCGATGACGTCGCGCTTCAGCAGGTAGGGCTGGCGCGAGCCGCGGTGATAGAACAGCTCGTCGCCCGACGGCACGACGCCGGTGGCCGCCGCCTGGCGCGCGTCGGCGTCCTGGTCCACGGCGCGATACTCCAGCGTGGCCGTGCTGCCGAGCAGCTCCTTCACGTGCGTCGTGTCCTGCACGCCGGGCAGCTGGACCACGATGCGGTTCAGGCCCTGGCGCTGCACCAGCGGCTCGGCCACGCCGAGCTGGTTGACGCGGTTGCGCAGCGTGGTGAGGTTCTGCTCGACCGCACGCTGCACGATGTTCTGCACTTCCTTCTCGGACAGCCGGAGTTCCAGCCGCGGCGGCGTGGCGTTCTCCGGCGCGGTCAGCGCGAGCTCCGGATATTCCTTGCCGATCGCCTTCTGCGCCGCGGCCAGGCGCTCGGCCTCGCCGAACTCCAGCACCACGGCCTCGCCTTCCTGCCGCCGCGCGCTGTAGCGGATGTCTTCCTTGCGCAGGAACGCGGGCACGTCGGCGAGGTAGCGGCCGATGGCGCGGGTGCGCGCGTCGGCCAGGTCCACTTCCAGCAGGAAGTGCACGCCGCCGCGCAGGTCGAGTCCCAGCGCCATGTGCTTCGCGCCGAGCGCGGTCAGCCAGGCGGGGGTGCGGGCGGCGCGGTTCAGCGCGACCACGTAGTCGTTGCCGAGCTCGCGCTTCAGCGCATCGGCCGCCTTCAGCTGCTCGTCGTCGCCGCCGAAGCGCACCACCCACTGCTGCCCTTCCGGCCCGGAGCTGCGCGCGGCCAGCTTCGCGCCGCCGAGCGCCTTCTGCACGCGCTCGGCGAAGCCGGCGGGAACGGCGTCGCCGCTGCGCGTGGAGATCTGCACCGAGGGCTCGTCGCCGAACAGGTTCGGCAGCGAATACAGGACGCCGAACAGCGCGGCGGCCAGCAGGAGAACGTACTTCCAGCGCGCGTACGGCTGCATGGCGGGCGGCTACTGCGCCTTGAGCGTGCCCTTCGGCAGCACGCTGGTGATGGACGACTTCTGCAGCTTCACGGTGACGCCGGTGGCGATCTCGACGCCGATGAAGTGCTCGCCGATCTCGCGCACCGTGCCGGCCAGGCCGCCGCCGGCGATGACCTCGTCGCCCTTGGCGAGCTTGCCGAGCATGTCGCGATGCTCGCGCGAGCGCTTCATCTGCGGGCGGATCAGCATGAAATAGAACAGCACCAGCAGGAACGCCAGCGGCGCGAACTGCATCAGCGGGCTGGGGGGCGTCGCGGCCTGCGCGTACGCGGGTGAAATGAGCCAGTCGAGCACGTGTCCACTCCGGAAAAAGGTGCGCGAATTCAGCGGCGCAAGGCGCCGTCTGGAATTCGCGCGGCGCGGATTATGCCATCGCGCCCGCCGTGCCGCGCCGCGGCCTTGTCGGTGCCCGCCGCCGACAGCACACTACCGGCCCCGCAGCGACCCGAGCCGCCCGTGGCGTCCTACCGAGCACCTCTCCGCGACATCCGCTTCGTGCTGCACGAGGTGCTGCAGGCGGAGCGACGCTTCGCCGAGATCGGCTTCGCCGACGCCACCCGGGACACCGTGGACGGGCTGGTCGAGGAAGCGGCGAAGCTGATCGAGGAACGCATCGCCCCGCTCAACGCAAAAGGCGACGCGCAGGGCTGCCGCTGGGACAACGGCTCGGTCCGCGTGCCCGACGGCTACGCCGAGGCCTACCGCCTGTTCTGGCAGGCGGGCTGGGTCGGCCTGTCGGCGCCTCCGGAACACGGCGGCCAGGGCCTGCCCTACACGCTGTCCAAGGTGGTCGAGGAGATGGTCTGCTCGGCCAACGTCGGCTTCGACCTGTACCCGGGACTGACCGCGAGCTGCTTCGAGGCGATCGACGCCACCGGCAGCGCCGAACAGAAAAAGGCGTACCTGCCGAAGCTCGCGACCGGCGAATGGACCGGCACGATGTGCATGACCGAGCCGCAGGCGGGCTCCGACCTGGCGGCGGTCAAGACCCGGGCGGTGCCGCAGGCGGACGGCAGCTACGCGCTCGAAGGCCAGAAGATCTTCATCACCTCCGGCGAGCACGACATGGCGGACAACATCGTCCACTTCGTGCTCGCGCGCCTGCCGGACTCGCCGGCCGGCGTGAAGGGACTGTCCACTTTTGTGGTGCCGAAATTCCTGCTCAAGCCCGACGGCTCGCCCGGCGAGCGCAACCGCGTCCGCTGCGTGTCCATCGAGCACAAGATGGGGATGCACGGGTCGTGCACCTGCACCCTCGCCTTCGAGGGCGCGAAGGGCTGGATGATCGGGGCGCCGAATACCGGCATCCAGAACATGTTCGTGATGATGAACCTGGCCCGCATCATGGTCGGCTTCCAGGGCCTCGGGCAGTGCGAGCTGGCGACGCAGAACGCCATCCGCTACGCGCTCGATCGCCGGCAGGGCAAGGCCTTCGACGGCGGCGACGTCATCGCGCACCACCCGGACGTGCGCCGCATGCTGCTGCAGATGAAGGCCGTGACCGAGGCCGGCCGCGTGCTCGGCTACGAAACCGCGCTGCACGTGGACATTGCGCGGCGCCATCCCGATGCCGCGGCGCGCGAGGCCGCGCAGGACTGGGTGGACCTGTGCACGCCGCTGGTGAAGGCGTTTCTCACGGACTCCGCGTTCGAGCTCGGCTCGCTGGCGGTGCAGGTTTACGGCGGGCACGGCTACATCCGCGAGCACGGGATCGAGCAGATCGTGCGCGACTCGAAGATCCTCGCCCTTTACGAGGGCACCAACGGCATCCAGGCCATGGACCTGGTGCGCCGCAAGCTCATGCTGCACAACGGCCGGCTGCCGAAGCGGTTCTTCGAACGCGCGCGGTCCGACCTGAAACAGCCGGGCGCAGGCGGCGCCGAGCTGGCGTTCATCGAGCGCCCGCTCGAGCAGGCCCTGGTGGAGCTGGAGGGCACCACGCGCTGGCTGCAGGACTCGTTCCGGGAGCAGCCGGGCGATGCCGGCTTCGGTGCGGTGGATTTCCTGCGCGCCTTCGCGCTGACCGTGCTGGGCTGGAACTGGCTGCGCATGGCGCGCGCGGCCGGCGCCGATCCGGCCACGCGCGATGCGCGGCTCGCCACCGCGCGCTTCTTCGCCACCCGGCTGCTGCCGCAGGCCGCCAGCCTGTGCGCGGCGCTGCGCACCCCGAGCGAGTCGCTGGCGCAGCTGCCGGCGGCCGCGCTGCAATGACGACAAGGAGAGAGGCATGAGCGTCTACGATTTTTCCGCGAAGACCATCGACGGCACGGACCAGAGGCTCGATGCCTGGAAGGGCAAGGTCGTGCTGGTGGTCAACGTCGCCTCGAAGTGCGGCTTCACGCCGCAGTACAAGGGCCTCGAGGCGATGTACCGCAAGTTCAAGGACAAGGGCCTCGTCATCGCCGGATTCCCCTGCGACCAGTTCGGTCACCAGGAGCCGGGGGACGAAAAGGAGATCAGGAGCTTCTGCTCGCTCAGCTACGACGTGAGCTTCCCGCTGTACGCCAAGGTGGAAGTGAACGGCGACCAGGCGCACCCGCTGTACCAGCACCTCAAGACCGAGGCGCCGGGCCTGCTCGGCAGCAAGGGCATCAAGTGGAACTTCACCAAGTTCCTGGTGGACCGCTCGGGCAAGGTGGTGAAGCGCTACGCGCCGACGGACAAGCCCGAGGACATCGAGAAGGAAGTAGCGGAGCTGCTGTAAGGCCGGCGCTAGGGGCTGGGGGCTGGGGGCTGGGGAGCCGCGGTCTCTGCGGGGTCGTTGCGCGCGGTGCCTTCGGGCGAGGCGAGAAAATCGCGTGACCACGGTGCGAAGGTCCCGCCCTCGATCGCCTCGCGCATGCGCTGCATCAGCCGCTGGTAGTAGCGCAGGTTGTGGATCGTGTTGAGCCTCGCGCCGAGGATCTCGCTGCACTTGTCGAGGTGGTGCAGGTAGGCGCGGGAATAGTTGCGGCAGGCCTCGCAGTCGCACGCCGCGTCGAGCGGCGCCGGGTCCTCGCGGAAGCGCGCATTGCGCAGGCGCACGACGCCTTCGCTGGTGAACAGGTGCGCGTTGCGCGCGTTGCGCGTCGGCATCACGCAGTCGAACAGGTCCATGCCGCGCAGCACCGCCTGGACCAGGTCGCGCGGCGTGCCGACGCCCATGAGGTAGCGCGGCCGGTCCGCCGGCAGGCGCGCAGCGACCGCATCCAGCACGTGCAGCCGCTCGCTCTCGGTCTCGCCCACGGAGAGGCCGCCCAGTGCATGGCCGTCGAAGCCGATGGCTGCCAGGCGCTCCAGCGACTCGCGCCGCAGGTCCTCGTGCATGCCGCCCTGCACGATGCCGAACAGCGCGCCCTCGTCGCGATGCGCAGCCTTGCAGCGCGCGGCCCAGCGCGCCGACAGTTCCATGGACGTGCGCGCCTGCGCCGGCGTCGCCGGGTAAGGCGTGCACTCGTCGAACTGCATGATGACGTCGGCGCCGAGTGCCTCCTGCACCTCGATCGAGCGCTCCGGCGTCAGGAACACGCGGTCGCCGTTGACCGGCGACTGGAACTCGACGCCCTGCTCGCTCAGCTTGCGCAGCTCCGCGAGGCTCCACACCTGGAAGCCTCCGGAGTCCGTCAGGATCGGTCCGTCCCAGTGCATGAAGCGGTGCAGGCCGCCGAGGCGCCGGATCAGCTGCTCTCCCGGGCGCAGCATCAGGTGGAAGGTGTTGCCGAGCAGGATCTGCGCGCCGCTGGCGCGGACGTCCTCAGGCGTCAGCGCCTTGACCGTGCCATACGTGCCGACCGGCATGAATGCGGGCGTCTCGACGCTGCCGCGCGCGAAATGCACCCGCCCGCGGCGTGCCGCGCCATCGGCGCCGAGCCTTTCAAAGCGCATGCGTGCCCGGCTCGACCAGCATGGCGTCGCCATAGCTGAAGAAGCGGTATTGCCGTTGCACCGCGTGCCGGTACGCCGACAGCACCCGCTCCTGGCCGCCGAAGGCGCACACCAGCATCAGCAGCGTGCTTTCGGGCAGATGGAAGTTCGTCAGCAGGACATCCGTCACCCGGAAACGAAACCCGGGCGTGATGAACAGCCGTGTCTCCGCAGGACCGGCGCGCAGCCCATCGTGCGCGGCCGCCGACTCGAGGGCGCGCACCACCGTCGTGCCCACGGCCACCACGCGCCCGCCCGCGGCCCGGCATTCGGCGACCGCGCCAGGCAAGGTGTCCGGAATGACGTAGCGCTCGGGATGCATGCGGTGCGTCGCCAGGTCCTCGACGCGCACCGGCTGGAAGGTGCCGGCGCCGACGTGCAGCGTCACCGTGGCGAGGCGCACGCCGCGGTCGCGCAGCTGGCCGAGCAGCTCCGGCGTGAAGTGCAGACCCGCGGTCGGCGCCGCCACCGCGCCCGGCTCGCGCGCGAAAACGGTCTGGTAGCGCTCGGCATCGAGCGCGTCCGGATCGCGCCCGATATAGGGCGGCAGCGGCAGGCGGCCTGCGCGCTCGAGCAGCTCGGCTACCGGCATGCCGCTCGCGTGCAGGCGGTAGAACTCGCCCTCGCGGCCCTCGACGCGCAGGCGCACTCCGGTGCCATCCACCACGAGTTCCGAGCCGTCCCGCGGAGTCTTGCTGGCGCGCACCTGCGCCAGCAGTCGATCGGTGTCGAGGACGCGCTCGACCAGGATCTCGGCGCGGCCGCCGCTGGATTTCGTCGCGAACAGCCGCGCCGGCACGACGCGGGTGTCGTTGGCGATCAGCAGGTCTCCCGGCCGCAGCAGCGCCGGCAGCTCGGCCACGCGACGGTCCGCCGGTGCGCCCTGCGCCGGCAGGTGCAGCAGGCGCCCGCCCGCGCGCTCCGCCGGCGGGTGCTGTGCGATCAGCGCCGTCGGGAGCTCATAGGCAAAGTCGGATCGCTTCATCGGTGCGGCGGCGCAGGAACGAAACAGCCCGCGCGGACGCGGGCTGGAAGTGGTGCCGGAGGTGAGACTCGAACTCACACTGGGGGTTGCCCAACACGATTTTGAGTCGTGCGCGTCTACCGATTCCGCCACACCGGCGCGGGCGCGCATTCTATCGGGCAGCGCGGCCCCGCAGGGCGCGCGGACGTGGCGCTACTGCGCTGGCGCCGGCGGCTCCTCGCGCGGGCCGCCGAAGTCGTAGCGCAGCCCGACATTGCCGCCGTACAGCTGCGCGTCGCTGCCGCGGTAGTACACGGTCCAGCCCGCGGTGAAACGCAGGTCGGGCATCGACTGCCCGAAGGTGCGAAGCGGCAGCTCGGCCGCCACGCCGTATCCCAGGCCCTGGAGCGTGGCGCTGCCGCCGCCGGACACCTTGCTCATGGTGTAGCCGACCGGGAACGCGAGCTCGAAGGTTTCCAGCACCGTGGTGGTGGGCACCGCGAAGACGCCCATGTAGTTTTCGGTGGACAGGTCGCTGCCGCCGGCGTCGAGCCCGTACTGCAGCTCCGCGCCGAGGAAACCGAAGAAGCGCGTGCCGCCGCGCAGACGGTACATGCCGGAGTCGTAGTGGCCCGGCGCGAAGCCGGGCGACGAGGACGAGGTAAAGGTAGTCGCCACGTAGTCCGCACCGGCATACCAGGCGCGATCCGCGAAGAAGCCTTTCGATGCGGTGGCGTCGCCGGAGCCCGCGTCCGCATTGGCCGCGGCGTCGGCGGAGCCGCCGTCGCTGCCCTGTGCGCCGGTGTCCTGCGCGGACGCACCCGTCGTGCCGGAAACGGACGGCGCCGTGGTGTCTGAGGCGGGCGTGCTGCCGGATGGGGCGGCGGAGGGATCGGCGCCCGTGTCGGCGGCCGGCGCAGCGCCGGCCGGCGCCGCCTGCTCGGCCGGAGTCGCGCCATCCGCCGTGGTACCGCCGTCCTGCGCCATCGCAACCGACGCACCGAGCAGCAGCAGGCAGAGGCTCGCGAATTCCT
>DATLCG010000176.1:0-6543 GCA_035526525.1 Binatia bacterium
CGGAAGGCGCTGGCGCGCTGCGCGGCGCGGTCGCGCACGCCAGCGCCGGCGCCTGGGCGGCGGTCGCCTGGCAGGCGATCGGCAATACCCTGTTCGGCTACGGCGCCTGGAACTGGCTGCTCGCGCGCCACCCCGCGGCCACGGTGACACCGGCGGCGCTGCTGGTCCCGGTATTCGGTTTCGCGGCGTCCTCGCTCGTGCTCGGCGAAGCGCTGCCGGCGTGGAAGCTGCTGGCCGGCGCGCTGGTGCTGACGGGGCTGGCGGTCAACCTGCTCGGCCAGTGGCCGAAGCGCGAGGCGGCGGTGCCCGTGGTGGCGGGGGACTAGCGGACGAAGGCCCGGATCAGCGCGTTCACGCGGTCCGGCAATTCATGCACCACCCAGTGCGACCCTTCGGCGATGCGCTCGATGCGCAGGTCGGTGACGCATTCATCCAGGCCGTCGAGCAGGCAGGGCAGCAGGGCCTGGTCGCGCTCGCCCCAGATCACCAGCGTCGGCACGCGCACGGTAAAGAGCTTCGCATCCAGTTCCGGCGGCGCGCGGCCGTCGGCCGGAGGAAACAGCGGCGAGGCCCGGTAGTAGTTGAGACCGCCGGTGAGTGCCCCGGGCTGCGACCACGCGGCGCGGTACTCGGCGAGGCGCTGCGCATCGGGTGCGTGGGCGGCCGCGCTCCAGTCCGCCAGCAGGCCGGCCAGCCGCGCGTAGCCGTTCTCCGACAGCACGCGCTCGGCCTTGTCCGACCGGAACAGCTGCATGTACTCGCTGGCCTTCTGCTGCGCCGGGTTGCGGCGCAACTCGCGCGCGAGTGGCACCGGGTGCGGCGAGTTGATGCTGACCAGCCGGGCCACGACTTCCGGGTGAAAGGCAGCGAGGTTCCAGGCCATCGCGCCGCCCCAGTCATGGGCGACGACGATGGCGCGCTCGTGGCCGAGATGCAGGACGAGCTGCCGCAGGTCCTCGACCACGTGCCGGGCGTGGTAGGCCTTCACGCCTTCCGGCTTGCCGGACAGGTTGAAGCCGCGCAGGTCCACGGCGACGGCCTGGAAGTCGCGCGAGAACTCTTCCAGCTGCTCGCGCCACGCGCCCCAGAACTCCGGGAAGCCGTGCACGAACAGCATCAGCGGCCCGCGGCCGGCGCTGGCGTAGTGCAGGCGTACGCCGTTGACCTCGGCGTAGCGGTGCTCGATGGCGCGGCTCAAGCCGCGCGTGCCGATGCCGGTGCCGCCGCGGTGACTTCCTTCAGGATCGTGTCGCTGAAGCGCCCGAGGTGATGGTCCGCATCGCCGAGCGTGAGGTCGATCAGAGTCAGGCGCTTGAAGTAGTGGCTGATGGCCGCTTCGTCGGTGACCCCGATGCCGCCGTGCAGCTGCACGGCCTGCTGGCCGACGTAGCGCGCGGCCTGGCCCACGTGCGCCTTGGCCGCCGACAGCGCGCGGCGGCGCGCCGCGGCATCGGTCACGTCGGCCTTGCTCGCCGCCAGGTACATCATCGAGCGTGCCGTCTCGGCCGCCATGAACATGTCGGCCATGCGGTGCTGCAGCGCCTGGAAGCTGCCGATGGCCACGCCGAACTGCTTGCGCTGCTTGACGTAAGCGAGCGTGATCTCGATCGCCGCACCCATCGCGCCCACCGCTTCCGCGCAGAGCGCCGCGATGCCGTGGTCCAGCGCGTGCTCGAGCGGGCCATGGCCGGCGCCCTCGGCGCCGAGCAGCTCGCCGGGTGCGTTCTTGAGCGTGATCTCGGCGGCGCGCTGGCCGTCGTGCGTGCGGTGATCCTGCACGGCCACGCCTGCGGCCTTGCGGTCCACCAGGAACAGCGACAGCCCCGCGGTATCGCGTGGCTGGCCCGCCGTCCGCGCCGACACGATCAGCGTGTCCGCCTGCGCGCCGTGCAGCACCACGGTCTTGGTGCCGTTCAGCACGTAGCCCGTGCCCTGCTTCTTCGCGGTGGCAGCCACCGGCGTGGTCTCGTAGCGGCTGGCGGCCTCCAGGTGCGCGAGCGCCAGCAGCCGCTCTCCGGCGGCGACCTGCGGCAGCAGCGCGGCCTGCTGGGCGGCGCTGCCGGCCAGCGCGATGAGCCTGGCGCCGAGGACCACGGTGGCGAAATAGGGCTCGACCACCAGGCCGCGCCCGAGCACTTCCATGACCAGCGCGGTGTCGAGCGCGTTGCCGGCGATGCCGCCGTGCTCCTCCGGCAGCCCGAGCGCGGTGATGCCCATCTCGGCGAGCTGTTTCCACGCGTCGCGGCTGATGCCCTCGGCGGACTTCAGGATGGCGCGGCGGTGATCGAAGTTGTAGTCCTTCTGGACGTAGCGCAGCAGCGTGTCGCGCAGCTGCTGCTGCTCGCCGGTGAGGGTGAAGTCCATGGATCGTTTCCCCTTGAGCCTAGAGCCCGAGTACCAGCTTGCTGATGATGTTCCGCTGGATCTCGTTGGACCCGGCGTAGATCGACGCCTTGCGGTAGTTGAAGTACTCGCCGGTCAGCGGCGCGCCGAAGTCGGGGCCGGCCAGCTCGCCGCGCCAGCCGTGGTCCAGCGCCTCGGGCTGCCACGGCAGGGCGTGGTGGCCCAGTGCGCGCATCATCAGTTCGGTCAGCGCCTGCTGGATCTCGGTGCCCTTGACCTTCAGCAGCGAGGCTTCCGGTCCTGGTCCGCGCTTGCCGTCGGCGGAGACCACGCGCAGGTTGGTGATCTCCAGCGCCATCAGGTCGATCTCGACCTGCGCGATGCGGTCGCGGAAGCGCGCGTCCTCGATCAGCGCCTTGCCGCCGCCCGCCGGCTGGCGCGCGGCGATCTCCTTCAGGTGCCGCAGCCAGCGCTTGCAGTAGCCGACGCCGGCGTTGCCGGTGCGCTCGTGTCCGAGCAGGTACTTGGCGTAGGTCCAGCCCTTGTTTTCCTCGCCGATGCGGTTGGCCACCGGCACCTCGACGTTCTCGAACCACACCTCGTTGATCTCGTGCTCGCCATCGAGCATCACGATCGGCCGCACGGTGACGCCCGGCGTCTTCATGTCGATCAGCAGGAACGAGATGCCTTCCTGGGGCCGCACGTCCGAAGCCGTGCGCACCAGGCAGAAGATCCAGTCGGCGTGCTGCGCGAACGTGGTCCAGGTCTTCTGGCCGTTGCAGACGTAGGTGTCGCCGCGGCGCTCGGCCTTCATCTTCAGCGAGGCGAGATCCGAGCCCGAGCCGGGCTCCGAGTAGCCCTGGCACCACCAGTGCTCGCCCGACAGGATCTTCGGCAGGAAGAACTGCTGCTGCCCGGGACTGCCGAACTTCATGATGACCGGGGCGACCATCCGCAGCCCGAACGGCATGGTCGGCGGCGCGCCGGCGGCGGCGGTCTCCTCCTCGAAGATGTACTGCTGCACGGCGTTCCAGCCGGTGCCGCCGAAGTCCTTGGGCCAGGTCGGCGCGACCCAGCCCTTCTGGTGCAGCGCGCGGTGCCAGCGCAGGAAGTCCTCGCGCTCGAGCCGCTTGCCGTGCACCACCTTCTCGCTCAGGTCCTTCGGCAGCTGCTCGCGCAGGAACGTGCGCACCTCGTCGCGGAAGCGCAGCTCCTCGGGGGTGAAGTCCAGGTCCATGGAACGCGGCTCGTCGCGGCAGGGACGGGCAGCATAGGCCGCACCGATGCCGCCGCCAAATTCGCAGCGCCGAGACGGTTCGTGCGCGCCGCGCAGGTGGCGGCGCGAGTCCCGCAGCGCCGGCTAGTGCGCGCGGCGCCGCCGGAGCAGCGGCAGGATTCCGGCCACGAGCAGCAGGCGCGGATCCAGCGCGCCGCCGGCTCCGGCGGAAGCCGACGAGGACGACGCCGATGCCGGCGTCGAGCCGCCGGTTCCTGCCGGCGCGCTGCCGCCCCACAGCCGGCGCAGCAGCGCCATCTTGTCCTGCCGCACGTCGAGGTTGTCGTCGAGGATGCCGCCGGTGTCGCCGCTGTTCGGCGTGTAGCACCAGTAGAAGCTGTCGCGCATGCCCTTCGACAGCAGGTAGTCGACGAACGCGTTTTGCCAGGTCACATCCCTGTCGTTGCCACCGAAGCCGTAGCGGCCGCCCCACTCTCCGGGAACCACGGCGTAAGCCGGGAAGAACTGGCCGAACAGGGTGTTCCAGTCGGCCGCCAGGTTCGCGGGGAAATTCCCGGCCAGGAAGCTGGACTTCACGTACACGTCCGGGCCGTAGGTGTGCGGTGCGAGCACGAGCTTGGCGGCCGGGATCGCGAGCGGCTGGTAGGCGTGCGGCTGCAGGTCCTCGCCCCAGTTCATCGGCACGTCCGGATTTTCGACGCCGTCGTAATTGCCGTTGATGCCTTCGACGAAAACCAGCAGCGAGGGATTGGCCGCGAGCACGGCGAGGCCCGCCGTCTCGGCAGCGGTCTTCCAGTAATAGGTGGGATCGGGATGGGTGGCGTCGCCGGTGAACCAGCGCACCGCCCCGTTCGGCTCGTTGTAGAGGTCGATGCCCATGAAATGCGCGTTGGTCACGTAGCGCGCCGCGACGAAAGCGAGGTCGGACACCCAGTTCGCCTGCGTGTACGGCAGGCCGTTCCAGGTCAGGTTCCAGTCGGCGGAGTCGAGCACGAACCAGCTCGGGTACTGGCGCTTCGTGCTCACGCTGTGCATGTCGATCAGCACGTACAGGCCAAGGCGATCCGCCTCCG
The DNA here is from genome assembly GCA_035526525.1 of Binatia bacterium. GTDB lineage: Bacteria > Pseudomonadota > Gammaproteobacteria > Nevskiales > Nevskiaceae > JACPFV01. The sequence continues at coordinate 4,654 of DATLCG010000176.1, forward strand.
CCATCCACAGGTCCAGCACCTGCAGCGAGGTCTTGCCGAGCAGGTCCGCGTTCCTGCGCGGCTCGATGTAGCTGAACTGGTCGACGGGCGTGAGCACGTGCAGCGTGGCGGGTGCGATGGGCAGGCGCACGGCGTTGAAGCCGAGTGCCTTGATCTGCGCCAGCTGCTCCTTCCAGCCCATGGTCCACAGGAATTGCGGGACCAGGATGTCGGTGTTGAAGCCGAAATGGTTGACGCCGCGGATCGGCACCGCGGCGCCGGCGGCGTCCACGACGTGGCCCTCGACGACGGTGAAACCCGTCAGCGGTGCAGCGGCCACCGGCAGGCCCCACAGCACGGAGCAAGTGAAGACGACGCACGAGCGCAGCAGGCGCGGCCAGCGAGAATCGGACATGATTTTCCCCATCACCGCCGCGCCCGGGATCCGGACGTGCGGCAGTGAGCGGGCATTTAAGGACAGCCGGCGACCGGGGAAAAGGGTCGCTTTGCACTGTCTGCAATGAGGAACACGGGGTGGTGCGGTGCTCCACCCGGCGACGGTCGGGTCCCCATTCGTGCCGCGCCCGGCTCCTGCATTTGAACGACGCCGGCCAGCCGCATAGGCTGCACGCTCTTCGCGATTCCTCCAGGGAGAAGTCATGAGCGCGGCCTACAGGGCGCACGGCGCGACCGCCGTCGTCACGCTGGACCACCCGCCGGTCAACGGTCTCGGCCACGAGCTGCGCAGCGGCATCGTCGCCGGCATCGGTCGCGCCGCGGCGGATCCGAAGATCGCGGCCATCGTGCTGATCGGCAGCCCGAAGGCTTTCAGCGGCGGCGCCGACATCCGCGAGTTCAACACGCCGAAGATGCTGGCGGAGCCGAGCCTGCACACGGTGATCCGCGAGATAGAACGTTCATCCAAGCCGGTGATCGCGGCGATCTCCGGGGCTTGCATGGGCGGCGGGCTGGAGCTGGCGCTCGGCTGCCATTTCCGCGTCGCCGTGGCTGGCGCGCAGATCGGCCTGCCGGAAGTGAAGCTGGGCTTGCTGCCGGGCGCCGGCGGCACGCAGCGGCTGCCGCGGGTGCTCGGCGTCGAGACCGCGCTGAACATGATCGTGTCGGGCACGCCGGTGCCGTCGGAAAAGCTCAAGGGCACGCCGCTGTTCGACCAGTTCGTCGAAAGTGATTTCGCGGCGCTTCTGCCGGGCGCGCTGAAGTTCGCGGAAAAGGTGGTCGCCGAGAAGCGGCCGCTGAAGCGGGTGCGGGACATCAAGGTCGCGTATCCGAACGCCGAGGGCTTCTTCGGCGTGGCGAAGAACACGGTGAAAGGCATGGCCGGGCCGTTCCCCGCGCCGCTCAAGTGCGTCGAGTGCGTCGAGGCGGCGGTGAAGCAGCCGTTCGAGGAAGGCCTCGCCACCGAGCGCCGGCTGTTCGGCGAGCTGATCAACACCGCCGAGTCGAAGGCGCTGCGCCACGCCTTCTTCGGCGAGCGCGCAGCGACCAAGATCCCGGACGTTCCGGAAGACACGCCGACGCGGCCGATCAAGTCGGCCGCGGTGATCGGCGCCGGCACCATGGGTGGCGGCATCGCCATGAATTTCGCCAACGCCGGCATCCCGGTGACGGTGCTGGAGATGAAGCAGGAGGCGCTCGACAAGGGCCTCGCCACGATCCGCAAGAACTACGAAGGCTCGGTGAAGAAGGGCAAGCTCAAGCCGGAGGATTTCGAGAAGCGCATGGGCCTGATCAGGCCCACGCTGAAGTACGAGGACCTGGCGGGCGCCGACATCGTCATCGAGGCGGTATTCGAGGACATGAAGGTGAAGCAGCAGGTGTTCGAGAAGCTGGACGCGGTGATGAAGAAGGGCGCGATCCTTGCGACCAACACGTCCACGCTCGACGTCGACC
>DATLCG010000177.1:0-2907 GCA_035526525.1 Binatia bacterium
GTCCACGCTCGCGCCCGAGTTCGCCGGCCAGCCGGCGGACCTCACCGAGGAGAACCTGCAGTCGCGCTGCCGCGGCGTGCTGCTGATGGCGCTGTCGAACAAGTTCGGCTATCTCGTGCTGTCCACCGGCAACAAGAGCGAGATGGCGGTGGGCTACGCCACGCTCTACGGCGACATGTGCGGCGGCTTCGCGCCGATCAAGGACGTCTACAAGACCCTGGTGTACCAGCTCGCGCGCCACCGCAATGCGCTGGGCGCGGTGATCCCGGAGCGCGTGCTGACGCGGCCGCCTTCCGCCGAGCTGCGGCCCGACCAGACCGACCAGGATTCGCTGCCGCCGTACGACATGCTGGACGCGATCCTCAAGGCGTACGTCGAAGACCAGCGCTCGATCACGCAGATCGTGCATTACGGCTTTCCGCAGGAGACGGTGCAGCGGGTGGCGTCGCTGGTGCGCCGCAGCGAGTACAAGCGCCGGCAGGCGCCCCCGGGGCCCAAGGTGACGCCGCGCGCCTTCGGCCGCGACCGGCGCTACCCGATCACGGCGGTGTACGGGGACGTCTAGGAAGCGGGCATCGCCGGCGGCGCTGCCGCCGCGCCGGCTTGCGCGGGCCTTGGCGCCGGCGCCGCGGCGGACTTGGGGTTGGCCTTCAGCACGGCCTCGACTTCCTCGGCCTGCTGCTTCAGCCCGATCTCCTGGTAGCTCTTCTTCATCAGCTCCAGCGCCTCCATCGTCGCGGGCGAGCCCGGATAGTCGGAGACGATGCGCTCGGCGCGCTTGGCGGCGGCGAGCCAGGCGCCCCGCCGCACGTAGTAATGCACCACGTGCAGCTCGTGGCCGGCGATGCGGTTGCGCAGGTAGATCATGCGCTGGCGGGCATCGCCGGCGTAACGGCTCGCCGGGTAGCGCTGGATCATCAGCGCAAAGTCGTCGAAGGCCTTGCGCGCGAAGCCGACGTCCTGCTTGGTCGAGTCGACGATCCAGTCGAAGGCCGATTCGCCACGCTCGAAGTTGGTGAGGCCCTTGAGGTAATAGACGTAGTCCACCGCCGGGTGCCGCGGGTGCTCCTTCAGGAAACGGTCGGCGGTGGAGATGGCGCCGTCGGGGTCGAAGCTGCGGTACTTGGCGTAGATGCTCTCGAGGTCCGCCTGCGTGGCGTAGTCGGTGAACGGGTAGCGCGCGGCGATCTGGTCGTAGCGCTGGATGGCGCCGGCGAAGTCGGACGATTCCAGGGCGCGGCGGGCGAGCTTATACAATCCCTCCGCCTCCAGGCGCAGCTCGCGCTCGGACGACTGGTTCGGCTTGAACGGGTTGTTGGGCGGCGGTGCCGACGGGTCGGAGCTGCAGGCGGCAAGCCCGATGCAGGCCGCCGGCAGCAGCCGGCGCAGGTCAGTGAGCGTCATGGAGTCGAATCGGGCGGGTGGGCGTGAAGCGCGACAAAATTATATCCGACGGCGGCAACGATCCTTCCCTGTGGATGGTCGAGTCCATGGCCGTCCCCCCGGAGATGCATGGCGCCCGCCTGGACGTCGCAGCCGCGCGGCTGTTCGACCGCCATTCGCGCGCCCGCCTGCAGCGCTGGATCGCCGACGGGCACCTGCGCGTCAATACCCGCGTCACCACCGTGACCCGGGCGCGCGTGCGCGCCGGCGACGAGCTGCGGCTGAAGGCGCCGCGCCCGGTCTCGTCGGTGGATCCGGCGCAGGCGATGGCGCTGGACCTGCGCTACGAGGACGAGTCGCTGATCGTGGTGAACAAGCCCGCCGGCCTGTCGGTTCACCCCGGCGCCGGCCGGCCCGACGGCACGCTGCTGAACGCGCTGCTCCATCGCTATCCCCGCGCCCGCACCCTGCCGCGCGCGGGCCTGGTGCACCGGCTGGACATGGACACGACCGGACTGATGGTCATCGCGCTGAGCGAGACCGCGCATGCGCGCCTGGTCGAGATGATGGAGCGGCGCCAGGTGCGCCGCGAGTACGACGCCGTCGTCATTGGCCTGATTCCCGCCGGCGGCACCGTGCGCGCCGCGGTCGGAAGGCATCCGCGCGATCGCGTGAAGATGGCGGTGGTGCCTCGCGGCAAGCCGGCGGTCACGCACTACCGCGTGGTCGAGCGCTTCGCGGAGCACACCCATCTGCGCCTCAAGCTCGAGACCGGCCGCACGCACCAGATCCGGGTGCACATGGCCTACGTCCGTCATCCGGTGGTCGGCGACCCGGTGTACGGAGGGCGCGTGGTGCGCGGCGCCGGCATGCCCGAGGATCTGCGCCGGCAGCTCGCCACCTTTCCACGGCAGGCCCTGCACGCCCGCGAGCTCGAGTTCGCGCATCCGATCACGCGCGCCCGCGTCGCGGTCAGCTCGGAGCCGCCGGAAGACATGCAGGCCCTGTTGCGCGCGCTGCGCGAGCACTCCCGCACGCCCGGAGGATGAGCAGCCCGGCGCTGCCGTGGCTGAGGCCGGAATGGCCGGTTTCCACGCGCGTCCGGGCGGGCATGACCACGCGGGTGGGGGGCGTCAGCACCGGTCCCTTCGCTTCCCTCAACCTGGGCCATGGCAGCGGCGATGCGCAGCTGGCCGTGGAGGAAAACCGGCGCCGCACAGCCGCCGCGCTGGCGCTGCCGGGCGCGCCGCATTGGCTGCGCCAGGTGCACGGCACGCGCGCGCTGCAGGCCCCCTTCGAGGGCACGCCCGAGGCAGACGCTGCATGGACCTGCCAGGCCGGTGTCGTGTGCGTGGTGCAGGCCGCCGATTGCCTGCCGGTGCTGCTCTGTGACGAGTCCGCGACGGTCGTGGCCGCCGCCCATGCCGGGTGGCGAGGCCTGGCGGGCGGCGTGCTGGAGTCCACGGTCTCTGCGCTGCCGGTGCCGCCGGCGAGGCTGATGGCCTGGCTGGGCGTGGCCATCGG
>DATLCG010000181.1:0-8835 GCA_035526525.1 Binatia bacterium
GAACTGGCGGCGCGCGGTCACCGGGTGACCGTCGCCCTGCTGAGCTACGCGGGCCTCGGGTCGGAAGAGAGCGTGCAAGCGGGGGTCCGGTGGACGTCGGATGACGCATTCGCGGGCGCAACGTACCTGCGGCGCATCCGCGAGTGCATGGATGATAGTCGGCCCGACTGGGTCGTGGGCGCCTCGGACACCTGGTTCGGCATCCTCGCGGCGCGCAGCGCGCGGCACGCCGGCACGCGATGCGCGGTGGACGCCTACGACAACTTCGAAAGCTACCTGCCCTGGGCCCTGCCGCTGCACTGGGCCTGGCGACGCGCCGTGCGCGAAGCCTCGCTGGTCACGGCGGCAGGGCCGCAGCTGGCGGAGCGGCTGGGCGCAGGACACCGTCGCGTCGAGGTACTGCCGATGACGGCGGATCCGGCTTTCCAGGCGATGGATCGCGAGCGCTGCCGGCACGAGCTCGGCCTGCCGCAGGACGAGCGCCTGGTGGGCGTGGTCGGGTCGCTCGACGAGCGGCGTGGCGCGCGGCACCTGCTGGCGGCGATGGAACGGGTGCGCGAGCGCGGCATCCGCGCGACGCTCGTCGTCACCGGACGCAGCGCGGCGCGCTGGGCCCGTCACGCCGGCGTGCGGGCCCTCGGCGCACTCGACGACCGCCAGGTGCCGGTCGCGCTCAATGCACTCGACGTGGCCTGCGTGCCTGCGGCCGACAATGCCTTCGGCCGCTTCAGCTATCCCGCGAAACTGTGCGAGGCCCTCGCCTGCGGCGTGCCGGTCGTGGCCAGCGACACCGCACCGATCCGCTGGATGCTCGGCGGCGACCATCCGGGACTGGCGCCGCCGGGCGATCCCCTGGCGATCGCGGACGCCATCGCCGCGGCTCTTGCCTCACCTCGCGCGCAGCGCATCGCCCTGCCCGCCTGGAGCGCGGTCGCGGAACGCTACGAGCGCTTGCTGCTGGCCGCGAGCAGCTCCTCGAACAGCGCCGCGTAGCGCTCGCCCGACCGGGCCCACGAGTAGCCGCGCCGGACGGTTTCGCGGGCGGCCTGCGCGAGACGCTGGCGCTGCGCCGCATCCTCGAGCAGCCGCGCGAGCGCATCCGCCAGCGCCGCCGCGTCCCCTTCGGGCACCAGCCAGCCGTTGACGCCGTGCTCGATCACCGTGCGCACCGGGGCGAGCGACGACGCCACCACCGGACAGCCGCAGCTCATCGCTTCCAGCATGACCAGTCCGAGACCCTCCGAATCGCCATCGCGAGCGGTGACCGACGGCATGGCCGCGACGGTCGCCCGCTCGAACAGCTCGAGCACCGCCTCGTGACCTTGCGCGCCCGCGAACGCGACACGGTCCGCAACCCCAAGTGCCCCAGCGTGAAGGCGCAACGCCGCGGCCTCGGGTCCATCGCCCGCGATCACCAGCCGCGCCCGCGGGCGCTGCCGCGCCAGCCTGGCGAAGGCTTCGAGCAGCACGCGGGCGCCCTTCTTCTCCACCAGGCGTCCCGCGAAAGCCACCAGCTCGGGCTCGCGCGCGCCGGAAACGTCACGCTCGGGGACGCCCATCGGCAGCACGTGCGTGCGGGACCGCGCTGCGCCGAGCGCCACCAGTCGCTCGCGCAGCGGCTCGGAGACACCCGCGGCCGCATCGCAGCGCCGGGCCACCTGTCGCAGGAGCGTCATGGCGATGCTGCCCCGCAACCCCAGCACGTCGGCGCCGTGAGCGGTGCACACCAGCGGCGCGCGCGAGCCGGCCAGCGCGCGCGCCACGAGCGCGCACAGCCCCTGCGGAATCAGCCAATGCGCATGCACCACGTCCGGGCGCAGCGTGCGCAGCAACCGTGCGGTGGCCAGGACCTGGCCAGCGAGGAACAACGGCACCAGCAGCAGGCGCCAGGGCTGGCGTCGCAGGTTCGGCAGCATGCCGCCGCCGTAGGCGAGCACTTCGGCGCGCTCGAAACAGTAGCGATAGCGCGTCACCTGCACGCTGCCGATGCGCTCGGCGGTGGCCGCGCCGCGGCAATGTGGCGCCAGCACGTGCACCTCGAAGCGCATCGCCAGCTCCGTGCACAGGTCGGCGACGAAGCGCGGATCGGTGTCCTGCGGCCAGCGCGGGAAGCTCGAGGTGAGCACCAGCAGACGCGGTCGCCTGGGAGCGTCCGGCGTCACGTCAGCCGCAGCAACCCGTAGCGCAGGATGCACACCAGCGCCCAGACGGCGTCCTTCCAGCGGATCTTCTTGCCTTCCTCGTAGGTGCGCCCGAAGTAGGAGATGCCGACCTCGTAGATGCGCACGCCGGGCACGTGCGCGAGCTTGGCGGTGACCTCGGGCTCGAAGCCGAAACCGTCCTCGCGCAGCGCCAGGCCCTGCACGATGCCGCGGCGGAAGACCTTGTAGCAGGTCTCCATGTCGGTGAGATTGAGGTTGGTGCACATGTTGCTGAGCAGGGTGATGAGCTTGTTCGCCACCGAGTGCCAGAAATACAGGACGCGGTGGCTGTCGCCGCCGGCGAAGCGGCTGCCGTAGACCGCATCCGCGCGGCCGCTCAGCAGCGGGCCGAGCAGGCGCGGATATTCCACCGGGTCGTACTCCAGGTCGGCGTCCTGGATGAGGACGTAATCGCCGGTCGCGGCGGCGATGCCGGCGCGCAGCGCGCAGCCCTTGCCGCGGTTGCGCGGCTGCAGGATCAGCCGGTCGATGCGCGGCGCGAGCGTGGCCTGAAGCAGCTCGCGGCTGCCGTCGGTGGAGGCGTCGTCCACCACGATCAGCTCGAGGCGCCCGCCGAATTCCGCCTTGCGCACGGCGTCGATGACGGCGGCAATGGTGCGGGCCTCGTTGAAGCACGGGACCACCACCGAAAGGGTGAAACCCATCGCTCCGTCCGCGGGGGAACAGCGCGCATTCTAGCGAAACGCCTGCACTTTCCGGCGACGGACGGATGATTTTTATCCCGCAGATTCAGGTCCCTGAGGGGGGAAAAGCGGTTAAGATGCGGCGTTGCAAACAGGGGGCCGCGATGGCGATTTCCACTTCTCCTCCAGCGACCGGAGCCGGCGCCCCCGGTGGCCTTGCGCGCAAGCTCGTCTCCGACGGCCTGCTGAGCGAAGACAAGGTCAGGGAAGTCCACGCCAAGGCCCAGAAGGCCGGCATCTCCCTGGTGACGCAGCTGGTGGAGGACAAGCTGGCGCCCGCATCGCGCATCGCGATGTCGGCGAGCCAGGCCTTCGGCGTGCCGCTGCTCGACCTCAACGCGGTGGACCTGGACCGCGAGACGGTCAAGCTCGTCAACGAAAAGCTCATCCGCAAGCACCGCGCGCTGCCGATCTTCAAGCGCGGCAAGCGGCTGTACCTCGCCCTGTCCGACCCGACCAACCTCGCGGCGCTCGACGAGATCAAGTTCGCCACCACTTTCGCCACCGAGGCGATCGTGGTCGAGGAAGACAAGCTCGGCAAGCACATCGAAGTGGCGCTGAACGCGTCCGAGTCGGAAAACATCCAGATCGACGATGCCGATCTCGAGAACCTCGACATCGGCGGCGGCGAGGGCGAGGAAGTCGACGTCGCCAAGTCGGATGCCGACGATGCGCCGATCGTCCGCTTCATCAACAAGATCATGCTCGATGCGATCAACCAGGGCGCCTCGGACATCCACTTCGAGCCGTACGAGAAGATGTACCGCATCCGGTACCGCAAGGACGGCGAGCTGAAGACGGTGTCTTCGCCGCCGGTGCAGATGGCGGTGCGCATGGCCGCGCGCGTCAAGGTCATGTCCAAGCTCGACCTCGCCGAGCGGCGCATCCCGCAGGACGGCCGCATCAAGCTGTACATCTCGAAGAACAAGGCCATCGATTTTCGCGTCAGCACCTGCCCGACCCTGTTCGGCGAAAAGATCTGCTGCCGAATCCTCGATCCTTCCAGCGCCCAGCTCGGCATCGACGCCCTCGGTTACGAGCCCGAGCAGAAGGACGCCTACATGAAGGCGCTGGCCAAGCCGCAGGGCATGATCCTGGTGACCGGCCCGACCGGCTCCGGCAAGACCGTGTCGCTGTATACCGGCGTCAACATCCTCAATACCGAGGACATCAACATCTCGACCGCGGAAGACCCGGCGGAAATCAACCTGCCCGGCGTCAACCAGGTCAACGTCAATCCCAAGGTGGGACTGACCTTCGCCGCCGCGCTCAAGGCCTTCCTGCGCCAGGACCCGGACGTCATCCTCGTCGGCGAAATCCGTGACCTCGAGACCGCGGAGATCGCGATCAAGGCCGCGCAGACCGGCCATCTGGTGCTGTCCACGCTGCACACCAACGATGCACCGCAGACGCTGGTCCGCATGATGAACATGGGCGTGCCTGCCTACAACCTCGCCTCCACGCTGACGCTGGTGATCGCGCAGCGCCTGGCGCGCCGGCTGTGCAAGAGCTGCAAGCGTCCCGCCAACATTCCGAAGCCGGAGCTCATCAAGGAAGGCTTCCGGCAGAAAGAGGTGGACGATCCGGCCTTCGTCATCTACGAAGCCGTCGGCTGCGACCAGTGCGACAACGGCTACAAGGGCCGCACCGGCGTCTACCAGGTGATGCCCTTCTCCGAGGACATGGGCCGCATCCTGATGGAAGGCGGCAACGCCATGCAGATCGCCGACCAGGCCCAGAAAGAGGGCATCGCCGACCTGCGCCGCTCCGCGCTGCGCAAGGTGCTCGGCGGACACATCGATCTCAAGCAGGCCAACGCCTGCACCAGCGGGGACTGATCCGCTTCCATGGCCACCGCCGCTGCCGCCGTCAAGAAGGTCACCAAGGCCAAGCCCGTCCAGAAGGATCACACCTACGTCTGGGAGGGCACCGACCGCAAGGGTGCCCGCATCAAGGGCCAGACCGTCGCGCCCAGCGACACCATGGTCAAGCAGCAGCTGCGCAAGCAGGGCATCAACCCGATCCGGGTCACCAAGAAGCTCAGCTTCAAGCTCGGCGGCAAGGGCAAGATCGAAAGCCAGGACATCGCCATCTACAGCCGCCAGATGGCGGTGATGATGACCGCCGGCGTGCCGCTGGTGCAGGCGCTGGAGATCGTCGGCCGCGGCCACGAAAAGCCGGCGATGGGCGAGATGATCATGGGCATCAAGTCGCACATCGAGGCCGGCAACTCGTTCGCCGAGAGCCTCGGCAAGTACCCGCTGCACTTCGACGACCTGTTCGTGAACCTGGTCAACGCCGGCGAGAAATCCGGTGCGCTCGAGACCCTGCTCGACAAGATCGCCACGTACAAGGAAAAGACCGAGGCGATCAAGAAGAAGGTGAAGAAGGCGCTCACCTATCCCGCGGCCGTGGTCGTGGTCGCGGTCATCGTCACCTCGATCCTGCTGATCTTCGTGGTGCCGCAGTTCGAGGACCTGTTCAAGGGCTTCGGCGCCGACCTGCCCGCGTTCACGCAGTTCGTCGTCAACCTGTCGCGCTCGCTGAAGAGCCAGGGCGTGCCGATCGTCATCGTGATGGCGATCACCGTCACCGTGATCATCCAGGTGCACAAGCGATCGCTGAAGTTCCGCGAGCTGACCGACCGCCTGATGCTGCGCCTGCCGGTGATCGGCCAGATCCTCTACAAGTCGGCGGTCGCGCGCTTCGCGCGCACGCTGGCGACCATGTTCGCCGCGGGCGTGCCGCTGGTGGATGCGCTGGAGTCGGTGGCCGGCGCCGCCGGCAACATCGTGTTCTACAACGGCATCATCAAGATCAAGGATGGCGTCTCCACCGGCCAGCAGCTGCAGCTGTGCATGGCGCAGTCCGGCCTGTTCCCGGCGATGGCGGTGCAGATGATCGCCATCGGCGAGGAGTCGGGTTCGCTCGACGCCATGGCGAGCAAGGTGGCCGACTTCTACGAGGCCGAGGTCGATGCGCTGGTGGACGCCCTGTCCAGCCTGCTCGAGCCGATGATCATGGCGATCCTCGGCGTGCTGGTCGGCGGCCTGGTCGTCGCCATGTACCTGCCCATCTTCAAGATGGGTCAGGTCGTCTAGCCCTTCAGCCCATGGTGCTGCTGGAGGGGCTGCGCGCCAGCCCGGGTTTCCTGCTGCTCGCGGTGACGCTGCTCGGCCTGTGCGTGGGCAGTTTCCTCAACGTCGTCATCCATCGCCTGCCGCGCCGGCTCGAGCGCGACTGGCGCGTCGAGTGCCGCACGCTGCTGGCGCTGCCCGAGCAGCCGGAGCCCGCGGTCAGCCTGATGCGTCCCGGCTCGCGCTGCCCGGCTTGCGGCGGCGCGATCCGGCCCTGGCACAACGTGCCGGTGCTCGGCTGGCTCTGGCTGCGCGGACGCTGCGCCGACTGCCGCGCGCCCATTTCGGCGCAATACCCGCTGGTCGAGGCCGGCACCGCGCTGGCTTCGGCGGCGTGCGCCTGGCATTTCGGCTGGGGCGCGCCGCTCGGTGCCGCGCTGCTGCTGACGTGGTTCCTGGTCGCGCTGGCGGTCATCGACCTGCACACACAACTGCTGCCCGACGTGCTGACCCTGCCCCTGCTCTGGCTCGGGTTGCTGCTCAGCCTGGGCGGCATGTTCACCGGTCCTGCGGCCAGCATCGCCGGCGCCGCCGCGGGCTACGGCGTGCTCTGGTGCATCTTCCAGGCGTACCGGCTCGCCACCGGCCGCGAGGGCATGGGCTTCGGCGACTTCAAGCTGCTCGCGGCGCTCGGCGCCTGGTTCGGCTGGCAGGCGCTGGTGCCGATCGTGCTGATGGCGTCGCTGGCGGGCGCGGCCGTCGGCATCGGCCTCATGGCGTTCCGCGGCCGTGACCGCGTCACGGCCATTCCCTTCGGACCGTTCCTGGCCGCTGGCGGCTGGATCGTGCTGGTGGGCGGTGGTGCGTTGCTGCCCGGCCTGCTTCCGCTGCGCTGATGCCGCTGACCATCGGCCTGACCGGTGGCGTGGCCAGTGGCAAGACCGCCACTGCCACGGCCTTCGCCGCTCTCGGCGTGCCGGTGCTGGACGCCGACCAGGTCGCGCGCGAAGTGGTCGCGCCGGGAGAGCCGGCGCTGCAGGCCATCGTCGAAGCCTTCGGTCCGGAGGCGCTGCAGGCCGACGGCACACTCGACCGCCGCCGCATGCGCGAGCGGGTGTTCGCCGATGACGCGGCCCGCGGCCGGCTGGAGCGCATCACGCACCCGGCCATCCGTGCGCGCCTGGTCCGCTGGCGCGACGCGCAGGCCGGGCCCTATTGCCTGCTGGCGGTGCCCATCCTCATCGAGTCGGGGATGGCGGCGCTGGTCGACCGTATCCTGCTGATCGACGTGCCGGAAGACGTGCAGGTGCGGCGCCTGACGGCGCGCGACGGCATCGACGAGGCGTTGGCGCACCGGATGCTGGCGGCGCAGGCACCGCGCGAGCGGCGGCTGGCGCGCGCGCACGACGTCATTCGCAACGAGGGCGATCTCGCCGCGCTGGAAGCGGCGGTCCACCGGCTGCACCAGTTCTACGTGCAGGCCGCGCAGCATGGCGCGCCGGATCAGGGTCTTCATTTGCCCTGATCTCTCGCGCGGGGCCACAATAGCCCGGCGCCCACACAAGACCCGACGTTGATCGAGAACGGGCACGTCATCGCGTACGAGCAGCCCCTGAACGAGCGGGTGCGCACCTTCCTGCGGCTGGAGTTCCTCTTCGCGCAGTACCGGCATCACGGCGCGGACCGCAGCCCGTGGGGCGTGCGCGCCAGCCTGCGCACGCTGCTCGACATCCTGTCGGTGGTCAGCCGCAGCGACCTCAAGACCGAAGTGCTGAAGGAGCTCGGTGAGCAGCACGCCGCGCTGACGCGCCTGCAGCAGCGGCCCGGAGTCGACCCGACGCGGCTGCAGAGCGTGCTCGCCGAGATCGGCGAGGCCACCCACGCGCTGCAGGCGCAGATGACGCACACCCTGGCCACCGTGCTGCGCGACAACGAGTTCCTGGTCTCGCTCCTGCACCGCAGCACCATTCCCGGCGGCGCCAGCGCCTTCGACCTGCCCGGCTTTCATCACTGGCTGTCTCTGCCAGCCGAGCGCACGCGCCGCGATCTCGAAGCCTGGTTCGCCGACCTGGGCGCGTTCGAGCGGGCGATCAACCTCTACCTGCGGCTGCTGCGCCACAGCACCGAGGCCACGGCCGAGCTCGCGCGCGGCGGCATGTTCGTCTACACGCCGCAGGGCGAGGCCGACCTGGTGCGAGTGCTGGTCGCGGCCGACAACGGCGTGTACCCGGAAATCAGCGCCGGCCGCCACCGCTTCACCGTGCGGTTCATGACCCAGCGCGACGTCAACTCGCGCGCGGTGCAGGCGGTCGTGGACATCCCTTTCCAGCTGCAGTGCTGTGCGTTGTGAGTCATGCGGTGACGAGCGCAGCGAAGGAAACGCCGTGACGCGGACCACCCGCTGCCCGCAATGCGGCGCGGCCGTGGCGCCGGACGTGGCCACAAGGCCGTTCTGCTCCGAGCGCTGCAAGATGGCGGACCTCGGCGCCTGGTTCAGCGGTCGCTACAGCATCCCCGCGGATGAACCGGATTCGGGCTTGCCGCAGGATCCGGCCGACTCCCCCAAGCAGTAGCTCAGGCCCAGAACGCGGAGATCCCGGCGACGCCCTGTGCGCGGTGCGCCCAGGCGTCCGGCAGTTCCGCGGGTCCCAGGCCGCCGATCGCATAGACGGGCAGGCCCGCCTCCCAGGCCGCGGCGTCGAAACCCTCCCACCCGAGCGGCTCGCGACCCGGATGTGTCGGTGTCGACCGTACCGAGCCGAGCACCGCGCAATCCGCGCCGGTGCGCCGCGCATGCTCGAGGTCGGCGCGGCCGTGCGCCGATGCGGCAAAGACGCACCCCGCCGGCACCGG
>DATLCG010000186.1:0-4714 GCA_035526525.1 Binatia bacterium
CGACTTGGCGGTGTCCTCGAATCCCGTGGACTCGCGCTCGGCGTCGTAGACGCCATAGCCGATGCTGGCACGCAGCGCGAGACGGCCGCCCATGCCGCCCTCGGAGCGCGACACCGGCGCCATGGCCGCAGGCTCGGCGGCGACGGCTTCCTTCTTCGGCGTCGTTTCCGGCTTGGTCGTGACCTTGGTCTTGCCCGACGTCCTGGCCGGCTTCGTCGTGGTCGTGGTCGTGGTGGTGGTCGTCGTCGTCGACGTGGTAGCCGTGCTCTTCTTCTTCGTTGCAGCTTCGGCGCCGAACGACACCGACAGCAGGCCTGCGAGCAGCAGGCATCCGTAGATCTTCCGCATGTTCTTTATCTCCCTTGGGTGCATCCCCGGGCGGACGTTAGCACCGGCCCGGGGGGGTCACAACTAGAAGCGCCAGCCGCTCCAGTTGAAAACGTACACGGCGAGCGCGTAGCTCTCCGTCAGATCGAAGCCCGGAGACAGGTCGCCGCTGAACTCCTGGTAGCGCAGTTCCAGTGCATGCGGCGTGCCCGACAGCCCCAGCCTCAGCTTCGCGCTGTATCCACGATAGTTGAAGGGCTTGAGGAACAGGGCCGCGTCCGGCGCCACCCGGTTCCAGTTGTAGGCCGCGGAAGCGCCCAGGTTCAGGCGCGGTCCCAGCGCGAAGCTGCCGGCCGCGGCACCGAGGTACCAGCCATGCTCCTGCCAGATGTCGTCGTCGAAGGCCTTGTTCGGGTCCTGCCAGGCGAGGCGATAGCCCACGAACGGGGCCACGATGTCGAACAGCCGTGCGCCGACGGTGGCGGCAACGTCGGTCCGGACGAAATCGGCGCGCGCGGAATTGGCGTCGGAGATGTCGCTGTACTCGATGCCGAGGTCGGCGAACGGCGTGACGGTGGGCGTCAGCGTGCGGGAATAGGCGATGCCCACCCCGTACAGCGGCACCTTGGCGTGGTCGTCCACGCTGAAGCTGGGCGCCTCGACGTGGTACTCGCCGTAGCCGAAGGCAGCGCGCAGGCTGATGCGATTGCGCGCGGGGGCCTCCGCGGCCGGGGCCGGCGGCGGGGGGACCGGTGCGGGCGCGGGTGTCGCGACCGCCGTTTTCTTCCTGGCGGACGACTTCTTCGCGGTGGACGGCTTGGCGGTGGCCGCGGGCGTCGTGGACTTCGCGGCAGGTGCCGCGCCGGCCGTGGCGGTGGCGAGCGCCAGCGTCGCGGCGCAGACCCAGATCAGCTGCTTCATATGAACTTTCTCCCTGAATGAGCGGCGCGGACCATAGCACCGCGGGCCAGGGGTGTCACCGCGGTCCGCCAGGCACGCGCGCGCTTCGTATACTGGGTCGGCAGCACGCGGCGCACCCGCGCCGGGGGAAGCATGGCGGAGACTGCGCAGACTTGTGCCGTGATGTTCGCCGACCTGGCGGGCAGCACCGCCCTGTACGACCGTCTCGGCGACGTCGCGGCCCAGGCCGCCGTGCAGCAGGCACTGTCCCTGATGACGCGCATCTGCAGCGCGCACCGGGGCAAGGTCATCAAGACCATCGGTGACGAAGTCCTGGTGCGCTACCCCGACGCCAACCTGGCCGCGCAGGCCGCCATCACCCTGCAGATGACCGGCGACCTGCGGCTCGGCGGCAAGGCCGCCGGCGTGCGCATCGGCTTCCACGTCGGCGAGGTGATCGACGAGGGCGGGGACATCTTCGGCGACGTGGTCAACGTCTCCGCGCGCCTGACCGCTGCAGCCCGCGCCGGTCAGGTGCTCACCACCGAGACCGCGGTGGCGACGCTGTCCGCGGACCTGCGCGAGCGCGCCCGCGCGTTCGACGTGGTGCAGTTCAAGGGCAAGACGCGGCCGCTGCAGGTGTTCGAGCTGGTATGGGAAGAGGCCGACAGCGTCACGCGCATGCCGACGCGCTCGATGACGCCGCGCACCGGCAAGCCCGCCGATTGCCTGCTGCAGATCACGCTGGGCGGCCGCACCCTGTCGCTGGACGAGGAGCACCTGCCGTTCACGCTCGGACGCGATGCCACCTGCGGCATGATCGTCAATGCGCGGCTGGCGTCACGGGTGCATGCCGCGCTGGGTTTCCAGCGCGGCCACTTCATGCTGTCCGACCACAGCACCAACGGCACCTACGTCGTCGCCGGCGGCAACGCCGAGGTGTTCCTGCGCCGCGAGACCATGCCGCTGATCGGCAGTGGCACCATCAGTTTGGGCTCGCCGGCGGAGTCGCAGCCCGACGTCGTGGTGGGATTCCGCGCGAGCTGAGCGCCAGGCCGCGCGGCTTACAATGCGCGCATGAGCAGGCTCCTGGATGCCGCCGCGCTGCGCGCGCTGTTCGTCGAGCGCGCCACCGCCAAGTTCGCGCGCAACGTGCCCGACTTCGTCGCGCTCCGCGAGCTGGTGCAGCGCAACGGCGGCAGCTTCCGCAACGACCATGGCGCGATCCGCAGCGCCGACCCGGTGGTCACCGGGCTGCTGGTGCGCGGCGCCGGCGCGCTGGGAATGCGCCGCGAGCTGGAGTACGCGTTCCCCGCGAAGAAGCTCAAGTCCTTCGACCTGCAGGTGCCGGGGACCGACGCTTCGCAGTTCAAGATCTTCGTGTCGCAGGTGGACCTGGACGCCTTTCCGCCCGCGGTCGCGGCGATGGTCCGCGAGGACTGCGCCGCTCAGGCCCAGGCGGTGGACTACCGCTCGTTCCTGGACCTGGTCGAGCGTGCGCACAGCGATGGCCTGGCCCCGGTGGATGCCGAGCGTTTCCTCGGCTACTTCGTCGAGCAGCTGATGCACCGCAACGGGCCGCCGCTGGCGCGCGCCACGCTCGAGGCGGTCGCCGCGGTCTCGGGCGAGGCCGCCAGCGCGCTGGCGCTGGGCCCCGACTTCAACCACCTCACCATCGACGTGCGTGCCGCCGGGTTCGACGGCATCGAGGCGATGGCGGCGGCGATGAAGGCCGCGGGCTTCCGCCTGCTGCCGCAGATCCAGGGCGCACCGGGCACGAAGCTGCGCCAGACCGCCACGCTGGCGCAGACCATGGACACGCCGGTGCGCGAGGCCGACGGCCGCGTCGGCACGGCGCAGACCGAAAAGCAGTTCGTCGAGATCATCGAGCGCGCATCGCCTGCGCCGGGCCAGCCGGTGTTCAAGAATTTTCTGGCCGCCAACGCGGAGAAGATCTTCGACGCGGCGTCGACCAGGAGCCGCCGGTAGCCAGAACCGCGGGAAACGGCTGGCTTTTCCGGCGCGCTAGTCCGGCGCGCGCAGTGCCTGGTCGAAGAACGTCACGGCCTCGTGCGCGATCTGCGCATGCAATTGCGAGCGGACCGCCGGCGTCTTGCGTCCGCAGATGTCGAACTTCATGAAGAACGTCGCGACCTTCGTCATGGTCGTGCACTCCGGCATGAAGGCGAAATGGCCGCCATCGCCGAGCCGGTGCAGCTGCGCGCCGGGGATCTCGCGGGCGACGCGCGCCGCGTGCAGGGCGAAGGGGAGCACTTCGTCGTTCTCCGCAGCCATCACGTCCACGGGCACTGCGATCGCCTTCAGGCTGTCGGCGTCCAGCCCCGGGCCGATGGCCGGCGCCATCGCGAACACCGCACGCACCCGCGGCTCGCGGTAGGAGCGGTTGGCGGGCGTGAAGTCCACCTCGTGCAGCGGCAGGTCCTTGGCCAGGTCGCAGTCCGGCCCGCGCTGCGGCGACTCGCAGTACGCGCGCATCTGCAGCGGCCGGTAGATCGCGCCGGCCAGCGCCAGCACCGTGTAGCCGCCCGAGGAATGGCCCGCCGCGCCGACGCGATCGCGGTCGATGCGCGGCCCCCAGACCGGGTCCGCCAGCAGCGCGTCGAGCAGCGCGCTGACGTCGAGCGGCCGCTCCCACACGCGCACCGTCTCGACGCGGTCGTAGCCTTCCCAGGTGTTCTTCCAGTGCGACACCGCGGCGACGACGTAGCCGTGGCGGGCCAGCGCCTCCGCCAGCCAGCACTGGTCGGCGTTGCTGCCCTTGTCCCCGTGCGACAGCAGCACCAGCGGCCGCCGCGCTGCGGCATCGCGCCACGGCGCGTTCTCGGCGGCGGTGCCGCGGAACACGCGGTGGTAGCTCATCGGCGCATTGGCCGTGCCGTCCGCGGCCGGGTACCAGATCGTGGTCGGCAGGGGCCGTTGCCGCGCGGCGTCGATCAGCGCGAACGCGGTGTAGCCCACGGGCGCCGCCAGCACGGGCTCCTGTGCTGCGGCGGGCGAGCAGAGCGCGATCCAGACCAGCGCCCAGCCGCGGCGGCGGGGCGGCATACGCCTCACCGGGGCCTCAGGCGGGAGGCGCATCCAGCTGCTGGTGACGCGCGTGCTCGGCTTCGGCCGCCGACGGCGGCCGGACCAGGAACGATGCCAGCGCGGGCAGCAGGACCACGGCTCCGACCATGTTGGCCAGGAACATGAGCGTCAGCAGCTCGCCCATGTCCACCTGGAACTGCAGGTCGCTCAGCATCCAGGTGCAGACGCTGGCCGCGAGCGCGAGGCCGGTGAACACCACCGCCTTGCCGGTCTGGTGCAGCGTCTGCTCGTAGGCCTGCCGCAGCGGCATGCCCTTGGCGATGTATTCCTCGAGCACGCTGTAGATGTAGATGCCGTAGTCCACGCCGATGCCGGCCGCGAACGCGGCCACCGGCAGCGTCGACACCTTGACGCCGATCTGCAGGATCACCATCACCGC
>DATLCG010000187.1:0-41657 GCA_035526525.1 Binatia bacterium
CATGGAGTTCTCGATGGCGTGGCCGCCTTCGATGCCGAGCATCGAGGCGATGCGTCCGGCTTTCTTCGCCGCGCGGATTTCCGCGACGCTGCCGGCATGGCGCAGCGCGTCCGGATACTTCGCGATCATGCGCCGCGCAAGATCGATCTGCTCGAGTTGCGTGCGCGCGAAGCCGCCCTTCACCTCGCCCGGCGTGTACACCGACCAGAACTGGGCACCCACGCCGCCGGCGCGCAGACGCTTCAGGTCGGTCTGGCCCTTCACGGCCCCGCGCAGGTCGTAGGCATCCACGTCCATGGGCGCACCGTCCGCGATGCGGATGGCCCAGGGCAGGTCGTTGTGGCCGTCCACCAGGATCGTGGTTTTGAGCAGGGCCCGGGCGTGTGCGAGGGCGCGGTCGGGCGCGGCAGCGTCTGCCGTCGCGGCCGCGGCCAACAGCAAAAGAGGAGCGAGCCAGCGGATCATCGGGATCTCCTGTGCCAGAACAGGTACACGGGAATGCCAAGCAGCGTGATGCCGATGCCGGCCAGCGCGTGCTTGGGATCGGTCACGAGCTGGTTCAGCACCAGTCCGCCGGCTCCGGCCACGAACAGCGCCGGCGTCAGCGGGTAGAACGGGGTGCGGTACGGGCGCGGCGCCTGCGGGGCGTGGCGCCGATACCAGAACAGGCTGGCGGCGCCGAGCGCGTAGAAGGCCCAGCCGGTGACGACCACGAAGTTCAGCAGCTCCTCGAACGTGCCGCTGGCGGCCATCACCGCGGCCCAGGCGCAGCTCACCATCACGGCGAAGGCCGGCGTGCCCCAGCGCGGGTGCACTTCGGCCAGCTTCTGGAAGAACACGCGGTCGCGCGCCATGGCGAAGAAGGCGCGCGGTGACGTCAGCGCCGTCGCGTGCGCGGCGCTGAACATGGACACCAGGATCGCCGCGGCGATGAGCTTGCCGGCGGCGCTGCCGTACAGCGCCGAGACCGCGTCGGCGGCAATGCGCGTGGACGCCGCGCCGCGCTCCGGCCCGAGCGCGGCGACGTAGGCCAGGCTCGCCAGCAGGTACAGCGCGCACAGGATCAGGGTGCCGCCGACGATGGCGCGGCCGAAGTCGCGCTGCGGATTTTGCGCCTCGCCGGCCGAGAAGCCGACGTAGTGCCAGCCCTCGTAGGCCCACAGCACGCCGATCATGCCGGCGCCCAGCGCGGCGAGCAGCGGGCCGTCGACCGGCGTGGTGAAGGCCGGCGCGTGCGCCAGCTCGCCGCCGCGCGCGAACAGGAACAGCGCCATCGCCAGGATGGCGCCGACCTTGATGCCGGTCGCCCAGTTCAGCACGTCGGCGCTCTGCCGCGTGCCGCGCACGTTGAGCACGGCGATCACGGCGATCAGGCCGATCGCGACGGCCTTGCCCGCGACGGGCGACAGCTCGACGAACTGGCCGAGGTAGTTGGTGAATGCGACCGCGAGCGCAGCGATGGTGGCCGGCGCCACCACCAGGAACAGCGCCCAGCCGTAGAGGAAGGCGAGCAGGCCGCCGAAGGCGTCGCGCAGGTACGCGTACAGGCCGCCGGCTTCCGGCTTCATCGCGCCGAGCTCGGCGTAGGTGAACGCACCGAGCAGCGTCAGCAGGCCGCCGGCGATCCACACCAGCGACGCCAGCCCGACGTCGCCCCGCGCGGCCATCAGCACGCCGGCCGGCACGATGAAGATGCCCGAGCCGATGACGTTGCCGATGGTGACCAGCACCAGGTCGCGATGACCCAGGATGCGCGGCAGCGAACCCGCGGTCGAATCCTTCATGTCGGAGTGCCCCAGAACCCGGCGCGCGGCGCCGTGACCGAAGCGCCTTCATACCGCAATCCGCCGGGCCGGTCCTGCGCCAGCAGCAGCGGCCCGTCGATGTCCACGAACTCGCACAGCTGCGCCAGCACGTGCGCCGGCGTCATCGACAGCGAGGTTGCCACCATGCAGCCGACCATCAGCCGCAGCCCGCGCCCGCCGCCGGCGCGCGCCAGCGCCAGCGCCTCGGTCAGGCCGCCGGTCTTGTCGAGCTTGATGACGATGCCGTCGTAGCGGTCCGCGGCACCGTCGAGCTCCGCCAGGTGCAGGCACGACTCGTCCGCAAAGAGCGGCAGCGGCGCGTCGTAGCCTGCGAGCTCGTGGTCGCCGCCGCGCGGCAACGGCTGCTCCAGCAACGACAGGCCGAGCCGCGCCAGATGCGGCGCCCACTCGCGCAGCTGCGGGAAGGTCCAGCCGCCGTTGGCGTCGGCGACCAGCCGCGCGTCCGGGCGCGCGGCGCGGATGGCCTCGATGCGCTCGACCGGGCGGTCGGCATTGAGCTTCACCTTCAGCAGCGGGCGGTCGGCCGCCGCGCGCGCCTTGGTGGCCATCGCCTCCGGCGTCGCCTCGAGACCGATGGTGAAGACGGTGGTCACCGGATCCGGCTTCACGCCGGCCAGCTGCCACACGCTGCGCCCGCTGCGCCGCGCCTCCAGGTCCCACAGCGCGCAGTCGAGCGCGTTGCGCGCGCCGCCCGGCGGCAGCAGTTCCTGCAGCGCGCGGCGGTCGGCTCCCGCTTCGATCTCGGCCGCGGCCGACGCGATCTGCGGCTGCATCGTCGCCGGAGTCTCGTCGAGGTAGAACACGCCTTCGGCCTCGCCGCGCCCGGTGTGGGCGCCCTCGCGCAGCTCGCAGACGACGAGGTCGAAGCCGTCCCAGCTGCGCCCCGCGATGCGGAACGGGGTCTTCGCCGGCCAGTGCTCGGCGCGGACGCTGAGCGTGCGCTTCACCGCGCCGCCTGCCGCGCGGGCTTGCTGCCGTCGAGCAGTTCGTCCACCAGCGCGCCCGGACCTTCGACCAGGGGGTCCACGCAGGGCAGCCCGGTGTCGCGCGCGGCCTGCTGCAGCCACGCGGCGCGATCGGATGGCGCGAGCGGCTGCGTGTTCACGCTCACGCCGATGCAGCGCACGGCCGGGTTGGTGCGCGCGGCCAGCCGCAGGTTGAGCTCGATGCACTCGCGCAGCGAGGGCAGCGGGAAGTCCGGAAAGCCGGAGTGCGCCGTGCGTCCCGCCTCGTGGCACACCACGATCGCATCGGGCTGCGAGCCGTGCAGCAGGCCGAGGCTGACGCCCGCATAGGCCGGATGAAACAGCGAGCCCTGGCCCTCGATCACGTCCCAGTGGTCGGCGACGTTGTCGGGCGACAGCACCTCGGCCGCGCCGGCGGTGAAGTCGCACACCACCGTGTCGATCGGCATGCCTTCGCCCGCGATCATGATCCCGGTCTGGCCAGTGGCGCGGAACGTCGATTTCACGCTGCGCCGCTGCAGCTCGCGCGCCAGCGCCAGCGCGGTGTACTTCTTGCCGACGGCGCAGTCGGTGCCGACCGCCAGCACGCGCCGGCCGGTGCGCTTGCGGCCGCTGCCGATCGGAATGCCGGCCGGCGGCACGCGCACGTCCACCAGGCGCGCGCCGCCGGCGGCCGCGGCCTCGGCGAGGCCGGGCACGCCGGCGAGGCGCTTGTGCATGCCGGCGACCACGTCCAGGCCGGAGCGCGCGGCCTGCATCAGCACCTCGACCCACGAATCCTTGAACTGGCCGCCCACCGGCGCGACGCCGAGGATGATGCTCTTGGCGCCGCGCGCGGCGGCCGTGGCGATGTCCATCTCCGGCAGCCCCGCGTCGACGCCGCTGCCGGGCAGCCGCAGCTGGCCGAGACACTTGTCCGGGCACCACTGCGCCACGCCGAGCCCGGTCTTGGCGAAGGTGTGGTCCTCGACGTCGGCGAGGAAGATCAGGTACGGCGCGCGCAGCTGGATGCGGGTCGTGATGGCCATGGGTTCCTTCACCTTGCGTAGCCCGGTCCGCGCAGCACCACGCCGGGCTTGGCGCCCGTGTGCCGGCCCTGCCAGATCACCGGCGTGCCGTTGACCAGGACGTAATCGATGCCCTCGGGATAGAGCGTCGGCTCCTTCCAGCTGGCGCGGTCGTCCAGGCGCTCGTAGCTGAACACGGTGACGTCGGCGCGCAGGCCCTCGCGGATCACGCCGCGGTCGCCCAGGCCCATGCGCGCCGCCGCCCACGAGGTCTGCTTGCGCACGGCGTCTTCCAGCGTCAGCACGTGCCGCCGCTTGACGTATTCGGCGATGACGCGCGCGGCGTTGCCGTAGCTGCGCGGGTGCGGCAGGCCCAGCGCATCGGCCTTGCCGGCCTCGACCGCGGCCGACGCATCGCTGCCGATGCTGGTCCACGGGAAGCGCAGCGCCGTCTCGATGTCGCGCTCGCTCATCATGAAGAACAGCGCCATCGCCGGCTTCGGCCAGGCGGCGGCGACGATGTCCCAGGCGGTGTCGGCCGGATCCCGGTGCAGCGTGCGCGCGATCTGCGCCACCGATTGCCCGTTGAAGCGGTCGTAGTCCTCGCTCATGGCGTTGGCGACGACCACGTTTTTCCAGCCGCCCGAGGCCATCACCAGGTTCGACCAGCCGGGCAGGGAGCCCGCCGCGACTTCCTTCTTCAGCTGGCGGCGCAGCGCCGGGTCCCTCAGCGCCTCGATGCCCTTGTCGGCGCCTTCCTCGAACACGTGGTTCGGCACCGTGATCGCCAGCGCCGTGCCGCCGGCCGGGTATGCGTACATGTCGGCGGCGATGTCGACGCCGCGCGCGCGTGCCGCCTCGATCGCCGCGCCCGCGCGCGGCATCAGCCGGCCCCAGCCGGGCGCGTAGGCCGCCTTGAGATGGAAGATCTCGACGCGGATGTGCGCTTCCTCGGCGATGCGGATCGCTTCCTGCACCGCCTTCAGCAGGTCCTCGCTCTCGTTGCGGATGTGGCTGGCATAGATGCCGCCGGACTGCGCGGCGATTGTCGCCAGCGCGATCAGCTCCTCCGTGCTTTGGAAGCTGCCGGGCGGATAGATCAGCGCGTCGGCGATGCCGAAGGCGCCCGCCGCCATCGCCTGCCGCACGTTGTCCTGCATCCGCGCGAGCTGTTCCGCCGTGGGCGTGCCGGCGACGTCGCCCATGACCTCGGTGCGCGCCTGCGTCGCGCTGTAGTACGTGCCCCAGTTGATGGAGAGGCCCTGTTTCTGCAGCGTGCGGAAAAACTCGTCCACTCCGGCGGCGGGCACCGGCGTGCCGCCTTCGCCGGCGATGGCGGTGGTCACGCCCTGGCGCAGCTTGTTTTCCGCCAGGCCGCTCTGCAGCAGCGCCTCGCCGGACTGGTCCATCACGTCGATCCAGCCCGGCGTGACGTAGTCGCCGGCGGCGTCGATCTCGGTGCGCCCGCGTCCCTCCACCCGGCCGATCTTCGCGAAGCGGCCGTCGAGGATGGCGACGTCGGCGATCACGAACGGATTGCCGGCGCCGTCAAGCACGCGGCCGTTGCGGATGACGACGTCGTACTCCGCGTCGCCGCCGGGCTGCGCGAACGATGCGCAGCCCGCGGCCAGCAGCGCCGCGCCCGCGGCGAGCAGGGCTTTCATGAGCGTCAGCTGAACTTGTAGCCGACCAGGTTCATGAAGTTCAGCGACCACAGGAACGCGGCGAACAGCAGCGCCACCACCGTGTAGCGCGCCCGGGCCCAGCCGGTCCACCAGCCTTCGCGCCACGCGCGCACCGCCAGCCAGAGCATCGCCAGCGTCAGCGGAATCGCGATCAGCGGGAAGGCGAGGGCGGCCTTGAACACGGGCGGCCACGCATAGATCAGCTCGTCGATCTCGCCCGAGAAGGTGAGCACCAGCAGCACCAGGAACACCAGGTTCACCAGGCCGGCCGCGGCGGCGAGCCAGCGCGCCCCGCGTGCGGCCCGCGGCGCATCGGCGCGGCGCGTGCGAACGGCGGTGACGATGGCGCCGATGAAGCACAGCAGGCCGAGACCGATGAGGCCGGCGTGCAGCGGCATGCTCTCGAGGAACGCCACCTTGTACGACGGGATGAACACCAGCACCTGGTCCATCAGGTGCGTGATGCGGCCGTCCTTCTCGGCGAACGCGATCATGCGGTCCGAGTCGCGCTCGCGGAAGGTGTTCGGCGCCACTTCGACCCACTGCGACGCCGTGCCGCCCGCGAGTGCAAGCGTGTGATCCGCGGTCAGCGCGACTTTCTCGTCGCCGAGCAGCCCGAACGCGGCCTCGTTGGTGGTGTAGGCGTGGCGGATGGTGCGGTAGCTGCCGGCGTACTTCGCCGCACGCTGGTCGAAGTCCGCGGGCGGCTTTACCGCCGGAAGCTTCGCCGGGTAGTAGCGCTGCATGAACGCCTTCATCAGGTCGGTCCGCGCCGAGAACAGCAGCGTCGGCGCCGTGTTGTAGGACACGTACAGGCCGACCTTCTCCCCGGGCAGCAGGAACAGGTCGCTGTGGAAGGCGACGGTGTCGCCGGCATGGCTGATGAGGCGGCGGCCGTTCATGTACACCTCGTAGAAGCCCAGCGCCGCGCCGTCCACGTACGGGTTGGGGCTGAGCGCGCGGGCATGCATGAGCTGCGCGGTCTCGGCCTTCAGGATGCGCTGGCCGGCGAACTCGCCGTCGTTGAGGTGCGCGATCATGAACTTCGCCATGTCGGTGGACGTGCTCGACAGGCTGCCGGCCGGGCCGATCGCGTGGATGAACTCGAAGCCCTGCGTCTTGAACGCGCCGTTCTTGTACTGGTAGCCGGTCGACATGCGCGAGGCCAGCGGCGGCGGCAGCGGCTCGCCGAAAGTGCTGCTGTCCATGCCGAGCGGCTGGAAGATGTGCTTCGCGACGTAGTCGTCGAACGATTCGCCCGAGACGGTGGCGATGATGTGGCCCGCCAGCGCCGTGCCCCAGTTCGAGTAGGAGGAATTGGTGCCGTCGGCGAAGTCGGTCGTCGGCGGCCGCACGCGGTGCGGCATGTGCTTCTTCAGCGTGTCGACCAGCGGCAGCAGGTTGTCGGCCTTGTTGGCGAACAGCCAGCCGATGCCGCCGTCCTCGAAGCCCTCGGTGTGGGTCATCAGGTTGCGCAGGGTCACCGGCTGCGCGTACGTCGCCGGCAGCTTCACGTCGCTGTACTGGTTGACGTCCGCGTCGAGCGACAGCTTGCCCTGCTCGACCAGCTGCATGATCGCGGTCCAGGTGAACAGCTTGGAGACGGATCCGGGCCGGAACAGCGTGCGGTCGGCGATCACCGGCTCCTGCTTCTCGACGTCGGCGAAGCCGTAGCCCTTGGCGAAGAACAGCTTGCCGTCCTTGACCACGGAGACCGTCGCGCCGGCGCAGTGCTGCGCCTGCAGGTGCGCCGACATGATGCCGTCGAAGAATGCCTCGAGGTCCTCGGGCGTCTTCAGGCCGGCGCCCTCGGTGATGGGCACCGGCGTGATGCCGGGCAGATCCTGGTGCGCCAGCGAAGCTTCGCCTGCGGCCTGCGCCGGCAGCGCCACGGCCAGAGCCGCGGCCAGAAGGGTCTTCAGGAAAGTCATGACAATTCCCCGTTCGTTGGAAAAGCGCCGCACGGTGGCGACGCCGGAAAGAAAGTGGAGGGTGCTGTTCACGACAGGACCTTGAGCTCGACGCGGCGATTCCTTGCGCGCCCCGCTGCGGTGGCGTTGTCGGCCAGCGGCACGGCGTCGCCGTAGCCTTTGGCGGAGAGCCGCTCGGCAGCGACACCCTGGCCGATCAGGTAGTCGCGCACGGCCTCGGCGCGCTGCTGCGAGAGCGTCAGGTTGCTCGCCGCGTTGCCGGAGCTGTCGGTGTGGCCGCCCACCTCCACCTTCAGGTCGGCGTGCGCGACGAGTTGCTTCGCCGCGTCGTCCAGCACCGGGATGGAGTCGGGCGTCAGTTCGGCCCGGCCGGTCTGGAAGTTGACGCCTTGCAGGACGAGCGTGCCGGCCTGCGCCAGGTCTGCGGCGGGCGCGGGAGCCGGCGCCGCTTCCACCGGCGCGGGCTCGGGTACCGCCGGCGGAGCCGTGGCCGGCACGACCGCGACCCTGGCATCGGCCGGGGGCGGCACCCGCACGGTGTGCCACAGCGGGATCTGCAGGCCCACGCCGAGAATCCAGTCGCCGAAGCTTTCCGGCGTGCCGGCATCGTGCGGCGGCTGCTCGTAGTCGTAGCGGTAGCGCAGGTCGGCGCGCAGCGTCGAAGCCCAGCCGAACAGCGGCAGCGGGTACACGTAGCCGAAGCCGGCGTCCCCGAAGATCGAGGTGCCGTCCTTGCCCAGCGCCGGGACGTTCTTTTCCTGCAGCAGGCCGAAGCCCACCAGTCCCACGAAGCGCGACCACCACGACGAACCGAACGGACCGACCCGTACGCCGATCTCGCCGCCGGCCAGCGTGGCGCCGTCGCCGAGCCGGGTGTACAGCCCCGACAGCTCCATGGCGGCCACCTCGCCGCGGTTGCCGAGCGTGAGCACCGCGCCGGGACCGTTGCCCGCGCCGCGCGCGGCGTCGGCCCTGGTGTACGTCAGGCCCGGCGCCACGTACCAGCCGCGGTCCGGCGCGTCGTACGGCGGCTCTGCAGCGAGGGCCGCGGGGCCGAGCGGGAGCACGAGCAGGCAGGCGAGGAGTCGGTTCATGGGCGTTCCTTAGTACTTGAGGCTCAGGCTCAGCACGGTCGTGCGCGGCGCGATGAAGTAGTACTGGAAGATCGGCGAGGCGATGTACGAGCCGGCGATGCCGCGCACGTCGGTGAGGTTGTTCATGCCGATCGACAGCTCCGGCTGGTAGCGCGACGACGGCTCGGCGAAGGCGATGCGCGCGTCGAAGGTGTCGTAGCCGCCGACCTCGCCGCTGCTGCGGATCCCGTTGGGCGACGTGCCGATGTGCGCATGCGTCAGCACCGGGCCGGCCACCCAGCGCTCGAAGAACGGCAGCGAGTGCTCGTAGCCGGCGACGTTGCTCCACTGGAAGTGCGGCGAGCCGGGCAGGCGCGTGCCGGCGGGCACCGGACCTTCGGAGTTGGCGCTGTCGAACTCGACGTCCGTCATGGCGTTCATCCAGGCGGCGCTCGAGGTCCAGGTCGCGCCGTCGAACGGGATCACCTGCAGCTGCATCTCGACGCCCGCCGAATGCGCGCGGCCGACGTTGACGATCACGCCTTCGCTGACGTTCTTCGGCAGGCCGGTGGCCTCCGGAAACGGCAGCGGGATGGCGTTGATCGGGATCGCCAGCTGCAGCTGCAGGTCGCGCCAGTCGAGGTAGAAGAACGTGGTGTCGAAGCGCAGCCGCCGGTCGAGCCACTCGGTGCGCACGCCCAGCTCGTAGTTCCAGAGCTTGCTGGACTTGTACGGGCCGAAGGCGAAGCCCTGCGCCTGCGCGTTCTGCGACACGCCGATCAGCTCGGGGTTGAGCTGGAAGCCGCCGAACTGGAAGCCCTTGGCGGCGAGCACGTAGGCCTGGATGTGCGAGTCGTGCACGTAGCGCAGCGAGACCTTCGGGTTGATGCCCTGCTCGCGCGCGTCCTCGGTGTCGCGTGCCTCGGTGCTGGTGGTCAGCGCCTCGATCTGCGCGCCGGTGAGGTAGGCGTGCGTCAGCAGGTCGGTCTTGAAGGCGCGGGCGCCGAGCGTGGCCTCGAAGTGCTCGCCGAAATGTCGCGTGGCCTCGCCGAACAGGGCCGATTCCTCGGCCAGGCCGTTGACCACGGCGAACAGGTAGGAGGTCTGGCGGTCGGCCCTGCTGACGTCACTGGCCTGGTGCGGCGGATCGCGGTAGACCGGCTGGTCGACGGTCCCCGGCACCGGCGTGAACTGGAAGAAGCCCTGGTGGTACTTGAAGTACGCGACGCCGCCGAGCCAGTCCCAGTCGCTGGTGTTGCCTGCAGCGGGCGATACGCGCAGCTCGTGCGTGTAGCCGGTGACGCGGCCGCTGAAATAGTTGTACCAGGCGTTCTGCCGCTGCCCGGCGGTCTGCTGCGTCGCCGGCTCGTTGCGCGAGTTGTGCTGCGTGTGCTTCTGCAGGTAGTTGGCGCTGTAGGTCAGGCGCAATGCGTCGAAGTCGTAGGTCGCGGTGGCATTGCCGCCGCCGAAGCGGCTCAGCGTCGGCGCGGCGAAGGGCGTGATGCCGCGCGTCGGCGTGGTCGGGTTGTCGGCCCACCCCTCGTCGGTGGTGTCGTTGTTCTGTCCGAACCAGAAGCCGGACACGTCCAGGCGGTCGGTCGCGTGCCAGCTGATCAGGCCGCGCCCGGAGACCTGGTGCAGCCGGTCGATGTCCTGCTCGTCGCGGGTGTTGCCGCCGTCGGGCCGTCCGTCCGGGTTGTACGGCACCGCGTCGTAGAAGCCGTGCTCGGTGCGGTAGACGCCGGCCGCGCGCACCGCGATCGCGTCGCCGAACAGCGGCGCGTTGAGCGCCAGGGCGGTCGTGGGGCTGGTGCCGCCGAAACGCGTCTGCGTGAAGGTCTGCGAGGCCTTGGCTTCCCACAGGCTGTGGTCCGGCTTGTGCAGGATGTAGCGGATCGCGCCGGCCAGCGCACCCGAGCCGAACAGCGTGCCCTGCGGCCCCTTCAGCACCTCGACGCGCTCGAGATCGAAGGGATTGAGGTCCGGCACCGAGCCGGGGAGGAACAGGTCCGAGAACGGCATCTCGTCGACGAAGATGCCGGTGGTCAGCGCGGTGAGCTGCTGGCCGATGCCGGCGGTGTCGGAAGCGATGCCGCGGATCACCGGGATGGACTCGCCGTTGCCGTAGTCGGCCATGCTCACGCCGGGGATCAGCTTCAGGTAGTCGCTGAGACTCTGCGCCTTCATCTTCTCGAGGTCGTCGCCGCGCAGTGCGCCGACGCTCGCCGGAATGTCGCGCTGCGTGGTGGCGCGCTTCTCGGCGGTGACGGTGATGGTGTCGAGCTCGGTCGCGTCGCTGCGCGGCCGCGACTCGGGTTTTTTCCTTTCCCGCACCGGGATCGTGCCGGCCTCGCGGGGGCTGGACGTGGCGCCGCCGTCCGGCGCGGTTTCCGCGGGCGGCTCGCCGGCAGGAGCGGACGACTCCGCTGGCGGCGCGGCAGGCTGCGGTGCGGCCTCCTGGGCCCAGGCCAAGCCGGTCCAGCTTGCCAGCACGGCGATCGCGAATGGTCGCATCACGCTTCTCTCTCCCCGCCAGCGCGCGGGTTGCGCGCGCCGGCCTGTAATCCTGGTCAGCGCGTCCGGCGGCGGGCGCGCGGCTTGCGGCGCGGCGCGCCGGGCTCGACATGCCAGCGCAGGCCCTGCTGGTACTCCGCGTCGGTCGGCTTCAGCAGCTCGAGCGTGCGGCGTGCGTCGGCGTGCGCGCAGGCCACCAGCAGCGCGTTCATCACCGCCAGCGGCGCGACGTACGAGCTGGCGAACGATTCGCCCTCGATCGGCGCCAGCAGCACGTGCTCGGCCCTGCGCGCCAGCGGCGTGGTCGCGGCGTCCGTGATCGCCAGCGTGAAGGCGCCGCGGGCCCGTGCGGCGTCGGTGATCTCCACCGGCACGCGCAGGCAGCGCCGGAAGCCGACCGCGATGACGCCGTCCTCGCGCGTCAGGCCGCGGCCGCGGGCGAGCGTGAGGCCTTCGCCGGCCGGCGCGGTGGCGGCGATGCCGATGGCCGACAGCGTGTAGGCCAGGAACGCGGCCAGGGTGTGGTCGAGGTCGCCGCCGGAGACGACCACCGTGCGGCAGCGGCGCAGCCGCTCGCCCAGCGCCACCAGCTGGGCCGGGTCCAGCGTCTCCTGCACGCGCTGCAGGTTCTGCACCTCGCGCTGCAGCGACAGGCGCACGTGGTGCGCCGGCCCCTTGCGGTCGGTGGCCTCCTCGGCCATGACGCGGTAGGGGCTGACGTTCGACAGGAAATGCCCGCGCAGGTCGCGCGCGAAGTCGGCGAAGCCGTCGTAGCCCAGCGCCTGCACGGTGCGGACCACCGTCGCGGGATCGGTGTCGAAGCGCTCGGCCAGCTGGTGCGACGAGAGAAACACGGTCTCGTCGAGGTTCTGCAGGATGCCGTCCACCAGCTGGCGGCGGCCCCCCGAGAGCTGGCTGCGCATGCCCTGCAGGCGGCGCGCCAGCGCGCTGGTGCCCCCGGGCTGCTTCGCCTGCGCCTCGCTCATGCCGGCCCCCCGGCCGTGAATGCAACAACTATTGCACCGTGCGGTATGTCATGCAACAAGTGTTGATGAGGCGCCCGGGCTGCCCGCCGCGGGGCCTGCGGTCATAATGGCGCCCCGATTTCGAGCACCCGAGAAATGGCTTCAGCCGGAGCGCGCTTCCGCGCGGCAGTGCAGTCGGAAAAGCCGCTGCAGGTCGTCGGCGCCATCAACGCGTACCACGCGCGGCTCGCGCAGGCCACGGGCTACCGCGCCATCTACCTGTCGGGCGGCGGCGTCGCCGCGGGCTCGCTGGGGCTGCCCGATCTCGGCATCTCCACGCTGGACGACGTGCTGACCGACGTCCGGCGCATCACCGATGTCTGCGAGTTGCCGCTGCTGGTGGACGTGGATACGGGCTTCGGCGGCGCCTTCAACATCGCGCGCACGGTGAAGTCGCTGATCAAGGCCGGTGCCGGCGCCTGCCACATCGAGGACCAGGTGCAGGCCAAGCGCTGCGGGCACCGGCCGGGCAAGGCCATCGTGCCGAAGGACGAGATGGTGGACCGGGTGAAGGCCGCGGTGGACGCGAAGACCGACCGCGACTTCGTGGTCATGGCGCGCACCGACGCGCTGGCGGTCGAGGGGCTCGATGCCGCCATCGAGCGCGCGCGGGCCTGCGTGGCGGCCGGCGCCGACATGATCTTCCCGGAGGCCATGACCGACCTGTCCATGTACCGGAAATTTGCCGATGCGGTGAAGGTGCCGGTGCTCGCCAACATCACCGAGTTCGGCGCGACGCCGCTGTTCACGCGCGAGGAGCTGGCCGGCGCCGGCGTCAGCCTGATCCTGTATCCGCTGTCGGCCTTCCGCGCCATGAATGCCGCGGCGCTGAAGGTCTACGAAGGCATCCGCCGCGACGGCACGCAGAAGAACGTCGTGGAGCTGATGCAGACGCGCGCGGACCTGTACCGCCACCTGGATTACCACGCATACGAGCAGAAGCTCGATGCCCTCTTCGCGAAGGACCAGACGAAATGAACGACATCTCCAACGTCCCCACGCTCGCCAAGCCGAAGAAGTCGGTCGCGCTGTCCGGCGTCGTCGCCGGCAACACCGCGCTGTGCACCGTCGGCCGCACCGGCAACGACCTGCACTACCGCGGCTACGACATCCTCGACGTCGCCACCGTCTGCGAGTTCGAGGAGATCGCGCACCTGCTGGTGCACGAGAAGCTGCCCAACCGCAGGGAACTGGCGGCGTACAAGGCCAAGCTGAAGTCCCTGCGCGGCCTGCCCGCGGCGGTGAAGCAGGCGCTGGAAAGCGTGCCGAAGGAAGCGCATCCGATGGACGTGATGCGCACCGGCGTGTCGGTGCTGGGGACGGTCGAGCGCGAGGCGGACGATCACGCCGCTGTCGGCGCGCGTGCCATCGCCGACCGCCTGATGGCCAATCTCGGATCGATGCTCCTGTACTGGTATCACTTCGCCAACAGCGGCAAGCGCATCACGGTGGAGACCGACGACGACTCGATCGGCGGCCACTTCCTGCACCTGCTCCACGGCAAGCCGCCGAGCGCATCGTGGGTGCGCGCGATGCACACCAGCCTGGTGCTGTACGCCGAGCACGAGTTCAATGCCAGCACCTTCACCGCGCGCGTCATCGCCGGCACCGGCTCGGACATCTATTCGTGCATCACCGGCGCCATCGGCGCGCTGCGCGGGCCCAAGCACGGCGGCGCCAACGAGGTCGCCTACGAGATCCAGCAGCGCTACCGCTCGCCGGACGAGGCCGACAAGGACATCGTCGAACGGCTGGGCCGCAAGGAAGTGATCATCGGCTTCGGGCACCCGGTCTACACCGTGTCCGACCCGCGCAACAAGGTGATCAAGGAAGTGGCGCGCCAGCTGTCGCAGGAGCAGAAGCGCATGGGCCTGTTCGACATCGCCGAGCGGCTCGAGACCGCGATGTGGCGCGAGAAGAAGATGTTCCCGAACCTCGACTGGTTCAGCGCCGTCAGCTACCACGTCATGGGCGTGCCCACCGCCATGTTCACGCCGCTGTTCGTCATGGCCCGCACCAGCGGCTGGAGCGCGCACATCGTCGAGCAGCGCGCCGACAACAAGATCATCCGGCCGAGCGCGAACTACGTCGGGCCGGAGAACCTGGCGTTCGTGCCGCTGGACCGGCGGCCCTGAAACGAAGAAGCCCGGCATTGCCGGGCTTCGTGTTTGGTGGGCCGTGTAGGGATCGAACCTACGACCAATTGATTAAGAGTCAACTGCTCTACCAGCTGAGCTAACGGCCCTGCGCCTGCAAAAAGTGGGGTGACCGACGGGACTCGAACCCGCGACCACCGGAATCACAATCCGGGACTCTAACCAACTGAGCTACGGTCACCATCGCGGAAAAGACTCAATCCCCTGGCGAAACGGGCCGCCTCGGGGCCGCGCATCTTAATCGAATTCGGCAAGGGATTGGAGCCTGTAGCCCGGGCCGCGGTCCAAGGCAGACCACGGAGGTTTTTTCATGCCCACGCCCCGCAAGCCGTACCAGCCCAAGCCCGGTGCCCGCGTCAATCCGCACGACCCGGTGGAGGAGGCCTCGCACGAATCGTTCCCGGCTTCCGATCCTCCCGCGTTCAACGCGCCCAGGGACCGGCCGCATTACGAGGAGCCGGAGACGGACGACTCCGGCAGCCGCAAGCACTGAGGTTGTTGCCTCACGCCGCCCGCGTGATGCGGCGCGGCGCCCCTGGGCAATGGGCGATCAGTGCGGCGCAGCGCCCCAGATTTCCTGCACCCGCTCGTCGCGGCCGCAGCTGCTGCGGTAGAACTTGTACCGCAGCGGATTCTTGCGCGCGTAGTCCTGGTGATAGTCCTCGGCCGGCCAGAAGGTGCCGGCCGGCGCGATCTGCGTGTGGACCGGGCGCTTGAGCTGCTTTTCGACCGCAGCCTTGCTGGCTTCGGCGAGGCGCTTCTGGCTCTCGTCGCCGTAGAAGATGACGGTGCGGTACTGGCTGCCGTGATCGCAGAACTGCTGGTCCTTCACCGTGGGATCCACGTGGTGCCAGAACCAGTCGAGCAGCTTTTCGTAGCCGACCTGCGCCGGGTCGTAGTGCACCGCGACCGCCTCGGCGTGCCCGGTGCCGCCGGCCGAGACCTGCTCGTAGGCCGGATGCGCCAGCGTGCCGCCGGCGTAGCCGCTGACCGCGGAGGTCACGCCCGGCAGCTTCTCGAAGTCGGCCTCCACGCACCAGAAGCAGCCGCCGGCGAACACCGCGGTGGCCTCGGCCGCCATCGCCGGACCGCACGCGATGCCGAACATCAGCGCGAGCCCCGCGCCGCCACGTCTCACGAGCGCAGCTCCGGCAGCGGCTGGCCCTTGGGCACGAACTCCAGCGCGAGGCCATTGTTGCAGTAGCGCAGCCCGGTCGGCGCCGGGCCGTCGTCGAACACGTGGCCCTGGTGGCCGCCGCAGCGCGCGCAGTGGTACTCGGTGCGCGGCAGGATCAGCTTGAAGTCGCGACTCGTCGCGACGTGGCCGGGGATCGGGTCGAAGAAGCTCGGCCAGCCCGTGCCGCTCTCGAATTTCCTGCTCGAGTCGAACAGCGGCAGCCCGCAGGCCGCGCAGACGAAGGTGCCCTTGCGCTTTTCGTGGTTGAGCGGACTGCTGCCGGCGCGCTCCGTGTCCTCGTCGAACAGGATCGCGTAGCGCTCGGGCGGCAGGATCTTCTTCCAGTCGGATTTCGGCTTCTTCAGCGGCGTCACGGCGGTCTCCGGGGAAGCGGCGGCCCAGCGGCTGCCGAGGACGGCGGCGAGGGACAGGAGGAAGGTTCGACGTTGCATGGCGGCACCGGGTTCGTACGGATGGTACGCGCGAGGGGCCCGACAGGATGCAGGGGATTACGAGCGGTAGCGCTTCAGCAGGTCGCCGTAGGCATCGATGCGCCGGTCGCGCAGGAATGGCCACCACTGGCGCACGTTCTCGGATCGCGCGAGGTCGACGTCCGCCACCAGCACTTCGGGCTTGTCGGACCCGGCACGCGCCAGGAATTCGCCCTGCGGGCCGGCGACGAAGCTGCTGCCCCAGAACTGCGAGCCTTTCGTCTGGGCGGACGGATCGGCCTCGAAGCCGACGCGGTTGGCGACCAGCACGGGCAGGCCGTTGGCGACCGCGTGCGAGCGCTGCACCGTGATCCACGCCTCGCGCTGGCGTTCCTGCTCGGCGCGGTCGTCCGACGGGTTCCAGCCGATCGCGGTCGGGTACAGCAGCAGCTCGGCGCCGGCGAGCGCCATCAGGCGCGCGCCTTCCGGGTACCACTGGTCCCAGCACACCAGGACGCCGAGCTTGCCGACCGAGGTCGCGATGGGCTCGAAGCCGAGGTCGCCGGGCGTGAAGTAGAACTTCTCGTAGTAGCCCGGATCGTCCGGGATGTGCATCTTGCGGTACTTGCCCGCGAGCGAGCCGTCGCGCTCCAGCACCACCGCGGTGTTGTGGTACAGCCCGGGCGCGCGCTTCTCGAACAGCGAGCCGACGATGACGATGCCGAGCTCCTTCGCCAGCGCCGACAGCCGCTGCGTCGAGGGCCCCGGGATGGTCTCGGCCAGCGCGAAGTGCGCCGGGTCCTCGGTCTGGCAGAAGTAGCTGCCGCAGTGCAGCTCCTGCAGCAGTACCAGCTGCGCGCCGCGCTGCGCCGCATCGCGCACGCCGCGCTCGCTCTCGGCGAGGTTCCCGTCGCGGGAGTCTTTCAGCGCCTGCTGGACGAGGCCGACCTTGAGGAGTTTTTGCGTCACGGCCCTATTGTGTCATTGCCTCTGCCGGCACCTGCATCGTCACGCAATGCAGGCTGCCGTATTGGTGAATCAGCGCCCGGCAATCCACGGCGACGATGTCGCGTCCCGGGAAGCAGGGCTCCAGGCGCTCCAGCGCGAGCGCATCGTCCGGATCGCCGTAGGTAGGCACCAGCACCGCGCCGTTCACGATCAGGAAATTGGCGTAGCCCGCGGGCAGCCGGCGGCCGGTCTCGTCGTGGATCGCGCGCGGCAGCGGCAGCGGGACGAGCCGGTAGGGCTCGCCGTCGGCGGTGCGCAGCGCCGCAAGCTCCGCGCCCATCGCCTTCAGCCCGGCGTGATGCGGATCGGCCGCGTCTTCGCAATCCTGCCAGGCGATGGTTCGCGCGTCGCAGAAGCGGGCGAGGGTGTCGATGTGGCCATCGGTGTCGTCGCCGAGCAGGTCGCCATGCTTCAGCCACAGCACGCGACGCACGCCGAGCCATTCCTTCAGCCGCGCCTCGACGCCGGCCCGGTCGTAGCGCGCATTGCGCGTCTTCGCCAGCAGGCAGCGCTCGGTCGTGAGCAGCGTGCCGGCGCCGTCCGACTCGATGCCGCCGCCTTCGAGCACGAAGTCCAGCGTTTCGACCGGCGCCGCCAGCGCGCGCAGTTCCTTCAGCCGGCGTGTCACCCGGTTGTCGCGCTCGGCGGAAAACTTGCCGCCCCAGCCGTTGAAGGTGAAATCCAGGTGGACGGGCCGCCCGTCGCGGAGCACGGTGACCGGCCCGTGATCGCGCGCCCACACGTCGTCGCTCTCGACCGGGAAGATGCGCAGGCGCGCCTCGGCGATTCCGGCCGCCAGCAGGCGGCGCCGCAGCGCCTCCGGCTCCTGCGCGCAACTGATCCAGACCGGCTCGAAGCGCGCGATCGCCTGCGCGATGGCGATGAAGTTCTTTTCCACCCGATCGAACCAGCGCGCGAAGTCGCCGTCGGCGCGCGGCCAGGTCAGCAACACAGCCGCCTGCGGCGCCCACTCCGCGGGCAGCACGGTGCTCATCGGATTTCAGTGCGCGGGCGTGGCCGGCGCGGGTTCTTCGTGCACCTGCGGGCTCAGCTTCTGCGTGCCGTCGGCCGGGGCCGCGCCGGGCGCGGTCTCCGCGTCAGGCGTCGCAGCGGCGGGGGCCTCGGGCGCCGCCGGCGATTCATCCGCGCCGGTCGCCGCGGGCGCCGACGCCACCGGCATCGCCTCGAGCTTGTCCTTGTCGTAGATCTTCGGCGGTGCGCCGGGCACCACCACGTCGACGATGCGGTCACGCTCGAAGATCACGGAGTAGCCGTCGTAGTCCCAGCGCGTGATCGGTGGCTGCTTCGGCGCGGTCCCGCCCACCGTCTGCTGCTTGCGGCGGGGCTCGCCGAACTGCTTGGTGACCTCGGCTTGGGACAGGCCCTTCGCCGGCAGCTTGATCTGCGGCACGGGTTCGCCTTCCGGCAGCGAAAGCACGTCGGCGTGCGCGGACGCGATCAGCGCCAGACCTGCCGCTACACCCAAGAATCCCTTGCGCATAAACCGCTTAGCCCCGGAATCTGAAGCGACTATACACCCGCGGTCGGCGGCGGCAAGTCAGCGGTTCCGGGCGCAGCAAGTGTCGTCGCGCCGGCAGTTTCCGCGCGCCCGCCATGCTGTAATCGCCCGGGGCTTGCGGGGGCAGCGATGGCGTCATCCACGGCGGAGCAGGCAGTCGCAGCACGCCGCAGTGGCGATGCGCTGCGCTGCTATGACCTCGCCACGCGCGGGCTGGCCGAGCAGCCGCACGACCGCCGCCTCGCGTATCTCGCCTGCCTGGCGCTCGCCGACCTGGGCAATCTCGAACAGGCCGCCGAGCTGTACCAGCGGCACGATGCCGGCGACGGCGCCGACGAGGACTGGCTGGCGCTGCGCGGTCGTCTCTACAAGGAGATGGCGCTTCGCGGCGGCGCCGGCAGCGCCGGGCAGTACCGTGCCTCGGCGACCGCCTACGCGGCCGCGTTCCACGCCACCGGCAAGCCGTTCTCGGGAGTCAACGCGGCCAGCATGTTCCTGCTGGCTGGCGATCGCGACGGCTCGCGCCGCGTTGCGCGCGCGGTGCGCGACGTCCTCGCGGCAGAACGCCCCGACGACGACGCCGCGCGCTACTTCTTCCACGTCACCGACGCCGAGCTCGCGCTGGTCGAGGGCGACGCGGCGGCGGCCGGCGCGGCGCTGCGCCGGGCCGACGCCTTCCTGGCGCGCGACGCCACCGGCCGCAGCCGCACCCTGCGCCAGCTGCGCCAGGTCTGCGCGGTGCAGGCCATCGATGCGTCGGTGCTGGCGTCGCTGGCATTGCCGGCGTTCGCCTGCGTGCTGCCGGGTGGCGGCAGTGGCGGCGAGGCTGCTGCCGACCACGCCGGGCAGTTGCGCTGTGCGTCCCTGTTCGTCGTGCCCGGACAGGCCTCAGAGATCGAGGTCGCCGAGGCATTCCACGATGCGGGCGTGCCGCTGCACCTCGTGCTGCCGGCCGATCGCGCCGACTCGCTGGCGCAGGTGACGGCGCGACTCGGCGCCGACTGGGCGCGCCGCGTCGAGCGGCTGGCGGATGCGGCGCAGGAAGTCTCCACGGTCAGCGGCTTCGTGGCCGGCGAGGATGAGCGCGCGCTGGACTATGCGCGGCAGGTGGCGGTGGGACTGTCGCGGCTGCGCGCGCGCCAGACCGGCGCGCAATGGCACACGCTGACGACGTGCGGCGCCGGCGGCTCCCGCGTGCAGCTCGGCGCGACCGCGGCGGGCACGGGTAGCGCCGCCGTCTGGTCGTTCAGGGCCCCGGCGACGGCGTCACGCGAGCTGCAGCGCCGTCATGCCGCGCTGATCTTCGCCGACATGACCGGCTTCTCGCGGCTGCCGGATGCGGACCTGCCGGCGTACTGGAACCGGCTGATGCCGGAGGTGGCGCGCAGCCTGTCGCGCTACGCGCGGCACGTGCTGCTGCAGAGCACCTGGGGCGATGCGCTCTACATCGTCATGGACGACGCCACCGCGGCGTCGCGCGCCTCGCTGGAGATCCTCGACACGCTGCTGCGCGTGCGGCGCGAGTTCAGCGGCGGCCTGGGCGCGATGAACGTGCGGCTGTCCATTCATTACGCGCCGGTCTACGTCGGCTGGGACCCGGTAGGGCTCGGCAAGCTGTACTACGGCAGCCACGTGTCGCTGGCGGCGCGCATCGAGCCGGTCACGCCGCCCGGCAGCATCTACGTCACCGAGGCGCTGGCCGCGCAGCTGATGCTGGAAGGCGGCATGGACGGCATCGAGCTGCTGTACGCCGGCGAGATCGAGCTCGCCAAGCGCTACGGCCGGCGGCGCATGTTCCACCTGCGCGCGGCCGCGGTGTCCGCCACTGCACTGATGCCCGAGACGGCCCCCGACGGCGCGCGCGAGCTGGTGCTCGGCTGCACCGGATCGCTGATCCTGCCGGCGACGCAGGCCGACTGGGTGCGCGAGCGCCTGGTGCAGGAGGTGCTGCCCCGGGTGATCGACGAGCGGCAGCCGGCGCACGTCACCCTGGTCATGGGCCTCGCGCCCGGCGCGGACCTGCTGTTCGCCGAGACCGCGCGCGACTGGCTCTACGCGCAGGGAGTGCCTTGCCGCATCCGCACGGTGCTGCCCACGCCGCCGGAAACGCTGCTGGCCGACTGGAACGAGCGCTTGGTGCGCACCGGCGCCGCCGATGCCGAAGCCGTCATGCGCGGCCAATGGGCGACGATGTGCCGCGTGCTCGACGAGAGCGCCTCGGTGGTGAACCTCTGGCCGATGGACGCCGACGTCGTGGACCTGGCCACGCGCTCGTTCCGCGAGCGCCAGTACCGCAAGCTGGGCGCGTACCTGGCGCAGCACAGCGACGTGCTGGTGGCGATCTGCGATCCGGACGCCGGCGGCGGCGTGGGCGGCTCGGCAGAAGTGGTGGGCTGGCGGCGGGATGCCGAGGCGATTCCTCAGCCCTTGCGCAGTGAAAGCCTCGCGCGCGAGCGAGCGCTGGTGGTGGTGAACCCGGTGCGAGCGAAGGTGGAGTGGAGCGGCTAGCCCGGGCTTGAACTGCCGATCCGCGTCGCTGAGACGCGATCCATCCAGTCCTGCACCCGGAAACGTCCTGCAGCGCGAAGCACTGTCACCGCTGCGGCTCCACGGACTTGCCAGCCGCGTCGAAGAAGCGTTCCGAGGACTTGCGGCCTGTGTCGTAGGCCATGACGTGCCGTGCCCAGCCGGATCCCTTGCGCAGCGCGGGTTTCCCGGCGGCGTCCAGGCAGGTCTCCTGCAGCACCCGGCCCGTGGAGTCATAGGCCGACCGGAACAGGGCGCAGCCGTCCAGGCCCGGCACGAGTTTGCCGGCGCCGTCCTCGGACCGGCGCTCGAGTTCCCGGCCAAAAGAGTCGTAACCGTGCCGGATGCGGGCGAGCAAGGCGCCCGCGCGCGGCCGGCCTTCGGCGTCCAGCAGGATTTCCTGCGTCACCTCGCCGTGCGGCAGGCGTTCGTAACGGACGCCGAAGTGTCCATAAGGCGGCACGCTGGCGGGCCGCAGGTTCGCGTCGTAGAACCTGCGCTGGGTTTCCCGCCCACGCATGTCGAACTCCGAGCGACGGGCGAAGTAGCCATCCCGATGGCGGATGGGTTGCTCGTGCTCGTCGAAATAGGCTTCCTCGATCTTGCGTCCAAGGCGATCGTAGCGAGCGCGGCTCACGGCAAAGTTGTCCCGGTTGCGCGTGGGTTTCCCCTGCACGCCGAAATGGCGAACCTCGACCACGTTGCCGACTTCGTCCTGGACGAACCGGCTGCTGGCGTAGCCTTCGTTTTGAAGATGCGGTCGGCGCTGCGCATCCAGGCAGTGCCGCTCCCGGATCAATCCGCGCTCGTCACGCTTGATCGTGACGATCGCGCAGCCCAGATCGGGTGGAAGGTAAGGCTTGCCGTCGAGTCCCAGCCGGACGACTTCCGTGGCCAGTCCGAGCGCGTCGAACGTGACGCGCAACCCCGCTCCGTGCGAGATCAGCTGGGGCTTGCCCTGGGTGTCGAAATAATCCTGGGCAATCACGTTGCCCCGCGGGTCGTAGGTCAGTCTCCACTGGCAAACGCCGGTATAGATGCAGATCGCCCTGCCAGCAGAATCGAAGTAGCGATATTCGAGGGCGTTGCCGCGCTCATCACGGCGAACCTCCCAGCGGTGCGCGCCTTCCTCATCGGTCGCCGGCTGGCTGGGGCCATTGAAGAAGGCGCGCTCGATCTCGAAGCCCCGATCGTCGTAGCGGAGATGCTGTTCCGTATAGCCCCAGTCCCCTGGGACGGGACGCCCGTCCGGGCCCAGTCGCGACGACAGCACCACGTTCCCGAACTCGTCGTAGGCCCAGACGCTGCTCGAGAAGCCGGGCCGATTGAGCCCCGGCTGGCCCGCGGCGTCCAGGCAGGTGTCGGTGAGCGTATTGCCCCAGCGATCGAAGGTGCGTGCATACCCATAACAGCCGTCGATCTCCTGGCGGGGATTGCCGGAGCCGTCCAGCAGCCGTTCGGCCACGACGTGGCCAGCGTCGTCGTACTCCCGGATGACGATCTCCCCCAAGTCCCGTCCGTTTGCGTCGAGCGCGGCAGTGCGGATGAGGCGGCCGGCCGGGTCATAGCCGAAGGCGTAGCCGAAGTGCCCGAAGCCGTCCGGGCGCGGGTTGCCGCGTGACTGAAAGAAACGGACCTCCTGGTCGAGCCCGGCCAGCGGCCCGCCGGCGGCGCGTTTGAATTCGGCGTAGTAGATGCCCGTTCTCGATGCCGCGAAGGCGTAGCCTTCGAGCGTGAATTGCGCGACCTCGGGGCTGACGTAGGTCATCTCCTCGCGCGGCGCGCCGTTGCGATTGCGCAGAACCTGTTGCCGCAGCGC
Source organism: Binatia bacterium (assembly GCA_035526525.1). Taxonomy (GTDB): domain Bacteria; phylum Pseudomonadota; class Gammaproteobacteria; order Nevskiales; family Nevskiaceae; genus JACPFV01. The sequence continues at coordinate 22,663 of DATLCG010000187.1, forward strand.
TCCGTCCTCCGCGTAGGTGAAAGTCGCGCTGCAGGCCGGCGAGCCGATCAGGCTGTCCGCGTTGCCCAGTGCGCCACCGGCCATGGATCCGAGACCAAACCCCTTGCAGGCGCCTTTTCCGCTGACGATGTCGACCCGCACCGGCGGCCGCAGCCGCCCGAATCGGACGAAGCGGTAGCTCTGGTTGCGGTGCCCGACGGCTTCGAGCGATAGCGGCCCGGATTCGGTCCAGACACCCCAGCGCAACTCGTAGTCGGAGCAATAGCTCACCAGCTCGCGATGGAACAGATCCCAGTACGTCAACGCGCCCAGTGACACTGCGGCGACGCCTGCCGCGGCCAGCAAGCGCTGCCGCTTCCTGCGCTGCGCCTCCCGATTGCGCAATTCGGTGAACCCGATCACCGCCATCGCCGAGATCAGCTTGAGGATGGCGAGATCGACGTCGGCCCCGGCGCGCAGGTCGGCCGCGAGCGGCTCGTCCTTCAGTGCGCGGATCGCCGGCGGGAAGCAGTCGGGCGGCTCGCCTTCGGCGAGGACGCAGAGGATCTTGTCCGGGCCGTGCAGCCGCAGGAAGTACTCGACCTCGGCGTTGACGTACTTCGACTTCGCCGCGGCGGGCGAGCACAACAGGATGAGCCAGCGCGCCCCGTCGAGCGCCTGCTCGAGCCGGCCGGTCAGGCCGGCGGCCGCCTCCAGCTCCTCGACGTCGCGGAACACGGGAATCAGGCGCCGCGGCAGGCCGTGTGCCTTGCGCACCGAGGCGGGCAGCGTGTAGCTCTCCAGCGCGCGGTGCAGCTTCGTTGCCGCGGCCTCGTCGGCATGCGAATACGACAGGAACGCCCAGTACTTCATGGGCCGTTCTGCCGCACCGGCCGCGCCTGCCGCCACGCTGCGTCCCCCGCGATGCTCCCCGGCAGGATCATAGCGCCGCGCGCGCGGTTGACCGGACCGCTGCGGCATTCCCAAAGTGGCGTCGGGGGAAAGCAGCCATGACCACGACGCCGTACGAACGCTTCAGCCGCGAGCCCGCGTTCCGGGCACTGTTCGAAGCGGGGCACCAGCGCCGGTGGCGCAAGCACCAGGTCGTGCTCGGCGAGGGCGAATTGCCGCGCAGCCTGTACCTGCTGCTGTCCGGCTCCATCGCGGTGCGGCTGTCGAACTGGCATGGCCGCGAGGTGCTGCTGGCCTACATGCACCCCGGCGATTTTTTCGGCGAGATGGGCCTGTTTCCGGGCGTGCGGGGGCGCAGCGCCGAGGTGCGCACGCGCACCGAGTGCCAGGTGCTGGAGCTGCCGTACGCGCATTTTCTCGAGCTGGCGGCGCGTCATCCGCAGCTCTGGCTCGAGCTCGGCGGCCAGATCGCGGCGCGGCTGCGCATCGCCAATCGCCGCCTGGCCGAGATGCCGCTGCTGCCGGCGCGCGAGCGGCTCTGGTCCGTGCTGGTGGAGCTGGCCGAGCGCGCGGTGCAGGACGCGGCCGCTCCGGTTCGGCTGAAGGTGACCCGTACCGATCTGGGCCGCCTCGCGGGATGCTCGCGGGAGGCCGCGGGCCTGGCCTTGCACGAGTTCGCCGCGGAAGGCCGCGTGAAGCTGCGTGGCCAGCAGATCCTGATGCCGGTCCCGGCCGAAGTGCGCCGGAGCCGCTGAAGCACCGTCCATGGCGCGCTCCCGAGGGGTGACGGCTCCAGACTAGTCAGGCCGCGCGCGCGGAACTGTCGGTGTGATCGCAATTCCGGCACGGCGCCGCGCAGCCTGCTTTAATCCGCGCCCATGAAGCACCCCCTCGAGCTGTGGATCGGCCTGCGCTACACGCGCGCCAAGCGCCGCAACCACTTCATCTCGTTCATCTCGCTGGTGTCCATGCTGGGCATCGCCGTCGGCGTGATGGCGCTGATCGTGGTGCTGTCGGTGATGAACGGCTTCGAGCGCGAGCTGCGTACGCGCATCCTCGGCATGGCCTCGCACGCGACCATCTCGGCTTTCGAGGGCACGCTCGCGGGCTGGCAGGACGTCGCCGACAAGGCGTCGAAGCGGACGGACGTGGTGGCGCTCGCGCCGTACGTCCAGGGCGAGGCCATGGTGCGGGTCGGCAGCGCGCTGTCGGGCACGCTGATCCGCGGCGTGCTGCCGGAGCGCGAGGCCCAGGTGTCGGAAGTCGCCAGCCACATGAAGGCCGGCGCACTGGCGGACCTCGAGCCCGGCGAGTACGGCATCGTGCTCGGCATCGAGCTGGCGCACGCGGTCGGCGTCGCCGTCGGCGACCGCATCGACCTGATGATCCCGCAGGCCAGCATCACGCCCGCCGGCGTGCTGCCGCGCTTCCGCCGCTTCACGGTGGTCGGCGTGTTCGAGATCGGCATGTACGAGTTCGATCGCGGGCTCGCGCTCATTCACCTGGCCGACGCGCAGGCGCTGTACCGCATGGGCGAGGGCGTCACCGGCGTGCGGCTGAAGCTGACCGACCTGTTCCAGGCGCCACGCATCGCGCACGAGCTGGCGGACCAGCTCGACGGCATCTATTACGTGTCCGACTGGACGCGCGAGCACGCCAACTTCTTCCGCGCGGTACGCACCGAGAAGATGGTGATGTTCATCATCCTGTCGCTGATCGTCGGCGTCGCCGCCTTCAACATCGTCTCGACCCTGGTGATGGCGGTGCAGGACAAGCAGGCCGACATCGCCATCCTGCGCACGCTGGGCGCCTCGCCGCGCTCGATCCTCGCCATCTTCATGGTGCAGGGCTCGCTGATCGGCGTGCTCGGCACCGTTATCGGCGTGGGCCTCGGCGTGCTGCTGGCGCTGAACGTGGAGACGCTGGTGCCGCTGCTGCAGACGCTCACCGGCCAGCAGTTCCTGTCGCCGGAGATCTACTACATCAGCGACCTGCCGTCGGAGCTGAAGCGGTCCGACGTGCTGCGCATCGGCGGCCTGTCGCTGTTCCTGGGCCTGGTCTCCACCATCTACCCCGCGCTGCGCGCCTCCCGCATCGCCCCCGCCGAGGCGCTGCGGTATGAGTGAGCTGGTGGTCTCCGCACGCGGGCTGCGCAAGCAGTTCAAGGACGCGCGCTTCGATCTCGAGGTGCTGCGCGGGCTGGATTTCGACGTGGCGCGCGGCGAGTCGGTGGCGATCGTCGGGGCGTCGGGGGCGGGCAAGTCCACGCTGCTGCACCTGCTGGGCGGTCTCGAGCCGCCGTCCGCGGGGAGCGTCACCGTGATGGGCGAGGACATGACGGCGCTGTCCGAGGCCGGCCGCGGCCGGCTGCGCAACCGCGCGCTCGGCTTCGTCTACCAGTTCCATCACCTGCTGCCGGAATTCTCCGCGCTCGAGAACGTCGCCATGCCGCTGCTGCTGCGGCGCACCCCGGTCCAGGATGCGCGCGCGGCGGCGAGCGCGCTGCTCGAGCGCGTGGGACTGGGCCAGCGGCTCGACCACAAGCCCGGCGAGCTGTCGGGCGGCGAGCGCCAGCGCGCGGCGGTGGCGCGGGCGCTGGTGACGCGGCCGGCCTGCGTGCTCGGCGACGAACCCACCGGCAACCTCGACAGCGACAACGCCCGCGCCGTGTTCGAGCTGATGCTGGAGCTGAACCGCGAGCTCGGCACCAGCCTGGTGGTGGTGACGCACGACCTGGGCCTCGCGGCGCGCATGGATCGCCGATGCCGGCTGGAGCAGGGGCGGCTCGTCCCGCTGGACTCCGCGCGCTGACCGCCGGCTTCACCGCGGGCGTCATCGCGGTGCACCTGCTGCCGGCGCTGCCGGCATTTCCCGTACTGGCGGCGCTGGCCGGGGCCGGGCTCGCGCCGTGGCTGCTGCCGCGCCGCGCCGCGGAACCGTGGCGGACGGTCTGGGCGGCCACCGTGCTCGGCGTCCTGTTCACCACGCTGCGCGCCGGATCGCTGCTGGACCAGCGCTGGCCGGCGGCGCGAACCGGCGAAGACGCCTGGGTCGAGGGCCGCGTCGCGAGCCTGCCCGACGCGTCGGGGACGGGCGAGTCGCGAAGCCTGCGTTTCGTGCTCGAGCCCGTCGCGCAAGGACTGCCGCATCGCATCCGCGTGGCGTGGTACCGCACCGACGCCGCGGTGCAGGGCGGCGAGTGCCGCCGCCTGCTGCTGCGCCTGCGCACACCCCACGGCTCGCTGAATCCCGGCGGCTTCGACTACGAAGGCTGGCTCGCGCGCAGTGGCGTCGGCGCAGTCGGCACGGTGCGCGACGCCGCACCCTGCGAACGCGCGGCGCCGCTTTCCCTGGCGGCCCTGCGCCAGCGCGTGGTGAATCACCTGCGCGGCGCGCTCGGCGAGCGCGCGGGCGCGGCGATGATCGCGGCACTGACCGTCGGCGACACCTCGGCCTTCACCGACGCCGACTGGGATGCGTTCCGTGCAACCGGCACCAGCCACCTCGTCGCCATCTCGGGCTTCAACATCGCACTGATGGCCGGCGTTGCCTTCTTCCTCGGCCGCTGGACCTGGTCGGTCTGGCCACCGCTGCTGCACTGGCTGCCCGCGCAGCGCGCCGCGCTGTGGGTGTCGGGTGCCGCAGCCGGCGTCTACGCACTGCTCGCCGGCTTCGAGCCGCCGGTGCAGCGCGCGGTGCTGATGCTGTGGATCCTGCTGGCTGCGGCCTGGACGCACCGGCTGGCGCAGGCCTCGCAGGTGCTGGCGCTGGCCTGGCTGGCCTGCCTGCTGCTCGATCCGCTCGCCATCACCGCGCCGGGACTGTGGCTGTCGTTCGGAGCGGTCGCCGCGATCTTCTACGTGAGCCTCGGCCGCAGCGCCCGGCCCGGTTTCTGGCACGGCGCCCTGTGGCTGCAGCTGCTGATCGCCGTGGCACTGGCGCCGCTCACGCTGTTCTTCTTCCAGGGCGCGTCCTGGGTCGCGCCGCTGGTGAACGTCGCCGCGGTACCGCTGTTCGCGGTGCTGACGCCATGGGCGGCAGGCGCCCTCGCACTGGAATGGATCTGGCCTGCCGCGGGCACGCCGTTGCTGCAGGGCGCGGGCTGGACGGCGGAGCTGTTCACGGCGGGCCTGCATCGCGCAGCCCTGCTGCCGCAGCTGTGGCTGCCGGCGGCGCCGGGGTGGACGTCGCTGCTCGCCGCGACCTTCGGCGTGATGCTGCTGTTCGCACCGCGCGGCGTGCCGCTGCGGCCACTGGGGCTGCTGTGTTTCCTGCCGCTGGCGATGGCCCCGCCGATCGCTCCTCGTGGCGGCTTCGAAGTCACGGCGCTCGACGTCGGGCAGGGGCTCGCAGTCGTGGTGCGCACCGCACATCACGCGCTGGTCTACGACGCGGGCCCGGCGTTCGCGGACGGCTTCGATGCCGGCGAGTCGGTGGTGGCGCCCTGGCTGCTGCGCGCCGGGCTGCGGCGCGTGGACGCGCTGCTGCTGTCGCACGGCGACAACGACCACGCCGGCGGCGTGCCCGCGCTGCGGCGGGTGATCGCGATCGACCGCGAGATCGGCACGGAGCGCGGCGCGCCCTGCCGCGACGGCCTGCGCTGGGAATGGGACGGCGTGCGATTCGCGACGCTGCATCCGGACGCCACGGCGCAGGGCGACAACGACCGCTCCTGCGTCCTGCGCGTCGACGGCGCCTTCAGCGTGCTGCTGCCCGGCGACATCGAGGCGCAAGCCGAGCAGCGGCTGCTGCGGGATCATCCCGCGGAGCTGCGCGCCGACGTCCTGGTCGCGCCTCACCACGGCAGCCGCACTTCATCGACGCCTGCATTCGTCGCGGCCGTGCACCCGTCGCGCGTGCTCCATGCCGCCGGCTGGCGCAACCATTTCCGCCATCCGCGCCCGGAGGTGGTCGCGCGCTACGGAGCGATCGGGGCGGAGCAGTTCGTCACCGGGACGTCCGGGGCGCTGAGCCTGTGGCGCGACGCGCGCGGGACTCTGCGGGCGGAGGAGTACCGAAAGGTCGGCGCGAAGTTCTGGAATGCGGCGCCGGGTGACTGAGCAGGCGCCTAGAGCTTGGTCGGATTGGGCGCGTCGCCGTAGACCTTCTTCGGATCGAAGGCCTTCTGCTGCTCCTCGAACTGCAGCGCGCCGCCGCCGATGGGCACGGAGCGGTAGAAGCACGAGCGGTAGCCGACGTGGCAGCTGGCGTCGCCGGGGATTTCCACGCGCAGCCAGATCGCGTCCTGGTCGTCGTCCACGCGCAGCTCGGTGACTTTCTGCACCAGGCCGCTGGTCGCGCCCTTGTGCCACAGCACCTGGCGGCTGCGGCTCCAGTAGTGCGCCTCGCCGGTCTCGATGGTCTTCTTCAGCGCCTCGGCGTTCATGTAGCCGAGCATCAGCACCTCGCCGGTCTTCGCGGCCGTGGTGATGCAGGGAATCAGGCCCTCGGCATCGAACTTCGGCGCGAGCTCGCGGCCTTCCTCGACCTGCTCGATGGACTTGCGCGCGGAGAACTCGATTGCAGGCATGCTGCGGACGCCTCGAAGGGCGCTTTTTATAGCACGGGGCTTTGCAGGTACAGCGTGGCCGGATGCTCCAGCAGGGACTTCAGCCGCTGGATGAACGAGGCCGCATCGTAGCCGTCGACGATGCGGTGATCGAACGAGGAGGACAGGTTCATCATCGTGCGCACCGCGATGGCGCCGTTCAGCACCACCGGCCGCTGCACCATCTTGTTGACGCCGACGATGCCGACCTCCGGCGCGTTGATCACCGGGGTCGAGGCGATGCCGCCCATCTTGCCGAGGCTGGTGATGGTGAGGGTGGAGCCGGACAGCTCCTTCACCGTCGCCTTGCCGCTGCGCGCGGCCTGCGCGAGCCGCGAGATTTCCGCCGCGCACTGCCACAGGTCGAGGCGCCCGGCGTGGCGCACGACGGGAACCAGCAGGCCATTCGGCGTCTGCGTGGCGATGCCGACGTGCAGCGCCGTGTGCCGGCGGTTGATGCCGGCCTCTTCGTCGTAGGTGCCGTTCACCTGCGGGAACTCCGGCACGGCGACGGCCAGCGCGCGCACCAGGAACGGCAGCAGCGTGAGCTTGCCGCGCTGGGCGCCGTGGACCTCGTTGAGGTGCACGCGCAGCGCCTCCAGCTCGGTGACGTCGAGCTCCTCGACGTAGGAGAAATGCGGAATGCGCCGCTTGGAGCGCTCCATCGCCTCGGCGATCTTGCGCCGCATGCCGATGAGCCTGATCTCGGTGACCCGGTCTTCGGCGGCGGCGCCTGTTGCGTGCGCGGCAAGGGGCGGCGGCGCCGCGGCGCCGGAGGCGTGCCGCAGGACGTCCTCGTGCAGCACGCGCCCGGACTTGTGGCTGCCCCGCACGTGGTGCAGGTCGACGCCCAGCTCGCGTGCGCGCTTGCGCACCGACGGCGCCGCGGCCGGCAGGGGGTTGTAGTAGCTCGCGTCATCCCGGCGAACGCCGGGCCCCGGCGCCTTTGCCGCGGCGGTTGCGTCGGCAGGATTCCGGGCCCCGGCTTTCGCCGGTGCGGCCGCTGCGGCAGCGGCGCCCGCGGGCCTGGCGGTTTCCGCCGGCGCCGCGCCGTCCAGCTCGATCGTGACCAGCACCGATCCCACCGCGACCTTGTCGCCGGCGCTGGCGTGGAGCTTCGTGACCTTGCCGGACACCGGCGAGGGAATCTCGACCGCGGCCTTCTCGGTGAGCATGTCGACCAGCGGCTGCTCTTCGCGGATGGTGTCGCCGACCTTGACGCGCCAGGTCGCGATTTCGGACTCGGCGATGCCTTCGCCGACGTCCGGCAGCTTGAAGTGATATTCGCCCATGGCCTCAGTCCTCCAGCACCTTTCTCAGCGCCATGCCCACGCGCTTCGGGCCGGGAAAATAGTCCCACTCGTAGGCGTGCGGGTAGGGCGTGTCCCAGCCCGTGACGCGCTCGATCGGCGCTTCGAGGCTGTAGAAGCAATGCTCCTGCACCAGCGAGACGAGCTCGGCGCCGTAGCCGCAGGTGCGCGTGGCCTCGTGCACCACGACGCAACGCCCGGTCTTCTTCACCGACTCCACGAGGGTGTCGAGGTCCAGGGGCAGCAGCGAGCGCAGGTCGATGATCTCGGCGTCGATGCCGGTCTCGGCCGCCGCGGCCTGGCACACGTGCACCATCGTGCCGTACGCAATCACCGTGACCTTCGAGCCCGCGCGCACGACGTTGGCCTTGCCCAGTGGGATCGTGTAGTAGTCCTCGGGCACTTCGCCGAGATCGTGCTTGCTCCACGGCGTGAGCGGCCGGTCGTGGTGGCCGTCGAAGGGCCCGTTGTAGATGCGCTTGGGCTCGAAGAAGATCACCGGGTCGTCGACCTCGATCGCGCTGAGCAGCAGGCCCTTCGCGTCGTAAGGGTTGGACGGGATGATCGTGGTGAGGCCGCAGACGTGGGTGAAGATGGCCTCGGGCGACTGCGAGTGCGTCTGGCCGCCGAAGATGCCGCCGCCCATCGGGGTGCGCACCGTGATCGGCGCGGTGAAGCCCCCCGCGCTGCGATAGCGCAGGCGCGCCGCCTCGGAGACCAGCTGGTCGACGGCGGGATAGATGTAGTCGGCGAACTGGATCTCGACGACCGGCCGCAGGCCGTACACCCCCATGCCCACGGCCGCGGCGAGGATGCCGCCCTCGGCGATCGGCGTGTCGAAGCAGCGCGTCTTGCCGTACTTCTTCTGCAGCCCGGCAGTGCAGCGGAACACGCCGCCGAAGTAGCCGACGTCCTCGCCGAAGGTCAGCACCTTGGGGTCACGGCCCATCGCCGTGTCCAGCGCCGAGTTGATGGCCTGGATCATGTTCATGCGCGCCATGTCAGGGCTCCTCGCCCGGCGCGTCGGGCAGGGCGCGCAGCGCGAGCATCTGCTCCCGCTGCATGACCAGGCGCCCCGGCATGTCCTTCAGCACGTCCTCGAACATGGAGCCCGGGTCGTCCGGCGGCGGATTGCCGAGCGTGCCGTGGCTGCTGGCTTCCTTGAGCTGCGCCGACACATGCCCGGCGAGCTCCGCGACCAGCGCCTCGTGGCGCTTCTCGTCCCACTCGCCGATCGCGACCAGGTGCTGCCGGAGGCGCTCGACCGGATCGCCCAGAGGCCAGGCTTTCCATTCGTCCGCGGGCCGGTAGGCGGAAGGGTCGTCGCTCGAGGAATGCGCGGCCGCGCGGTAGGTGTACAGCTCGATGACCGTGGCGCCGCCGTTCGAGCGGGCACGGTCCGCGGCCCATCGCGTCGCCGCATACACCGCGAGGAAATCGTTGCCGTCGACGCGCAGTCCCGGCAGCCCGTAGCCGATGGCGCGCGCGGCAAAGGTGGTGTGCTCGCCGCCCGCGAGGCCCTGGAACGACGAGATCGCCCACTGGTTGTTGACGATGTTGAGGATGACCGGCGCCTGGTACACCGCCGCGAAGGTGAGCGCGTAGTGGGTGTCCGCCTCGGCGGTGGTGCCGTCGCCGATCCAGCCAGCGGCGATGCGCGTGTCGCCCGAATAGGCCGAGGCCATGGCCCAGCCCACCGCCTGCGGCAGCTGGGTGCCGAGGTTTCCGGAGATGGAGAAGAAGCCGTAGTCCGGCTCGCTGTACATGATCGGCAGCTGCCGGCCCTTCAGGTTGTCCTGCCGGTTGCTGAAGATCTGGTTCATCAGGCGCAGGAGCGGGCAGCCGCGCGCCACCAGCAGGCCCTGCTGGCGATAGCTCGGGAACAGCATGTCCCTGGGATCGAGGGCCATCGCCTGGGCGACCGCGACCGCTTCTTCGCCGGTGCTCTTGATGTAGAAACTGGTCTTGCCCTGTCGCTGCTGCTTGATCATGCGCTCGTCGAATTCGCGCGTGAGCAGCATGTGGCGCAGACCCTCGCGCAGCTTCTCCGGCGGCAGCCTGTGGTCCCACGGGCCGACGGCCTTGCCGTCGTCGTCGAGCACGCGGATCAGCTCGTAGGGCAGGTGGCGCAGGTCCTTCTCCGGCGTGTCGATCGCGGGCCGCGCCAGCCTGCCGGCGGGCGGGATCGCCAGGCCGCTGAAGTCCGCGTGCTTGCCGGGCCGGCACTTCGGCTCGGGAATGTGCAGCTGCAGGGGTTGCGGCGTCTTGCCGGGGTTCTTCGCCATCGGAGTGTCCGGTTCAGGCCGCCGCGGTCTTCACGGGCAGGCGGGTGGAATTGATCGGCTGGCTCATCGAGATCGAGGACATCACTTCCTGCACGCCCTGGATCTTGGAGAGCCGGTGCCACACAAACTGCTCGTAATCCTCGATGCCGGGCACCAGCACCTTCAGCAGGAAATCGAAGTTGCCCATCAGCGTGTGGCACTCGATGACCTGCGGAAACGGCTTGATCGCGTCGAGAAACCGGGTCAGCGCGTCGCTGCCGTGGCGTGCCAGCTTCACGTGCGCGAACACCATGACGCCGAGTCCGACCTTGCGGTGGTCGAGCACCGCGACGCGCTCTCGGATCACGCCGTCGTCGATCAGGCGCTGGATGCGGCGCCAGACCACGGTTTTGGACGAGTCCACCTTGGCCGCGATGTCGGCGACCGGCAGGGTGGCGTCCCGCTGCAGATGATCGAGGATGCGGACGTCGAGGGCGTCCAGTTCGGCTTTCACGGCGTTCCCGGGTTCAGGCGTGCAACGCAACCATGTTCCCAAATTAACACAACTCAGGAACAAAATCCCGATATTTGCTGCTGCAGCGCAACAGGGAACCTTCAGCCGCGGGTGGCGACGGCGCCCTTCATCACGCCTTCGTAGGCGCGGACCTCGACCTTCGTGCCCGGCCGCTCGGAGGCGGCCTGCGCCGCGAGGTGCTCGGCGATGCGCTCCACGGTGGTGTCCACCGGCAGCAGCTCGCAGCGATCGTCGGGCAGCACCAGCTCGAACTCGCCCTCCCCCGAGCGGTAGGCGAAGCGCAGCCGGCCGCCGACGTGCTCGGCGATGTCCGCCGCGGTGCCGAGATAGATGTCCTTCCACAGCTCCGCCCGCCGGCGCTCCAGCCGCTCGTCGCGCCGGCCGTCCACCGCGATCTGCAGCCGCGAGCGGTGCCCGTGCGCGATGCGCTGGCAATGGCCGGCATGCTTCCGCAGGCCATGGGTGTACTGGTAGTACGCACCGTCGATGGCTTCGTGCCGCAGGTGGAGGTCGGCGCCGCGGACGTTGGGGGGCAGCACGCGGCGCAGGCGTGAGTGCAGGTGGGCGGCCAGCGTGTCCGCGGTCACCTCAGCCGCCTCCAGCAGGCACACCGCGGCCACAGGCGACCGGTGCTCGATGGCGCCCGTCGCCGACTCGAAGCGCAGCCGCAGCGTGTCGCCCTGGGTCGTGTGCGCGCAGCCGGGTGCACCCGCGGGAACGATCAGCTTGTGGTCGGCCGTGTCGTCCAGCGCCCGCTTCAGGCGCTTCTTCACCTCCCCGAAGTCGAGCACCATGCCCTGCTCGTCGAGCTCGCCGTCCAGCGCGAGGTCCACGATCCAGCTCTCGCCCACGAGCCCGCGCTGCGCGTCGAGGAAGGCGCAGTCGAGGACGGTGAGCTGCTCGACGAAGAGGCGGGGCATGCGGCGGGGCTGGGGGCTAGGGGCTGGGGAGCAGCAGCGCGGGATTCTACGTTTTCGCGCAGCACCTAACTGATAAAATTCGCGCGCGTTTTTCCCAGCCCCAGTCCCGAGTCCCGAGCCCCGTCCGTGGTCACCACCCGCTTCGCCCCCAGCCCGACCGGTTTCCTCCATATCGGCGGCGCGCGCACTGCGCTCTATTCCTGGCTGTACGCGAAGCAGCAGCAGGGCCGCTTCCTGCTGCGCATCGAAGACACGGACCGCGAGCGCTCGACCGAGGCCGCGGTGCAGGCGATCTTCGACGGCATGCGCTGGCTGGAGCTGGCGGCCGACGAGACGCCGGTGTTCCAGACCCAGCGCTTCGAGCGCTACCGCGAGGTGGCGCAGCAGATGCTGCAGGCCGGCACCGCCTACCACTGCTACTGCACGAAGCAGGAGCTCGAAGAGATGCGTGCGGGCCAGATGTCGCGCAAGGAAAAGCCGCGCTACGACGGCCGCTGCCGGCATCGCACCGAACCGCGGGCCGGCGTCGACCCGGTGGTGCGCTTCCGCAACCCGGAGGGCGGCAGCGTGGTGGTGGACGACCTCATCAAGGGCCGCATCCAGTTCCAGAGCGACGAGCTGGACGACCTGATCATCGCGCGCTCGGACGGCACGCCGACCTACAACTTCTGCGTGGTGGTGGACGACTGGGACATGCAGGTGACGCACGTCATCCGCGGCGACGACCACGTCAACAACACGCCGCGCCAGATGAACATCCTCAAGGCCCTCGGCGCCACGCCGCCGCGCTACGCGCACGTGCCGATGATCCTGGGCAGCGATGGCGTGAAGCTGTCGAAGCGCCACGGCGCGGTCAGCGTCATCGACTACCGCACGCTCGGCTTCCTGCCGGACGCGGTGCTGAACTACCTGGTCCGCCTCGGCTGGTCGCACGGCGACCAGGAACTGTTCACGCGCGAGGAGATGATCCGGCTGTTCGACATCACGCAGGTGCACAAGGCGCCGGCGCGGTTCGACATGGAGAAGCTGGTCTGGGTCAACCATGAATTCCTGAAGCGCGTCGAGCCGGCGCGCGTCGAGCCGGAGCTGCGCTGGCACCTCGAGCGCCTGGGCGTGCCCGCCGAGCGGCTGGCGCACGGCCCGTCTCTGGCCGACGTCATCCTGGCGCAGCGCGAGCGCTGCAAGACGATGGTGGAAATGGCCGAGAAGAGCCGCTTCTTCTGGGAGGACGTCACGCAGTACAACCCGAAGGACGCGGCCAAGCACCTGACCGCAGCCTCTGCCGAGCATCTCGACTCGCTGGCCGGCTCGCTGCGCGGGCTGGGCGACTGGAAGGCCGAAGGCATCCACGCCGCAGTGCATGCCCTCGCCGAGTCCAGGCAGCTCGGGCTCGGTGCGGTGGCGCAGCCGATCCGCGTCGCCGTCGCCGGCATGGCGATCTCGCCGCCGATCGACCAGACGCTGGAGCTGCTGGGCCGCGAGCGCACGCTGGCGCGGCTGCAGGCGGCCGCGGCCCACGCGAGGGCCGGCAAATGAGCGTGCAGATCACTTTCCCCGACGGCGCGAAGAAATCCTTCGACTCGCCGCCGACCGCGCTCGCCATCGCCCAGGGCATCAGCCCGGGCCTGGCGAAGAAGTCGGTGGTCGCGAAGGTCAACGGCCAGCTGTGGGACCTGAATCGCACCATCGAGCAGGATGCGACGCTCGAGCTGGTGACGCGCGAGAAGCCGGAAGCGCTGGAGGTCCTGCGCCACGACGCCGCGCACGTGCTGGCGCAGGCCGTGCAGGAGCTGTATCCGGGCACGCAGATCACTTTCGGGCCGTCGACCGAGACCGGCTTCTACTACGACTTCGCGCGCGCGGAGCCTTTCACCGAGGCCGACCTGGCGAAGATCGAGCAGCGCATGCGCGACATCGTGCAGCGCGACCTGCCGATCGTGCGCGAGGTCTGGTCCCACGATGCGGCGGTGAAGCACTTCGAGCAGGCCGGCGAGAAGTTCAAGGCCGAGTGGATCCGCGAAGGCCTCAAGGCCGACGAGACGCTGACCATCTACCGGCAGGGCGATGCCTGGATGGACATGTGCCGGGGCCCGCACCTGCCGTCGACCGGCAGGCTCGGCAACGCCTTCAAGCTGACCAAGGTTTCCGGCGCGTACTGGCGCGGCGACGCCAGCAATGCGCAGCTCCAGCGCATCTACGGCCTCGCCTTCGCCAGCGAGCAGGAGCTGAAGGATCACCTGCGCATGCTGGAGGAGGCCGCCAGGCGCGATCATCGCCGCCTCGGCGTGCAGCTCGACCTGTTCCACCAGCAGGAAGAAGCGCCCGGCATGGTGTTCTGGCACCCGAAGGGCTGGGCGCTGTGGCAGGCCGTGGAGCAGTACGTGCGTGCCGCCGCGCGCCGCAACGGCTACCAGGAAGTGCGCGCGCCGCTGATCCTCGACGTGACCCTGTGGCAGAAATCCGGCCACTGGGACAATTACAAGGACAACATGTTCTTCACGGATTCCGAGAAGCGCACCTACGCCGTGAAGCCGATGAACTGCCCGGGCCACGTGCAGATCTACAACGCGGGCCTGCGCAGCTACCGCGACCTGCCGATGCGCTACGCCGAGTTCGGCAGCTGCCACCGCAACGAGCCGAGCGGCGCGCTGCACGGCCTGCTGCGAGTGCGCGCGTTCACGCAGGACGATGGCCACATCTTCTGCACCGAGGCCCAGATCGAGCCCGAGGTCGCCGCGTTCCATCGCCAGGCGATGCAGACCTATGCCGATTTCGGCTTCACCGACGTCACCATCAAGCTGGCGCTGCGGCCCGAGAAGCGGCTCGGCACCGACGCGGTGTGGGACGTCTCCGAGAACGCGCTGCGCTCGGCGCTGCGCTCCGCTGGCGTGAGCTGGACCGAGCTGCCGGGCGAGGGCGCCTTCTACGGCCCGAAGGTCGAGTACCACCTGAAGGACTCGATCGGCCGCTCCTGGCAGCTTGGCACCATGCAGCTCGATTTCATGATGCCGCAGCGCCTCGGCGCCGAGTACGTCGACGAACACTCGGCGCGCAAGCACCCGGTGATGCTGCATCGCGCGATGGTCGGCTCGATGGAGCGCTTCCTCGGCGTGCTGATCGAGCATCACGCCGGCGCGATGCCGCTGTGGCTGTCGCCGGTGCAGGCGGTGGTGGCGACCATCGTCTCGGACGCCGATGCGTATGCACGCGACGCCGCGGCGGCGCTCGTGGCTGCGGGCCTGCGCGTGGAGACCGACCTGCGCAACGAGAAGATCAACTACAAGGTGCGCGAGCACTCGCTGCAGAAGGTGCCGGTGCTGGTCGTGGTCGGACGCAAGGAGGCCGAGGAGCGCACGGTGACGCTGCGCCGGCTCGGCAGCGAGCGGCAGGAGACGCTGAAGCTCGACGACGCGGTCGCGCAGCTGACGGCGCAGGCCCGGCCGCCGCAGGCGTGATTTCCGCGCGCCCGCTCGCGCCGCTGCTGCTCGCGCTCGCGGCCAGCGCCTGCGCCGTGCAGGCCGCGACCGCGGACAAGGCCGATGAGCCGTCCGCGCTGCCGCTGCGCGGCGACTGGATCCAGGGCGGCGTGCTGGTCGGTCACGTCGAGCGCGGCAGCCAGGTGACGCTGGACGGCATGCCGCTGCGGGTCGCGCCGGACGGCGCCTTCGTTTTCGGGCTGGACCGCGACGCGCCCGCACAAGTCGAGCTGGTGGTTCGCTCGCCGGCGGGCGCGGAGCTGCGCTGGTCGCATGCCGTGGCGCGCCGCGAGTGGGACGTGCAGCGCCTGGAAGGCGTGCCGCCCGACAAGGTGACGCCGCCGAAGTCGGCGCTGAAGCGCATCCAGCGCGAGAACGCGAAGGCCCGCGCCGCGCGCATGCGCGATACCGCGCGCAGCGACTTCGCGCAGTCCTTCGCCTGGCCGTGCGAGGGGCGCATCTCCGGAATCTTCGGCAGCCAGCGCATCCTCAACGGCATCCCGAAACAGCCGCATTACGGCGTGGACGTCGCCGTGCCGGTCGGCACGGAGGTGCGCGCGCCCGCCGGCGGCGTGGTCGCGCTCGCGGCGAAGGACATGTACTACACCGGCGGCACGCTGATCCTCGATCACGGCCACGGCCTGAGCTCCACCCTCATGCACCTGTCGAAGCTGCAGGTGAAGCAGGGCCAGGTCGTGAAGCGGGGCGAGGTCGTGGCCCTGAGCGGCATGACCGGCCGCGCCACCGGCCCGCACCTGCACTGGGGCATGAGCTGGTTCGACCGGCGCGTGGATGCGCAGCTGCTGGCGGGACCCATGCCCGGCGCGGGCAGCGGGCACTGAGAGCGGGTCGTCGCGGGCCGCTGCTAGGATGAATCCGGACCCGCACGGTCCGGGCAGGCAAGGGGGATCGAATGACGCGTTCCGTCGCTGCGATGCTGGCGCTGCTGCTGTCGGTTCCGCTGCAGGCCGCCGACCCCGCGCAGGCGCTCGCCGACTGCATGCGAGCGAACTTTCCCCCGGCGATGAAGATCCAGGGCATGGAGCTGGTGACCACGCCGAAGAGCGGTGCGGCCAAGACCATGCGCGGCCGCGTGTTCGTCAGCCAGGTGCAGAAAGGCAGCCACGCCGGGCAGGTGCGCACCATGCTGCGCATCGACGAGCCCGCCAACCTGAAGGGCGCGGCCTACCTGGTCGCCGAGACCGACGATTTCCTGCGCGATGGCATGTACGTCTATGCGCCGGCCGTCGGGCGCGTGCGTCGCGTGACCGGCACGTTCGCCGACGGCGCGCTGATGGGCTCCGACTTCAGCTACTACGACTACAAGCAGCTGCAGAGCGCCTTCGGCGACATGAAGGGGCAGCCGGGCGGGCAGGAGGAAGTCGACGGGCGTCCGGCGGACGTCGTCACCTACCAGCCGCTGCCTTCCGTCGAGACCCGCTACACCTCGGTCAAGGCATGGATCGACCGCGCGGCATGCGTGCCGGTGCGCGCGGAGTTCTACGAGGGCCCGAAAGTGGTCAAGCGGCTGACCTCGCCGCCCGGAGCGCTGCAGCAGTCGGGCAAATACTGGTACCTGTCCGAGATCCGGATGGAAGGTGTGCCGGAAGGCTCGCGCTCGGTGCTGAAGATGAGCGAAGTGACCAGTGGCGGCGAGCTGCCGGCCGTGTACTTCAACCCGCAGTCCTTCTACCTGGCCAACTGAGCGCGGGGCGGCGTCGCGCCCGCCGCTCTCAGCCCGGCGGCCATTTCATCGGCCGGCCTCCGAGGATGTGCAGGTGCAGGTGAAACACCGTCTGCCCTGCGCCCGCGCCGTTGTTCACCGCGAGGCGGAAGGCGTCGCCGCAGCCATGGTCGCGCGCGATTTTCGCCGCGGTGAGCATGAGGTGGCCGAGCAGCGCCTGGTCTGCCGCGGTCGCGTCGGACAGCTTCGGCAGCGGCTTGCGCGGCACCAGCAGCAGGTGCACCGGCGCGCCGGGGTGGATGTCCTTGAACGCCACGCAGTGCTCGTCCTCGTGCACGATCGCCGCCGGCAGTTCGCGGGAGATGATCTTTTCGAACAGGGTCTGGGTCATCCGCGGCTCCGCTGACGTGAGGCGTCGAGTGTAAGGAATCGCTACCATTCCCGGCCTGGGGATCCACGCCGCCGCATGACCGTCCAAGCCACGCCGTCACCGTCCGCGGTCTACCGGCGCCTGCTGACTTACTCGCTGCGCTACTGGCCGGTGTTCCTTGCCGCGATCAGCGCCATGGCGCTGATGTCCGCGACCGAAGTCAGCTTCATGGCGCTGGTGAAGCCGCTGCTGGACGAGGGCTTCTGGAAGAAGGATCCCCATTTCTTCCGGCTGATGCCGCTCGCCGTGGTCGGCCTGTTCTTCGTGCGCGGGGTGTCGAGCTTCGCCGCCAACTACAGCATGGTCTGGATCGCACGCCGGGTCGTGGTGAACCTGCGCGGCGAGCTGTTCAACCGCCTGCTGCTGTTGCCGGTGCGCTTCTTCGACCGGCAGAGCGCCGGCCAGCTCATCTCGCGGCTGACCTACAACGTCGAGCAGGTGTCGCAGGCGGTGACGCAGGTGCCGACCACGCTGGTGCGCGACAGCCTGACCACCATGGGCATGCTCGCGTACATGGCCTGGGTCAACTGGCGCCTGGCGGTGTTCTGCTTCGCGGTCGCGCCCCTGATCGGCCTCATCATCCAGTTCGTGGCGCGCCGCTTCCGCAGCATCTCGCGCCGCATCCAGGACTCGGTCGGCAACGTCACCGAGGCGGCCGAGGAGGCGGTGACGGGCCAGCGCGTCATCAAGATCCACAACGGCCAGGAGGTCGAGCGCCGCGCCTTCCAGCAGATCAACGAGCGCAACCGCTGGCTGCAGCTGAAGCTGACGGTGACGCAGAACACCAGCGACGCGCTGATCCAGTTCATCGCCTCGTGGGCCATCGCGGCGATCCTGTACTTCATCATGCAGCCCGACCAGCTGTCGGCGATGACGCCGGGCAGCTTCGTGTCGTTCATGGGCGCGATGCTGTCGCTGCGCAGCCCGCTGAAGAACCTGTCGTCGGTGAACGAGCCGCTGCAGCGCGGCGTGGCGGCGGCGACGGTGATCTTCCAGCTGATCGACGAGACGCCCGAGCCGGTCGGCGGCACGCGGGCGCTGGCGCGGGCGCGCGGCGCCATCGAGTTCCGCGACGTGCGGTTCCGCTACGCCGACGACGCGCCCGAAGCGCTGCGGGGCGTGAGCCTGAAGATCGAGCCGGGCCAGACCGTGGCCTTCGTCGGCCGCTCCGGCAGCGGCAAGAGCACGCTGCTGTCGCTGCTGCCGCGCTTCTACGACCCGCAGGCCGGCGAGATCCGGCTCGACGGGCATGACCTGCGCGACTACCCGGTCGCGCGGCTGCGCGCACAGCTGGCGCTGGTGGACCAGCAGGTGCGGCTGTTCAACGCGACCGTCGCCGAGAACATCGCCTACGGCCTCGACCCGCCGCCGCCGGAGGCGAAGATCGTCGAGGCCGCGCGCGCGGCCTACGCGTGGGACTTCATCGAGAAGCTGCCCGGGGGGCTGCAGGCGCCGGTCGGCCACAACGGCGTGCTGCTGTCGGGCGGCCAGCGCCAGCGCATCGCCATCGCCCGCGCGCTGCTGCGCGACGCACCGCTGCTGATCCTGGACGAGGCGACGTCGGCGCTCGACACCGAGTCCGAGCGCTACATCCAGCAGGCGCTGGCGCGGCTGGTCGAGGGCCGCACCACGCTGGTCATCGCGCATCGATTGTCCACGGTGCAGAGCGCGGACCTGATCGTGGTGATGCAGGACGGGCAGATCGCCGAGTCGGGCCGGCACGACGAGCTGCTCGCCCGCAACGGCCTGTACGCCGCGCTGTACCGCATGCAGTTCGAGGCGGCCTGAGCGGCGTGCGCGAGGCGCTGGTGCGGCGCTGGTACTCGTCCGCGCCGCCGCCGTGGCAGCTGCGGCCACTGGCGTGGCTGTTCGGGCTGGCCGCCGGCGTCCGCCGCCGCCGGCTGGCTCGCGGTGCAGCGCGGCTGCCCGTGCCCGTG